>CAYTRH010000092.1:0-11249 GCA_964440155.1 uncultured Thiobacillus sp. | reverse complement strand
GCCTGCGGCAACCGGTGGTGCTGATCGCCGGCGGCGTCGGCATCGGCCAGGATGTCACGCCGCTGCGCGCGGCCGTCGCGGGCGCGCGCGCGGTGGTGTTGATCGGCCGCGATGCGCCGCTGATCGAGGCGGCGCTGGCCGGCGCCTGCCCGATACGGCGCGCCGCCGACATGGACGCCGCGGTGTGGCAGGCGCCTGCGCCAGCTGGGACATGTTCCGCGACTACACGCATCGCGCGCAGGTGTTCATCGACGCGGTCACGCGGCTCGCCGCCGCGCAGGCCGTGGCAGTCGGGGGCGACGGTCATGTTTCATAACGCCGCGCTCAAGCGCACCGCGCTGACGCCTTACGACTGGAGCCTGTTCTACGCCAGCGCCGGACTGCTGATGCTGGGTCTGGTCATGGTGTATTCGGCCTCCATCGCCATCGCCGATGCCAAATCCGTCGATGGCCGTTCCGCGTTCTACCTGGTGCGGCATGCCATGTATCTGGCGATCGGCATCGGCGCCGGTTACGCCGCGTTGCAGATTCCCACGCAGGTGTGGCAGAAGCTGGCGCCGTGGCTGTTCATCGTCGGCTCGGCACTGTTGGTGCTGGTGCTGCTGCCGTTCATCGGCAAGGAGGTCAACGGCAGCCGACGCTGGATACCGCTGGGCGCGCTGGGCAACCTGCAACCCTCGGAACTGATGAAGTTCGCCACCATCCTGTATGCCGCCGACTACACCGTGCGCAAGGCGGCGCACATGCGCAGCGTGAAGAAGGGCTTCCTGCCCATGTTCCTGGTCATGCTCACGGTCGGCGCCCTGCTGTTGCTGGAGCCGGATTTCGGCGCCTTCGTGGTCATCGTCGCCATCGCCCTGGCCATCCTGTTCCTGGGCGGCCTCAACACCCGCCTGCTGCTGGGTCTGGTGGCGCTGCTGGCGGTCGGTTTCGTGCTGCTGGTGGTGATGTCGCCCTACCGCCTGCAACGCGTGATCAGTTACCTGGATCCGTGGAGCGATCCCTACGGCGCCGGCTACCAGTTGTCGCACGCGTTGATCGCGTTCGGCAACGGCGAGCTGACCGGCGTCGGTCTGGGCGACAGCGTCGAGAAGCTGTTCTACCTGCCCGAGGCGTATACCGATTTCCTGTTCGCGGTGATCGGCGAGGAACTGGGGCTGATCGGCGTGCTCACGGTCATCGGCCTGTTCGCCTGGGTCACCTGGCGGGCGTTCTCCATCGGCTGGCAGGCCAGCCTGATGCAGCGCAACTTCGCCGCGCTGGTGGCGCAGGGCGTTGGCGTGTGGATGGGTACGCAGGCGTTCATCAACATGGGTGTGAACCTGGGCGTGCTGCCCACCAAGGGGCTCACCCTGCCGCTGATGAGCTACGGCGGCTCCGGCATCGTCGCCAACTGTCTGGCGCTGGCCGTGCTGATGCGCGTCGATTACGAGAACCGCTGCCTGATGCGGGGGAAGAAGGCATGAGCGCCGGCGCACGCCAGACGCCCGTGGGCGCGCTGCCGTCGCGTACCGTGCTGGTCATGGCCGGCGGCACCGGCGGCCATGTGATGCCGGCGCTGGCAGTGGCGGAACGGCTGCGCGCCGACGGCTGGCGCGTGGTGTGGCTGGGTACGCGCGCCGGCTTGGAAGCCCGTCTGGTGGTGGAACGCGGTTTCGACATGGTCTGGCTGCGCGTCGCCGGGCTGCGCGGCAAGGGGGTGTTGAGCAAGGTGGTGATCCCGATGTTCCTGGTGCTGGCGTTTTGGCAGGCGGCGCGCGCGATCTTCCGGGAACGGCCCGACGTCGCGCTCGGTCTGGGCGGTTATGCCGCATTTCCCGGCGGCATGATGGCCAGCCTGTTCGGCAAGCCGCTGGTGGTGCATGAACAGAACGCCGTCGCCGGCCTGACCAACCGGGTGCTTGCCTGTCTCGCCGACCGGGTGTTGACCGGTTATCCGAGTGCATTCACGCACGCCGAAGACAAGCCGCTGCCTTGCGGCAAGGTGGCCGCGGAGTGGTGCGGTAATCCGGTGCGGCCCGACATCGCCGCGTTGCCGCTGCCGGACGTGCGCCTGGCCGGACGCGCGGGGCGGCTGCGCCTGCTGGTGGTGGGCGGCAGCCTGGGTGCGGCGGCGCTGAACGAACGCGTGCCGCAGGCCCTGGCCCGCCTGCCGGCCGATGCGCGCCCACAGGTGCGTCATCAGTCCGGCGCCGCGCATGTGCAGGCGCTGCGGGCGTACTATGACCAGGCCGGCGTCGAGGCCGAGTGTCTCGCGTTCATCGACGACATGGCGCAGGCGCTGGACTGGGCCGACGTGGTGATCTGCCGCGCCGGCGCGCTGACCGTGGCGGAGATCGCCGCCAGCGGCTCCGCTGCATTGTTCGTGCCGTACCCGCATGCGGTCGACGATCACCAGCGCGCCAATGCCCGCTTCCTGGCCGATGCCGGCGCCGCCTGGCTGATGCCGCAGGATGCGCTGAGCATCGACGCGCTCGCCGCCTGGCTGACCGGCCTCACCCGCGCCGAGCTGCTGGCGCGCGCAGGCAAGGCGCGCACGCTGGCCAAGCCCCAGGCCACCGAGCGTGTCGCGCAGGTGGTCGAGGAGTTGGCCCGATGAGCGTCAGCGTTTTCCGGCCCTCGTCGGTCACCCGTGCACGGACGCCGGCGCGATGAAGCACAAGGTCCGTCATATCCACTTCGTCGGCATCGGCGGCGCCGGCATGAGCGGCATCGCCGAGGTGCTGCTCAACCTGGGCTACCAGGTGAGCGGCAGCGACGCTGCCGACAATGCGGTCACCCAGCGCCTTGCTGGCATGGGCGCGCGCGTGTTCCGCGGTCACGCCGCCGCGCACGTCGCCGGCGCCGACGTGCTGGTGGTGTCCAGCGCCATCGCCGAGGACAACCCCGAAATCATCGCCGCGCGCGCCGCGCGCGTGCCGGTTGTGGCGCGGGCGATGATGCTGGCCGAGCTGATGCGCTTCAAGCAGGGCATCGCCGTGGCCGGCACGCATGGCAAGACCACCACCACCAGCCTGATCGCCAGCATCCTCAGCGAGGCCGGCCTGGATCCCACCTTCGTCATCGGCGGCAAGCTGCTCGCCGCCGGTGCCAACGCGCGCCTCGGTCAGGGCGAATGGCTGGTGGCCGAGGCCGACGAATCGGACGCCTCGTTCCTGCATCTGTCGCCGGTGGTGGCGGTGGTGACCAACATCGACGCCGACCACATGGACACCTACGGCCATGACTTCGAGCGGCTGAAAGGCGCATTCGTCGACTTCCTGCACCGCCTGCCGTTCTGGGGCATGGCCATGGTGTGCGCCGACGATCCGGTGGCGCGCGCGTTGCTGCCGCGCATCGAAAAACCGGTGATGACCTACGGCACCACCGAGGATTGCGCCATCCAGGCCATCGACATCCGCGCCGAGGACGGCGGCATGCGTTTCACCGCGGTGCGCAACGGCGTGCGCTCGCCGATCGACGTGGCGCTCAACCTGCCCGGTCTGCACAACGTGCTCAACGCGCTGGCAGCCATCGCCGTGGCCTGGGAGTTGCAGGTGCCGGACGCCGCCACGCAGCGCGCGCTGGCTCATTTCAGCGGTGTCGGCCGCCGCTTCCAGCGTTATGGCGAGCTGCGCCTGGCCGATGGTCGGCGGTTCACGCTGGTGGACGATTACGGCCACCATCCGGCGGAGATGCGCGCCACCCTGGCCGCGGCGCGCGGCGCCTTCCCCGGTCGCCGGCTGGTGCTGGCGTTCCAGCCGCACCGCTACACGCGCACGCGCGACCTGTTCGAGGACTTCGTGCAGGTGCTGTCGCAGGCCGATGCGCTGTTGCTGACCGAAGTCTATGCCGCCGGCGAACCGCCACTGGTGGCCGCGGACGGCCGCGCACTGGCGCGCGCGCTGCGTGTGCTGGGCAAGGTGGAGCCGCTGTTCGTCGCCGAGGTCAACGACCTGCCGGCGGCGCTGGCCGACTTCGTGCGGGATGACGACGTGGTGCTGACCATGGGTGCCGGCTCCATCGGTCAGGTGGCGCCCCGACTGGCGGCTCTGGTGCGGGAGGGGACGACATGACCGATACGCCGTTGCCCGACGTGTCGCGCCCGCGTGTGCCGGGCTTGCAGGGCCATCTGCGGTTCAATGCGCCCATGAACCGTTACACCAGTTGGCGCGTCGGCGGCAGCGCCGATCGTCTGTACACCCCGGCCGATCTCGATGACCTGTGTGCCTTCCTGCGCAGTCTGGACGATGACGAGCCGGTGCATTTCATCGGCCTGGGTAGCAACCTGCTGGTGCGTGATGGCGGCGTGCGCGGCACCGTGATCCATCTGCATGGCGCACTGGGCCGCATCCATCTGGAGCAGCGTCGGCCCAACGGTGCCGGCGAGGACGCCAGCCGCTACGGTGTGATCTTCGCCGAGGCGGGCGTGGCCAGTCCCAAGGTGGCGCGCTTCGCCGCCAACCACGGTTTGGTCGGCGCCGAATTCCTGGCCGGCGTGCCCGGCACGGTGGGCGGCGCCCTGGCCATGAACGCCGGCTGTTATGGTCATGAGACCTGGGAGTACGTGACCCGCGTGCTCACCGTCGATCGGCGCGGTGAGCTGGCGCGGCGCGCGCCCGGCGAGTACCGGGTCGGCTACCGCCATGCCGAACTGCGTGCCGATGCCGGCGATACCTCCAATCCGGGGCTCGCGCCGCTGGCGCCCCGTCCGGACGAATGGTTCGTCGCCGCCTGGTTCATGTTGCCGCGTGGCGACGGCGAAGCCTCGCGCGCCGAGATCAAGCGCCTGTTGCAGAAGCGCATCGAAACCCAGCCGCTCGACCAGCCCAACGCCGGTTCCGTGTTCCGCAATCCGCCCGGCGATCATGCCGCCCGCCTGATCGAATCCTGCGGGCTCAAAGGGCTGCGCGTCGGTGGCGCCCAGGTCTCGCCCAAGCATGCCAACTTCATCGTCAATCTGGGTACGGCCACGGCCGCCGACATCGAGCAACTGATCGATCGGGTGCAGCAGCAGGTGGAGCTGAAGACCGGCGTGCGCCTGGTGCGTGAGGTACGCATCCTGGGAGAACGCGCATGAGCGGGCACGCGGATTTCGGCAAGGTTGCGGTGCTGTGCGGCGGCCACTCGGCGGAACGCGAGATTTCGCTGCGCAGCGGCGCCGCCGTGCTCGCGGCGCTGCGCGGGCGCGGCATCGACGCGCATGCCTTCGATCCGGCGACGCGCCCGCTGCACGAGCTGCGCGCCGACGGCTATGCGCGTGCCTTCGTCGCGTTGCATGGACGCGGCGGCGAGGATGGCACGCTGCAGGGGGCGCTGGACCTGCTCGGCATCCCGTATACCGGCAGCGGTGTGCTGGCGTCGGCACTGGCCATGGACAAGTGGCGCACCAAGCTGCTGTGGCAGGCGCTGGATCTGCCGGTGCCGGAACATGCGCTGCTGGACGAACACAGCGACTTCGCTGCCGTCGCCGCGCGCCTGGGGCTGCCGCTGTTCGTCAAGCCGGCGCGCGAGGGTTCCAGCATCGGCATCGTCAAGGTCGACCGTGTCGACGACCTGCCGGCCGCCTGGCGCGAGGCCGCCCGTCACGATGCGCTGGTGCTGGCCGAGCGCGCGCTGCTGGGCGGCGAGTACACGGTCGCCATCCTGGGCGAACAGGCGCTGCCGTCCATCCGCATCGTGCCGGCGACCGACTTCTACGACTATGAGGCCAAGTATTTCCGCGACGACACCCGTTACGACTGTCCGAGCGACCTCGGCGCGGCGGACGAGGCGGCGATGCGCGCGCTGGCGCTGCGCGCCTTCCAGGCGCTGGGCTGCCGCGGCTGGGCGCGCATCGACTTCCTGCGCGACGACGACGGCCGCCCCTACCTGCTGGAAGCCAACACCGCGCCGGGCATGACCGATCACAGTCTGGTGCCGATGGCGGCGCGCGCCGCCGGCATCGATTTCGCATCGCTGTGCGTGCGTATCCTGGAGCTGGCCGATGTGGCATGACCCGGCAGCTCTCGGCCGCCTGACGCGCTGGATCCTCCTGGTGACCGCGCTGTTCACGCTTTGGGTGGCCGGGCGGGCCATGCTCGAACGCCTGTACCCCATACGCACCGTGGTGGTCAGTGGCGCCGAGCGCGCCGATACGCGCGCGGCAGTGCGGGCGTTGACGCCGAATCTGAGCGGCGGCTTCTTCTCCATGGACCTGGCTGCGACCCATGCCGCCTACGCCCGGCTGCCCTGGGTGCGGCGCGCCGAAGTGCGCCGGGTGTGGCCGGGACGGCTGGATGTCGTGCTGGAGGAGCATCGCGCAGCGGCGGCGTGGAACGACCGCGCCATCCTCAACACCCATGGCGAGATCTTCGAGGTGGCGCCGTGGGACGGCCTGCCCCGGCTGTATGCGCCAGAGGGCATGGAACGGGAAGTCGCGCGGCGCTATGCCGAATTCGTCGCGCAGGCGGCGCGCCTCGATCTGCGCGTCGAACAGGTGGTCATGAGCGCGCGGCAGTCCTGGCGCATCCGTCTGTCCGGCGGCATCCACGTCGAGCTGGGGCGCGAGCGCATCAACGAGCGGCTGGACCGTTTCGTGCGCTTCTACCCGCTGGCCGTGGCGGCGGTCGGGCCCCTGCGCCGCGTGGACATGCGCTATCCCAACGGTTTCGCCGGCGAGCGGCGAATGCTCCGGAGCGACCCGCGCGCGCTGACCGACCCGGCTGCGCGTCCGGCGTCACGGGTCTCCGGCGTCGATAGGCACACGACACATAGCACATGAAGAAGATCACGGAAAACAAGGACCTCATCGTCGGCCTGGACATCGGCACGTCCAAGATCGTCACGCTGGTGGCCGAAGTGTTGCCCGAAGGCGGCATCAACATCATCGGCATGGGCCAGGCGCCCTCGCGCGGCCTGAAGAAAGGCGTGGTGGTCAACATCGAGGCTACGGTCACCGCCATCCAGCGCGCGCTGGAGGAGGCCGAGCTGATGGCCAACTGCAAGATCACGCAGGTGCACACCGGCATCGCCGGCAGCCACATCAAGGCGCAGAACTCCAGCGGCATGCTGCCGATCCGCGACCGCGAGGTGTCGCAGGCCGATGTCGATCGGGTCATCGAGATCGCGCGCGCGCTGCACATTCCCGCCGACCAGCAGGTACTGCACGTGCTGCCGCAGGAGTTCATCATCGACGGCCAGGACGGCGTGCGCGAGCCGCTGGGCATGTCCGGCGTGCGCCTGGAGGTCAAGGTGCACATCGTCACCGGCGCGGTGTCGGCGGCGCAGAACATCGTCAAATGCGTGCGCCGCTGCGGTCTGGAGGTCAAGGACCTGGTGCTGCAACCGCTGGCTTCCAGCTTCGCCGTGCTCAACGACGACGAGAAGGATCTGGGCGTGTGCATCGTCGACGTCGGCGGCGGCACCACCGACATCGCCGTATTCACGCGCGGCGCCATCCAGCACGTGGCGGTGATCCCCATCGCCGGCGACCAGATCACCAACGACATCGCCATGACCCTGCGCACGCCCACGCGCGAAGCCGAGGATCTCAAGATCCAGCACGGCGTGGCGCTGCGCCAGTTGGCCGATCCCAAGGAGATGATCGAGGTGCCCGGCATCGGCGAGCGCGGGCCGCGCATGCTGTCCAAGCAACTGCTGTCGGAGGTGATCGAGCCGCGCGTCGAGGAGCTGTTCAGCCTGGTGCAGGCCGAACTGCGGCGCAGCGGCTTCGAGGAGCAGATTTCCTCCGGCATCGTGCTGACCGGCGGCTCGGCGCTGATGAAGGGCATGACCGAACTGGCCGAGGAGATCTTTCACGTGCCGGTGCGCGTGGGCATGCCGCAATACGTCGGCGGCTTTTCCGAGCGGGTGCACAACCCGCGTTTCGCCACCGCCGTCGGCTTGCTGCTGGCGGGGCTGGACAAACACGAGATGGATCAGGCGGCACGTCTGCAAGGCGCCAGCCTGGGCCAGGTATGGCAGCGGATGAGGACGTGGTTTCAGCAGAACTTCTAGGGGGTGGGCAGTGATGGGCAGGCAGCGGTCGGTTTTCGGTCGGGGTGTGTCAGGGCGTGGCGCCGGGTGCGGGCGCGTGACGGTTTAGGGATTGTTTACAGGAGGGATCCAGCATGAGCATGTTGTTCGAATTGGAAGAGATGCAGAGTCAGGAAGCCGTGATCAAGGTCATCGGCGTGGGCGGTTGCGGCGGCAATGCCGTGGACCACATGATCAACAAGGGCATGACCGGGGTGGAATTCATCAGCATCAACACCGATGCCCAGGCGCTGCGCCGCAACAAGGCCGCCGTGCAGTTGCAGATCGGCAACTCCGCGACCAAGGGTCTGGGCGCCGGCGGCAAGTGGGAGGTGGGCCGTGAAGCGGCGCTGGAGGACCGCGAGCGCATCGCCGAGCTGATCGATGGCGCCGACATGCTGTTCATCGCCGCCGGCATGGGCGGCGGCACCGGCACCGGCGCGGCGCCGGTGGTCGCCGAGGTGGCCAAGGATCTGGGCATCCTGGCGGTGGCGGTGGTAACCAAGCCGTTCGGCTTCGAGGGCAAGCGCATGCGCTCGGCCGAGACCGGACTGAAGGCGCTGTCGGAACACGTCGACAGCTTGATCGTGATCCCCAACGAGAAGCTGATCCAGGTGCTGGGCGGCAAGGCCAAGCTCACCGACGCGTTCACCGCCGCCAACGATGTGCTGCACAACGCCGTCGCCGGCATCGCCGAGATCATCAGCAACCCGGGCATGATCAACGTCGACTTCGCCGACGTGAAAACGGTGATGAGCGAGGTCGGCATGGCCATGATGGGTTCCGCCGCCGCCACCGGCGAAGAGCGCGCGCGCGCCGCGGCCGAGGCCGCCGTGGCCAGCCCGCTGCTGGAGAACGTCGACCTGAAGGGGGCGCGTGGCGTGCTGGTCAACATCACCGCCAACGACAGCCTGACGCTGGAGGAGTACTACGAGGTGATGAACACCATCCAGGGCTTTGCCGCCGAGGAAGCCACGGTGATCGTCGGCACCTCGCTGGACGAGGCCATGGGCGACAGCCTGCGCGTGACCATGGTCGCCACCGGCCTGGGCAATCCGGTGCGGCACGCATCCAAGCCGGTCATGCACATCGTCGAGCCCGTGCTGCCCGCCACCGGCACTGACGGCATGCCGGCCTACGCGCCGGGGCCGATGGGCTACAACCCGGAGCACAACTACGACATCCCCACTACCTTCCGCACCGGCAGGCGCGGCAGTCAGGCGGCGGTGGAGGCGACGCAGGCGGCCGGCATCGACACGCTCGACATCCCCGCCTTCCTGCGCAAGCAGGCGGACTGATGTGCGTCGCCGATGCCACAGCGGTTGGCGCGGGTGAATCGCGACCCTTCCAGGGCGGCGTGCCCTCCCGTGCGCCCGGGGTAGAATTCGCCGGTTCGCGCCCCGTGCGACCGCCCCGGTACCCGCTCGTGGCGGTGCGCCGGGGCGGTCTCTCATTGCACCGGGCTTGCGCATGATCCGCCAACGCAGCATCAAACAATTGGTTCGCGCCACCGGCGTCGGTCTGCACACCGGCGCGCGCGTGAACCTGACCCTGCGCCCGGCGGCGGTCGACACCGGCATCGTGTTCCGCCGCATCGATCTGGCCGAACCGCGCGATTTCCGCGTCGCGCCGGATCTGGTGTGCGACACCCGGCTGTGTTCGGCGCTGGAGGCCAACGGCGCACGCGTGGCCACGGTGGAACATCTGATGTCGGCGTTGGCCGGGCTGGGCATCGACAACCTGTACGTCGATCTGGACGGTCCGGAGGTTCCCATTCTCGATGGTTCCGCCGCGCCCTTCGTCTACCTGTTGCAGTCTGCTGGCATCGTCGAGCAGAACGCGGCCAAACGTTTCATCCGCGTGCGCCGGACGGTGCGCGTCGAGGATGGCGAAAAATGGGCCGAGTTCCGCCCGCACGAGGGCTGCACGCTGACTTTCCGCATCGAGTTCGATCACCCGGTGTTCCGCCAGTCGGCCAAGGAGCTGCACATCGATCTGGCGCGTCAGTCCTATGTGCGCGAAGTCAGCCGGGCGCGCACCTTCGGTTTCACGAACGAGGTGGAATACCTGCGCAGCCATGGCCTGGCGCTGGGCGGCACGCTGGACAACGCCATCGTCATGGACGAATTCCGCGTGCTCAACAGCGACGGTTTGCGCTACGCCGACGAGTTCGTCAAACACAAGGTGCTGGATGCGGTGGGCGATCTCTACCTGGCCGGCCACCCCATCCTCGGCGCCTTCGTCGCCTACAAATCCGGACACGGTCTCAACAACCGCCTGCTGCGCGCGCTGCTGGCCGACGCCGATGCCTGGGAGTGGGCCACCTTCACGCGCGCCGAGGACACCCCGCGCGCACTGCTCGACCTGCATCCGCTGGCCGCCTGATGTTGGGCATCCGCATCCTGTTCGCATTGGTCGGCATCCTGCTGCTGATCAATCTGCTGGGCTGGTTCATCAGCCGCGATCCCCGTTGGCTGCGCGCCGCCAAGCTCACCATCCAGGGCGGCTTCGCGCTGATCGGTTTGCTGCTGCTGGCGCTGTTCGTGCAACGCCTGGTGATGGGGATCTGAAACGGCGCCCGATCACCGTGCGCAGCGTGGCGATCAGAAGGCGTTCCGGGCGTGGCGGTGGCTGCTGGATTGCCGCGGCGCTGCGCGCCTCGCAATGACGGCGAGACGGTGGTGCGGGCGCGGCGGCAGAGGGTCGTCATCGCGAGCGCAGCGTGGCGATCCAGGCGGTTTGCACAGGCGCGACGGTGGCTGCTGGATTGCCGCGGCGGCTACGCCGCCTCGCAATGACGGCGAGGGGGTGGCGCGGGTGCGGCGGCAAAAGGTCGTCATCGCGCGCGCAGCGTGGCGATCCAGGCGGTTTGCACAGGCGCGACGGTGGCTGCTGGATTGCCGCGGCGGCTACGCCGCCTCGCAATGACGGCGAGGGGGTGGCGCGGGTGCGGCGGCAAAAGGTCGTCATCGCGCGCGCAGCGTGGCGATCCAGGCGGTTTGCACAGGCGCGACGGTGGCTGCTGGATTGCCGCGGCGGCTACGCCGCCTCGCAATGACGGCGAGGGGGTGGCGCGGGTGCGGCGGCAAAAGGTCGTCATCGCGCGCGCAGCGTGGCGATCCAGGCGGTTTGCACGGGCGCGACGGTGGCGCTGGATTGCCGCGGTGCTACGCGCCTCGCAATGACGGCGAGGCGGTTGACGCGGGTGCGACGGCAGAAGGTCGTCATCGCGAGCGCAGCGTGGCGATCCAGGC
>CAYTRH010000091.1:0-11255 GCA_964440155.1 uncultured Thiobacillus sp. | reverse complement strand
CTTGCGCTGGCGCCGGGTCGGCCGCGCCGCCCTCCATGCCGACTTCGGCCGCCGTGGACGAGCCCGCCAGCACCAATTCGAAACGCGCTTCCGGCGGCTGCCCCAGCCACTCGGCCTGCGCCTCGACCGCCAGCGCCGCCATGGACTCGCCCAGCGCGGCCTCCACCGCCGTCTCCCAACCGGCCTCCACGCGAATGCTCTGCCACAGGCGCGGCGCGTCGGCGAGCCCGTGGCGCGCCAACCAAGCCGTACCCTCGCGCTCGCTGTGCTGGGCAGCGGTCTGCAACTTGCGCAGCGCCGCCGCCTCCGCCTCCAGTCGATGCAGTTCGCGCTGCGCCGCGTCCTGCGCCTGCCGCGCCTGACGCCAGCGCGCCTCGTGCTCAGGCCATGCGGCACGCGCGGCCTCCAGGTATTCCGACAGCCGCTCGGCCCGCTCCTGCGCCTGCTCCAGCTCGCCGCGCAGATGTTCCACCGCCTCGGCATCGCTGTCGGCCAGCGCCTTCTGTTCGCCGAGCAGGCGCAGTTCGCGCGCCTTCAGCCGCTCGATGGCCTTCTCGGCATGGCTGCGATTGGCCGCCTCCAGTTGCGCACGCTGCTCGTGCTGACTGATCTCGCGCTGGGCCACGGCCACCACCGCCTGTGCCTCCCGCCAGGCGGCATCGGCGTCCGGCAGCGCTTCACCCGCCTGCGCGACGCGTTCGGCCAACAGGTCCGCGCGCGCCTGTGCCTCCAGCAATGCCGCCTGCACGTCCTCGCCCTCGGCACGTGCGGCATCTGCCTCCTGCGCCGCCGCCTCGGCACGCGCGGCGTTGTCGCGCAGCGCCTGCTGCAAACGTTCGCGTGTGGCGCGCAGATGACGCAGTTCCTGCTCGGCGCGCGCCACCTCGCCGCTCGCCTGGTAGTAGCGGGCCTGCGCCTGGTTCAGCGTCTCGGTGGCCTCGAACTGCGCCAGCCGTCTGGCCTCCAGTGCCGCCTCGTGGTGGCGCAGTTCGGCCAGACGCGCCTCGATGTCGGTGCGTGCCGACTCCAGTTGTCGCGCCAGATCGGCTTGACGCAGACGCGCCTCGCGCCAGCGTGACAGCGCCAGATACTGCGTCTTCAGCCCGCGTTCCTCGTCCAGCGCGAAATAGCGCCGCGCCACCTCGGCCTGAACCCCCAGCTTGTCCAACTGCCGGCCCAGCTCCGCGCGGATGTCGGCGACGCGTTCCAGGTTCTCGCGGGTATCGCGCAGCCTCGCCTCGGTCTCCTTGCGCCGCTCCCTGTACTTGGATACGCCGGCGGCCTCTTCGAGGAAACCGCGCAGTTCCTCGGGCCGCGCCTCGATGATGCGCGAGATCATGCCCTGCTCGATGATGGCGTAGGCATCGCCGCCCAGACCGGTACCGAGGAACAGGTCCGCCATGTCCTTCTTGCGTACCTGGACGTTGTTGATGTGGTAGCTGGAATCGCCGTTGCGCGTGAGCACCCGCTTCACGGCAATCTCCGCATACTGCGACCATGGGCCCGCCGCACGGCCGGCGCTGTTGTCGAACAGCAGTTCCACCGACGCACGCCCGGCCGGCTTGCGCCCGGCCGAACCGTTGAAGATCACGTCCTGCAGACTCGCTCCGCGCAGCTCACGCGCCTTCGATTCGCCCAGCACCCAGCGTACCGCGTCGATGACGTTGGACTTGCCGCAGCCGTTGGGTCCGACGATACCGGTGAGCTGGGCCGTGGCCGGGATGGTCACCGGATCAACGAAGGATTTGAAGCCGGCGATGTGGATGTGCTTGAGACGCAAGGGGTGGCCGGACTGAAGAGGGGTGGAACGTGCGCGATATAATCGGCGCGCATTCTAACTTCTCGCCCGTCGCCATGCCGACCCAGCCCAGCAAAGCCCTGGAGACCTTCGACAATCCGCGCCCGCAACGCGATTACCACATCCACATCGAGATCCCGGAATTCACCTGCCTGTGCCCCAAGACCGGGCAGCCCGACTTCGCCACGTTGTTCCTCGATTACATCCCGGACCGCCGCTGCGTCGAACTCAAGAGCCTCAAGCTGTACATCTGGTCGTTCCGCGACGAAGGCCATTTCCACGAAGACGTGACCAACCGCATCCTCGACGATCTGGTACAGGCCACCGACCCACGCTACATGCGCCTGACCAGCAAGTTCTACGTGCGCGGCGGCATCTTCACCAACGTCGTCGCCGAACATCGCCGACCCGACTGGACGCCGGCACCGCGCGTCGAACTGACGGCGTTCGCGCCGGCTTCGAACACGCGCGGCTGAGGCTGGCCGCACGCGTAATCCCATGGGCCGGCGCACGATCATCGCCCTGCTGCTGCCCTTCGTACTGTCGGCCTGCGACTCGGGTTCGCCGCCACCGCCTGCGCCACCAAGCGCGCAGACCCTGGGCGAAAACGTCTACCGCCAGACCTGCCAGGCCTGTCATGGCATGGGGGTCGCCGGCGCACCGCGCCTGGGCGATCGCGAACACTGGCAGGCACGCATCGAGCAGGGACGCGAACGCCTTTACCAGCACGCCATCGAGGGCTTCACCGGCACGGCCGGCACCATGCCGCCGCGCGGCGGTCGTCCCGATCTGAGCGACGAGCGTGTCAAAGCGGCGGTCGATTACATGCTGTCGAAGCTGTAGGGTCCTCCGTATCGTATGTACCTGGGCATCGATTTCGGCACCTCCGGCGCACGCGCCTGCGTCATCGCCCCCGGCGGCGAGATCGAGGACATGGCCCGTGTCGACTATGGCGCGCCGACCGACAGCGAGGCCGCCGCGACTTGGCGTGAGGCGTTGTTTTCGCTGATCGCCGCCATTCCGGCGGGTATGCGCCGGCGTCTGCGCGCCCTGGCGGTGGATGGCACCTCGGCGACGGTGTTGGCGTGCGACGAGGCGCTCAATGCCACGTTTCCGCCCGTGCCCTACCACGACACCCGCGCCACGGAGGAGGCGGCGGCGATCCGCCGTGCGGCCGGCTGGGCCCACCCTGCGGCAAGTCCGAGTTCCGGCCTGGCCAAGGTGCTCTGGCTGAAGAAGCACCTCGGCCTGGCGCGTGCGCGCTTGTATCTCAACCAGGCCGACTGGCTGTCGGCGTTGCTCTCGGGCGAGCCGGTCAGCGACTACCACAACGCCCTGAAGATGGGCTTGGACGTGGAGGCCGGCCGATGGCCGGAGTGGGTGGAATACCTCGCCGATGTCGACTATCTGCCCATCCCGGTCAAACCAGGCACCGCGCTGGGTCTGGTGCAGCGGCCGCGCGCGCGCGAGCTGGGCATCCATGCCGATTGCCTGGTGCGCGCCGGCACCACCGACAGCATCGCGGCGTTTCTCGCCGCCGGTGCCAACGCGCCCGGCGACGCAGTGACCTCGCTGGGCAGCACGCTGGTGTTGAAGCTCGTGTCGGAACGGCGGGTGGACGACGCCGACAGCGGCGTCTATTCGCACTGGTTCGGCACACGCTGGCTCGCCGGCGGTGCTTCCAACGCCGGCGGCGCCGTGCTGCGCCAGCATTTCAGCGATACCGAGCTGACGACACTGAGCGCGCAGATCGATCCGGAACACGACAGTGGTCTCGACTATTACCCACTGCCGGCGCCCGGTGAACGTTTCCCGATCAATGATCCGATGCTGCCGCCACGGATCGAACCGCGCCCGGCGCAGCGGGTACGGTTCCTGCACGGCCTGCTGGAGGGGCTCGCCCGCATCGAGGCGCGCGGCTACGCGCGCCTGCGCGAACTGGGCGCAACGCCGCCGCACAGGGTGCTGAGCGCCGGCGGCGGCGCCGCCAACGCCACCTATCTGCGCCTGCGTGCGCGTCTGCTGGCGCTGCCGGTGATGCCGGCGCGTGAACAGGAAGCCTGTTACGGAACCGCGCTGCTGGCGCGCGACGGCCCCAACCTGTTCCCCGGAGAGCGCAATGCCTGACCTGCAGTGCGAATGCCGCGTGCCGTTTGCCTGGCGCGCGGCCGGGACCGAAGACGCGGCTGCGCGCGCCGGCGCCGTGTACCAGGCAACCCTGTTGATCAACGCCATCAACCAGATGGAGGCCGGCCACGACAGCGAGCCCGGCGAAGCCGGCCAGAAACGGCTGGAGCGACTGGAGGCGAAGCTCGACCTTGCACTGCATCTGCTCGCCCGCAGCCTCCAGCCAACCGCGCCCCTGTCCGAGCACACCGTTTGGCTGAGCCCCAGCGAAGCGGCCTGGCAGGACGATGCGCCGCCCATACCCGGAACGGAGGTGGAACTGGAGCTGCGCCTTTCCGCCACGCTGCCGCTGACACTACGCCTGCCGGCGGTCGCCGTGGCCGCGGACGGTGGACGTGCCCGCGCCCGTTTCGTCGAGCCGACCGAGGCTTTGAGCGAGGCGCTCTACCAGTTCGTGTTCCGCCGCCACCGTCAGGCGCTGCGCGCACGCAACGCCTGACGCCATACACCCGGCCGGGCAGCGCGACGCGGTAGCGGGACTGCGTCCACCGTCATTGCGCGCCGGTGCCCCCTGGATCGCCGCGCTACGCTGATGATGACGACATCCTCGATCGCCACCGGCACCTACCGGCGCCCGACGCTTGACAGCGGCAAAGTGGGCGTGCGTCCGCAGCGATGGAGCGCGCGCTTCGCGCCACCGCGCGGTTTCTAGGATAATCACCCCCATCGTTCAAAAGGGATTCGAAACATGGGCTTTCTCGCGGGCAAGAAGATCCTCATCACCGGCATGATCAGCAACCGCTCCATTGCGTACGGGGTCGCCAAGTGTTGCCACCGTGAAGGCGCGGAACTGGCGTTCAGCTACCAGGGCGATAAGGTGCGCGATCGCGTGCAATCCCTGGCGCAGGAGTTCGGCGCCTCACCGCTGTTGTTTCCTTGCGACGTGGCCAGCGACGACGAGATCGCCACCATGTTCGCGCGGCTCGGCGAGCATTGGGACGGCTTGGACGGCATCGTGCATTCCATCGCTTACGTGCCCAAGGAAGCGCTGGCCGGCGACTATCTGGACAACGTCAACCGCGAGTACTTTCGCATCGCCCACGACATCTCCAGCTATTCCTTCACCGCCCTGGCCAAGGCGGCGCTTCCGATGATGCAGGGCCGCGCCGCATCGCTGCTGGCCATGACCTACCTGGGCGCGGTGCGCTTCGTGCCGCATTACAACGTCCTGGGCCTGCCCAAGGCCAGCCTGGAGACGAGCGTGTATTACCTCGCGTCCAGCCTCGGCCCCAAGGGCATCCGCGTCAATGGCATCTCGGCCGGGCCGATCAAGACACTGGCGGCGGCGGGCATCGCCGATTTCAGCAAGTTGCTGGCCTGGGGTGAAAAACACTCGCCCCTGCGCCGCAACGTCACCATCGAGGAAGTGGGCAACACCGCCGCGTTCCTGTTGTCGGACCTGGCCTCGGGCATCACCGGCGAGATTTCCTACGTCGACGCGGGCTTCAATAGCACGGCAGGTCTGGCGGCGGAGTCCTGACCGGCGGGCCGGCGTCGAGCCCGACGGGTCGGACCGGACCGGAGGGCTAGACAGCGGTCGACTGCGTTTTTTCAGGCTCAGTCGGCCTTGCCGTCGAGCGTTCCGGGAGTGATCTTGATCTTGGCGCCGGCCTTGAGCTGCGCGATGTAAGCGCGCATCTCCTCATTGATGGTCAGACGGCGCAAGTCTTTGCGCAGCGTCTCGTCCAGGCCGGGGGGTACGACGCCCTCTTCGACCCGGTTCACCCGATACAGCCGATATCCTTCGTCGCTTTCCACGCCGACGTAGGCAGGCAGCCGGGTACTGTCGACCTGGAAGATCTTGCGCAGCGCGGCGGCCGGCAGGCCGGAGGGCTGCATGCGCGACACCGGCATCGGCGCGGAAAGGCCGGCTGGTACCTCGCCGGCGTTGGCCTGCGCCAGCGCCTTCGTGCCCGCCTCGATGGCCAGCTTGCGCGCCGCCTCCGCAGTCAGGCGCGCGCGGATCTGCGCGGCGACGTCCGCCAGCGGACGAATGCCCGGGGGACGATGTTCCAGCACCCGCGCCGCCACCAGCATGTTCGGTGCGACCTCGATGGCCTCGGTGTTCTGTCGCTGCGCGACCGCCTCATCGGAGAACACGGCGCTCATCAGCCGCGGATGCGCGAGAAACGCCGGCGTCACGTCGCGCTGATCGCGCGCGATCCAGCCGCTCTGACGCAGCGGCAGGCCAAACTCGGCTGCGGCGGGTTGCAGGCTGTCCGCCTGCTCGTACACCAGGTTGCTGAAGCGCTCGGCCGCCTCGATGTAGCGTCTTTGCGCTTCGGCCTCGGTCAGTTCGCGCACGATGTCACCCTTCACGGCATCGAAGGCCATGCGCGCACCCGGCGTCACCGCCAGCAGCCGAATGACGTGATAGCCGAACTGGGTTTCCACGACTTCGCCGAACTCGTCGGGTTTGAGGCTCCACACCATGTCGGAGAACGGCTTGACCATCATGTCGCGGGTGAAAAAGCCCAGGTCACCACCGTTCGCGGCCGAACCGGGATCCTGCGAATGCTGGCGCGCCAGCTCGGCGAACTTGGCTGGATTGGCGCGCGCCTCGCGCAGCAGTTCCTCGGCACGCGCCTTGGCTGCCTGCCGTTTCGCCGCATCGGCACCGGCATCGACCTGGATCAGAATATGGGCGGCACGCCGCATCTCCGGCTCCTGATAACGGGCGATGTTGCTCTCGTAATGCGTGCGCGCCTGCTCGTCGGTAACGGTGATGCCGGCTTCGAGATCCTTCTGGCCCAGCGTCACATACTCCAGGCGCACCTGCGCCGGCGTCGCATAGTCGTTTTGATGCGCCGCGTAATGACGTTCGATCTCGGCGTCGTCGATGCGTACCGCCGCCGCGAACTCCTTGCCATCGAACACGCGCTCGTTGACCTCGCGCCGCTGACTCAGCAGCGCGGCCATACGCTTGGCCACGGCACGCGGCACCAGCGCCCCCTCGCCCAAGCCGATCTGCACCTGCTGCAGCAGCAGGTCGTCGCCGATCATCGCAAGTAGCTCGCCGCGCCCCATGCCGCGGGAACGCAGCCAGTTTTCCATGCGCGTCTCGGAAAACTGACCGTTTTCCTGAAAGATTTCGATGCCCAGCAGCACGGCATGGATCTGCGGGTCCAGAATGCTGAAACCCGCCTCACGTGCCCGCACCGCCAACAGGCGGGTATTGATCAACTGATCCATCACCCGCTGCCGCAGCGCCGCGTCATCGACCGCGCCACCCAGACTTTCGCGCTGTTCCTGCAACGCCTTGGTGAACTCACGTTGCGTGATTTCATGATCGTCGATCTTGGCGGCTGGAGCTTCCTTGCCGGTGCCGGAGAAATAGGAATCCACGCCCCACAGCGCGAACGGAATGATGAGCAAAGCCAGAATGACCTTGGCGATCCAACCCTGGGCGCGATCTCGTATGGCTTCCAGCATGACGGTTCAGTGACTCCGAAAGACACGTTGGGTAAAAAAAAAGGCGAACTCGCGTTCGCCTTTGAGGTGTTGGCGGAGTGGACGGGACTCGAACCCGCGACCCCCGGCGTGACAGGCCGGTATTCTAACCGACTGAACTACCACTCCATGAACTGCTCGTTACCACTTTGATCAACCTGTGCAACGCAACCGCAATCCCGGACAACCGGCATTCTGGCTGGTGGGTGCTGACGGGGTCGAACCGCCGACATTCGCCTTGTAAGGGCGACGCTCTACCAACTGAGCTAAGCACCCGCTGCAAAGACCGCCACTATACAGGATCCTCCGGCGATTTGCCAAGGCCAAATGACAGATTTCTTGCGCCGTGCCCGCCCGTGCTCAATGTTTCAGCACCACTGCCTCGGTGGCGGCGGGCGCGGGCGCCGGCGTGACGGCGGCTTCGTCTTCCGCCAACGGCTCGGGCATCCGTTCCAGCGCGGCCTGCAACACCTGCTCGATCCATTTCACCGGCTGGATGTCCAGGCGGTTCTTGATGTTGTCCGGAATCTCCGTGAGATCCTTGACGTTGCCCTCCGGGATCAGCACCTTCTTGATGCCGCCACGATGCGCCGCCAGCAGCTTCTCCTTGAGGCCGCCGATGGGCAGCACTTCGCCGCGCAGCGTGATCTCGCCGGTCATCGCCACGTCACAACGCACGGGGATACCGGTGAACACTGACACCATCGCCGTGGTGATGGCGATACCGGCCGACGGCCCGTCCTTCGGGGTTGCACCTTCCGGCATGTGGATGTGCATGTCGTTCTTTTCGAACATCTCCGCCGGGATGCCCCAGCTTCTGGCCCGGCCACGCATCACGGTGCGCGCCGCCTCGATGGATTCCTTCATCACGTCGCCCAACTGCCCGGTACGGGTGATGTTGCCCTTGCCCGGCATCAGTGACGCCTCGATGGTCAACAGCTCACCGCCCACCTCGGTCCAGGCCAGACCGGTGACCTGGCCGACCTGGTTGTTCTTCTCCGCCATGCCGTAGGTATAGCGGCGCACGCCGAGGTACTTGTCCAGATTGCGCGGCGTCACGCTGATCTTGCCCTTGGCCTTGTGCAGCGCCTGGGCGGTCACGGCCTTGCGGCAGATCTTGGACACCTCGCGCTCCAGGCCGCGTACGCCGGATTCGCGCGTGTAATAGCGCACGATGTCGCGCAACGCCGCCTCGGACACGGCGAGCTCGCTGTCCTTCAGGCCGTTGTTCTTCATCTGCTTGGGCAGCAGGTAGCGCTGCGCGATGTTGATCTTTTCGTCCTCCGTGTAGCCGGACAGGCGGATCACCTCCATGCGGTCCAGCAACGGTGCCGGGATGTTCATGGAGTTCGCGGTGGCGACGAACATCACGTCGGACAGGTCGTAATCGACCTCGACGTAATGGTCCTGAAAGGTATGGTTCTGTTCAGGGTCCAGCACTTCCAGCAGCGCCGAGGACGGGTCGCCGCGGAAGTCCTGCCCCATCTTGTCGACTTCGTCGAGCAGGAACAGCGGGTTGCGCACAGCGGCCTTGGTCAGGCTTTGCAGGATCTTGCCGGGCATGGAGCCGATGTAGGTGCGGCGGTGGCCGCGGATCTCGGCCTCGTCACGCACACCGCCCAAGGCCATGCGCACGAACTTGCGGTTGGTGGCGCGCGCGATGGACTGGCCCAGCGAGGTCTTGCCGACGCCGGGCGGTCCCACCAGACACAGGATGGGCGCTTTGAGCTTGTCCACGCGCTGCTGCACCGCCAGGTACTCGACGATGCGTTCCTTGACCTTCTCCAGACCGTAATGGTCGGCATCGAGCACCTTCATCGCCGCGTCGAGATCCTTGGATATCTTGGTCTTCTTGCGCCACGGCAGATTGATCAGCGTCTCGATGTAGGTGCGCACGACGGTGGCTTCGGCCGACATCGGCGACATCATCTTCAACTTCTTCAGCTCGGCTTCGGCCTTCTTCTGCGCTTCCTTGGACATGTGCGCGGCCTTGATGCGCTTGTCCAATTCCTCGAGGTCGTTGCCCTCGTCGATGTCGCCGAGTTCCTTTTGGATCGCCTTGACCTGCTCGTTCAGGTAGTACTCGCGCTGACTCTTCTCCATCTGACGCTTGACCCGGCCGCGGATGCGCTTTTCCACCTGCAGGATGTCGATCTCGGTCTCCATGAAGCCCATCAGGTGGTCGAGACGTGCCTTCAACTCGGCCATTTCCAGGATGGCCTGCTTTTGCTCCAGCTTGAGCGGCAGGTGCGCGGCGATGGTATCAGTCAGACGCCCCGCGTCGTCGATGCCGGCCAGCGAGGCCAGAATCTCCGGCGGAATCTTCTTGTTCAGCTTGACGTAGTTGTCGAACTGCGCGAGCAGCGCCCGGCGCATGGCCTCGATCTCGGCATCATCCTTGCCGGTCTCCAACTGCGGTTCGCCTCGCGCCATGTAATGGCTGCCTGCGTCGATGAACTCGTTCACGCGCACACGCTGGTTACCTTCCACCAGCACTTTCACGGTACCGTCCGGCAGCTTCAACATCTGCAGGATGCTGGCGATGGCGCCGACCTGATAGAGATCCTCGAAGGCCGGTTCATCCTTGGCCGCCGACTTCTGCGCCACCAGCAGGATGTGTTTGCCGGACTCCATCGCCGTCTCCAGCGCCTTGATGGACTTGGGGCGGCCGACGAACAGCGGAATCACCATGTGCGGGAACACCACCACGTCGCGTAACGGCAGCAGGGGCAGATTGACGGGCTCGGTAAACTGGATGGTCTGGCTCATTGAGGTCTCCCGCGGCGGCGCCGCGTGTGGTGCGATGGGGTGTAGATGTGCATGCCGGCGGCGAATTCAAGCCGACAGATTACATCCGGTGGCATCAGCCCGCCGCTTTGGCCTGCTCACTGTAGATCAGCAGGGGTTTGCTCTCGCCGGCGATGCACTTCTCGTCCACCACCACCTTGGTGACGTCGCGCATACTGGGCAGCTCATACATGATGTCGAGCAACGCATGTTCGATGATCGAACGCAGGCCACGCGCACCGGTCTTGCGCTTCAGTGCACGCTGGGCAATGGTGGCGAGCGCCTCGTCGCGAAACTCCAGTTCGACACCTTCCATCTTGAACAGCTTCTGGAACTGCCGCGTGAGCGCGTTCTTCGGCTCGGTGAGGATGCGCACCAGCGCCTCGACATCCAGTTCCTCCAGCGTCGCGATGACCGGCAGGCGGCCGACGAACTCGGGGATGAGACCGTACTTGATCAGATCCTCCGGCTCGACCATGCGGAACACCTCGCCGACATCCTTGCGGTTGTCCTTGCTCTTGACCTCGGCGCCGAAACCGATGCCGGATTTCTCGGTGCGGTCACGGATCACCCGTTCCAGACCGCTGAACGCGCCGCCGACGATGAACAGGATGTTGGTGGTGTCGACCTGGATGTATTCCTGATTGGGGTGCTTGCGCCCACCCTGTGGCGGAATCGACGCGACCGTCCCCTCGATCAGCTTCAGCAGCGCCTGCTGCACGCCTTCGCCGGACACGTCACGGGTGATGGAAGGGTTCTCGGAGCGGCGCGAAATCTTGTCGATCTCATCGATGTACACGATGCCGTTCTTGGCCTTGTCCACGTCGTAATCGCACTTCTGCAACAGCTTCTGGATGATGTTCTCGACATCCTCGCCGACATAACCCGCCTCCGTCAGCGTGGTGGCGTCGGCGATGACGAACGGCACGTTGAGCAGGCGGGCCAGGGTCTGCGCCAGCAGGGTCTTGCCGGAGCCGGTGGGGCCGATCAGCAGGATGTTGCTCTTGGCCAGCTCGACATCGTCGTCCTTGTC
>CAYTRH010000090.1:0-11289 GCA_964440155.1 uncultured Thiobacillus sp. | reverse complement strand
GGCCGGCCGCTGGCCACCGACGACGCCGCCATCGTCGAGTCGGGCGCCTGCCAGCTCGAAATCTGGCGCGAGTACCGGCGCGATGCGCGCGCCACCTGGCTCAATCCGGGCTGCAATCCGTTCGGCAGCACCGAGTTCGCCTTCGGGCTGGCGCGCATCCACACGGACGGCGCGGAACGGCTGGACCTGCGGCAATGGCAGGTCAAGCAGATGCTGCGCGCCTATGACGACGAGCAAACCGGCTTCGCGCTGGCGCTGGGCGGTCAGCGCACGCGCCGCACCGACGCGCGCGACGTGTTCGTCCACGGTATCGCCACCCTGCCGCTGGCAGGGGAAGCGCGTGTGCTGCATGTCAACCTGGGTGCACTGCGCGCGCACGAGGATGGCCGCCACCGCAACCGCGCCATCTGGGGCGTGGCGTATGACGCCGAGGTGGCGGCGGCGACGCGTGCCTCGCTGGAGTCCCATGGCGTGTCGGGCGAGCGCGCCCGCTGGCAGTTCGGCCTGCGCCACGAGTGGCTGCCCGGCCACGTGCAGATCGACGCCAGCATCGGCAGCGGCTTCGGCCGCTGGAACGACGACCGCCTGTTGACCGTGGGTGTGGTGTTCGTCAGCCCCCCGTTCCTGCGCTGAGCGCAGCCAACCCGTTGACACGAAAGGAGAACGACCATGAACCGCGAAGAACTGCTGTTCAGCGTGCGCACCCTGGCCCTGTCGCTCGACGGCAAGGCGTTCGCCCAGTTGGTGCGCCACACCCCCGCAACCGATCTGGTGGAAGCGCTCGACGTGCTCGACACCCGTCAGGTCGTGGCCCTGCTGATGACGCTCGAAGCGCAGACGCGCGCCGAGTTGTTCGCGCACTTCTCCGAGTCGCGCCAGGACATCCTGCTGCGCGCGCTGCCGCGTGAGGCGGTGGCGCGCCTGTTCGAGCAGATGCCGGCGGACGACCGCGCCGACCTGTTCAACCGTCTGAGCGACGAGGCCAAGGCCGGACTGCTGCCGGCGCTGGCACAGGTGGAGCGCGACGACATCCTCAAGCTCGCTGCTTATGCGGAAGGCTCGGTCGGTTCGGTGACCACCTCGGACTATGCCCATGTCACCGCCGACATGACGGTGGCCGAGGCGCTGGCGCACATCCGCGCCACGGCGCCGGACAAGGAGACCATCTATGCCATCTACGTGCTGGATGAGCAGCATCGCCTGCGCGGTACGGTGTCGCTGCGCGAACTGGTGCTGGCCGACGACAAGGCGCGGATCGCCGACATCATGCGTCCCAGCCCGGTGTTCGCCCGCGCCGAGTGGCCGCGCGAGCAGGCGGCGGAGCTGATCCGCCGCTACGACCTGCTGGCGCTGCCGGTGGTCAATGGCGGCGACAGGATGATCGGCATCGTCACCGTCGATGACGCGATGGACATCGAGAAGGCGCAGGACGCTACCCAGCTCGCCCGCTTCGGCGGCACGGCGATGATGGGCGGACCGGACCTCGACGTGCTCGCCTCGCCCTTCAAGCGCATGTACCGCGTGCGCGTGTTCTGGCTGGCCGTGCTCACCTTCTTCGGCATCCTCACCAGCACCTTCGTCGCGGCGCAGGAGGAGATCCTGTCGCAGGTCATCGTGCTGGCGGCCTTCATCGCGCCCATCATCGACATGGGCGGCAACACCGGCAGCCAGTCGGCGACCCTGGTCATCCGTGCCATGGCGCTGGGCGAACTGTCGCTGAAATGGCGTGACGTGTGGTTCATCATCCAGCGCGAGCTGCCGGTGGCCGCAGCATTGGGGATCACCATCGCCGTGCTGGAGGCCATCCTCGCCTACTTCGCCAAGGGGGTGGGTTGGGACGTGCTGATGGTGGTTGGGCTGTCCATGCTGGCCTGCACCGCGCTGGGCGGCATCATCGGCGCGCTGCTGCCGTTCGCGGCGCGGCGCATCGGCACCGACCCGGCCACGCTGTCTGCACCGATGATCACCTCGATCATGGACCTGTTGGGGGTGTTCATCTACTTCAGCATCGCCTATGCCTTCCTGGGTGATCTGCTGAACCAGGCCGCAAGCTGAACGGCGCGACGCGCCCACCTGCGCGGTCGTCCAAAATTTTAGTCGGCGGCCTGCATGCACATTGCCCAGCACCTCGACTTCACCGCTTCGCTCAACACGCTGGCGGGGTTGCTCACCGCCTTCATCCTGGGCGCGCTGATCGGCCTGGAGCGCCAGTACCGCCAGCGCACGGCGGGCCTGCGCACCAATGTGCTGGTGGCGGTGGGTGCGGCGCTGTTCGTGGACATCGCCCTGCGTTTCCACTTTCTGTACGGCGGCACGCCCACCCCCTTGCACGTGATGGCCTATGTGGTCTCCGGCGTCGGTTTTCTCGGCGCCGGTGTGATCATGCGCGAGGAGGGCAACATCCGCGGCATCAACACTGCCGCGACGCTGTGGGGCTCGGCCGCGGTGGGCGTGGCGGCGGGTGCGGGCATGCTGATCGAGGCGGTGCTGGGCACGGTGTTCGTGCTCGCCGCCAATACGCTGCTGCGCCCCATCGTCAACGCCATCAACCGTCAGCCGCTGGACGTCGAAGCGGTGGAAGTCACCAACACCATCACCGTCATCGCCGACCGCGAGCGGCAGAAGGAGGTGCTGGCCGCGCTGGAAGCCGCGCTGGAGCGCAGCCAGTATCCGGTGCGCGACCTGGAGGTGCGCGCCTTCGGCGAGGAGGATGTGGAGATCGAGGCGACGCTGACCGTGACTTCGGTCGATGGCGACGAACTCGACCGGTTGGTGGCGCCTTTGGCCAATCTGCCGGCCGTGCGCCAGGCGTTCTGGAGTCCGAGCACCTCGGAGTGATGCCGGCCGGCGCGGTGGCCCGGCCATGGTTTACAGTGCGCGCGTGAGTAATTGCGAGGCATGCCGCCATGTCCGAAAACGTCATGCGCGCCGTCGAGGTTGCGCCGGCGCCGCCCGAACCCAACCCGAGTCCACGCCATTCCCTGCTGGTCACGCTGGTACTGGCGGCGGCGGTGAGCGCGTTGCTGGCCACCGCGCTGCTGTTCTTTGCTATCGACCATTTCGTCAGCCAGCAATTCGAGGGGTTGCGCGCCGAGCGCATGGCGCGTGCCGGTGAACAGGTGCGCGCCACGGTGGCGCGCGAACTGGACGCGCTCGACAACCTGAGCGAGTTGTTGAGCAAGGATGTCGAACTCAACAACGCCAGTTACTACCATCTGTATCTGGATGGCGAGATCGAACATCCGCGTGCGGCGCTGGCGCGCATCGCCGAGGCCACCCGGCTGGAAGCCGCGCGTCTGTGGGACAACCAGGGTCGCCTGGTGGTGCGCACCGGCGAGCCCAA
The DNA here is from genome assembly GCA_964440155.1 of uncultured Thiobacillus sp. GTDB lineage: Bacteria > Pseudomonadota > Gammaproteobacteria > Burkholderiales > Thiobacillaceae > PFJX01. The sequence continues at coordinate 7,946 of CAYTRH010000090.1, read as the reverse complement.
GCCGGTCGAAGTCGAGGCGCCGGAGCCGTTCGAAGCCACTGCCGCGCGCATCGTGCGCATCGCCGGCGAGCCCTGGCTGGCGGCGGCACGGCCGCTGACCCGCGCCGGCAACGTGCTGGCGGTGCTGTGGATCGGCCGGCCGCTGGCGGCGGTGCTGGATACCGCCTTCCCGGCGGACGGCGAGGTCGCCGTGCGCCTGGTCACGGCGGCGTCGCCGCCGGGCGGCGTGCGCATCCAGCTCGACCGTACCGAGGGTGAGCCGGTGGCGCTGGACATCGGTGTCGACGACCATGTCGGCCGCGCCCTGGCGGAGGTGAAGCATCTGCTCGGCTGGCTGTTGCCGGCCACCGGCGCCCTGCTCACGCTGGCTCTGGCCATCCTGCTGCACCGGCAACTGGCGCCGTTGCGGGCGCTGACGCGCGCGGTCGGGGCCGTCGGTCGCGGCGAGTTCGGCCAGCACCTGGAAAGCCGCGGCCGCGACGAGATCGCGCAACTGGTGCGTGCCTTCAACGCCATGACCGAGGATCTGGTCAAGCTGCGCGAACTGGAACGTCAGGCCGGCCAACAGGAACGCCTGTCCGCCATCGGCCGCATGGCGGCGCGGGTGGCGCACGACATCAACAATCCACTGGCGGTGATCCGCGGCGTCACCGAGCTGACGCGCAAACAGGCGGCGGTGCGCGAGGATACCCGGCTGGCCGAGGACAGCGCGCTGATCCTGCACCACATCGAACGCTGTCAGCGCACCGTCGAACAGTTGCTGGCCTATGGCCGACCGGTGCGGCTGACCAGCGAACGGCTCGACCTCAACCGCCTGGTCGACGACGTGGCGGGGCGCTGGTGCGCGCAGCATGCCGATGCGCAACTGCGCGTGGTGCCGGCGGCGGCGCCGCTGCCGGTGCGCGCCGACCCGTATCAGTTCGAGCGCGTGCTCGACAATCTGCTGATCAACGCGCGCGACGCGGCGCCGGACGCGTGCATCGAGGTCCGCCTGGACAGCGCCGACGGCATGGCCGTGTTGCGCGTGCTCGACGGCGGGCCGGGGTTCTCCGCGGCGGCGCGCGCCCACCTGTTCGAACCTTTCCACACCACCAAGCGCGGCGGCAGCGGTCTCGGCCTGGCCAGTTGCCGCGCCATCGTCGAGGCGCACGGCGGCACCATCGCCATCGCCGATGGTGCGCACGGCGAAGTGGTGGTGCGCCTGCCGCTTTACCGGGACTGACGCTTACACCCAGCGAGCCGGGCGATAGTCCGCCTCGTCGGCGCCGACCGGCACCAGCGCGCGGGCGGTGATGGCGGTGCCGCGCGGACCATACAGGAAATCGAAGAATGGCCGCATGGTCTCCGCCTCCCAACGCCGGTAGATCACTGACAACGGACCATGCAGGCGATATTGACCGGCACGCACGGCGGCGGCGTCCGGTGCCACGCCATCGACGCGCAACACCTTGAGCCGATTGCTCTCGACCAGCGGTTTGGCGAATACCCAGCTCACCAGGCCCAGGCCCCCCTGGTAGCGGGAGGTCAGATCGGTGATCTGCTCGTCGCGCTCGACCAGGATGCCGCGCGGGGTCCAGTCCGGCCGGTTGTCCAGCAGCAGGCGGCGAATCGGCTCGAAATAGTCCGGGCAGTGCTCGCGTGCGACCAGGGCGATGGCGCGGTCCTCGCCGCCCAGATCCCTCCAGTTGGCCAGCCTGCCGCGCGCCAGCGCGCGCAACTGCTCGAACGAGACGTCGGTCACCGGATTGCTCGGGTGCGTCACCACCACCTTGATGTCGTGCGCCACCAGCAGCCATGGCAGCCCTTCGCCGCGCGAGCCCTTGACCGGGCAGCACAGGCCGCCCAGATCGGCGCTGCCGCGGCGCACGGTGGCGATGCCGTCGTCGCAGCCGCCACCCCACACCCGCACCTGCGCGTCCGCCGGCCCGCGGTAGGCGGCGGCGAGATCGCGGAAGGCGCCGTGGGTGAGGATGTGCGTGCCCTGATAGCGCAGCTCGCCGGGGGCGCGCGGCGGCAGCGAGGCGGGGATGACCTCGTCCGGACGGCTGCGGCAGACGTCGCCGGCGAGCAGGGCTTCCAAGCGGTCGGGTTGCGCACGGCCGCCGCCGGAACGTGCGCCGCCCAGCAACAGGGTAGCGCCGGCCAGGCCCAGGCCGGCGAAGCCGGCGCGCAACAGATGTCGTCGATGCATGGCTGTTCCCCCATGGGTGAGAACCGGATTTCGATTCTGGCATGTCATCGGGGGTGCCGAAAGGGCGATTTTCCGGCTGATGTGGCAGCCAGGGTATTGTCGGGTTTGCGACAAGGCCATGGCCGGGTTGTCGCGTTTGTCCGGGGGAGGTGCCGTCTGACACCCGCCAGCCGAAGCCGCGCCCGGCTCCTGGCGTGGTGTGCGGGATTGCTGTGCGGATGGGGCGGTGCAGGTGGCAGCCGACGGTTTCCCTGCGCGATGACGGACTGCACGAAGCGTACGCCCGGATCGTGCGACAGCCTCGATGCCGGCGCGCTTGGGGTCATGGCATGTTCGTTGCTTGACATGGTTCGTCCGTCGTCCGCCAGCCGACCCATGTCCCATGCAGCCCCGCGCGCATCAGCGCCGTGCCCACGCCATGTCCGCCGTTGAACGCCGCGCCACCCTGCATCTGGTGTCCGCGCAGCACCCGGGTGCGGACATCGCCGACTGTGCGACCTGCGCCCACCGCGACGGTCTGCGCACGACCGGCCGTTGCCAACCGGGCGACACCTGTCTGGTGGCGCACAGCGGCCGCCAGATCGACCGCTTTCTGCGGCGCAATCCAGAGCACGCCGAAGCCTGCCTGGCCGATACGTTCTGGGAGCGGCGCGCGATCGCCGTGCGCTACGCGCCGTTGGCCGCCATCGGCCGGCTGGCGGGCGATGCCGACGAGGTGGTGCGCCGCGCCGTGGCGCTGCGCCTGCCGGCCGAAGATCTGTTTGAGTTGCGCCACGACGTCGACCGCGAGGTGCGCATCACCGTCGCCTCACGCCTGCCGCCGGAGCGGCTGGAAAGCATGATCAACGACCCCGACTATCTGGTGCGCCAGCGCGTCGCCGAGCGCATCCCGCACGGGCGGTTGACGCGCATGCTCGACGACCCCGAGCGCGAAGTGCGCAAGGCGGTGGCGCGGCGACTGCCAGCATTCGTGCTGACACGCATGGCCGGTGACGAAGATGCGGAAGTACGGCGCATCGTCGCCGCCCGCCTGCCCGCCGGTGAAGCCGTGGCGCTGCTTACCGATGCCGACTGGCTGGTGCGGCTGGAAGCGGCGCGACGCGCGCCGCTGGCGGCGCTCGCGCTGGTCGAGCAAGACCCGGAGGCGGACGTGCGGGCAGTGGTGCGTGCGCGCCGCGATGACGAGGAAACGACGTGAACAGTTGCGTACCCGACGAACCGACCGTGCAGCGCCTGGTCGCCGTGATCGAGGCCAGCGCGCCGCGCCCGCATCATGCCGGTCTGCTCGACAGCGCGCGCAAACTGCTGCCGGAATGCGCGTTCCGCTTCGCCCTGACGCGCGGCGGCTGGTATCGCGTCGGCGGCGTGTTGCGACCGGATGGCGAACGCCTCGCCGACGATGTCGAGGGATGGATCACGCAGCAGCTCGCCGAAGTCGGCGACGATCTCGGCGAGTTCTGCGAACGTCATGGCGATGCGGGCCTGCTGGTCACTCGCCATAGTGGCCGCACGCATTACTTCGTCGCGCCGTTCGGGCCGGATGCGGCGGATTTCCTGCAACTGGAGGTGGAGGAATCACAGGAAATCCTCGACCGCCGGCTCTGGGCCGCGGACACACCGCCCATGGATACGCTGGAACTCACCGATCCGGTGCACCCCGCCACGGTAGCGGCGCAGCCCGTGGCGCCATCGCGCTACCGTTTCCGCCGCCTCACCGACATGCGCCGCGTGCTCGCGCGCCTCGCCGCACCACCCGGCGAGCAACCGGCACTGGCCCGTTTCATGGCGGAATGGATGCGTGGGCGCGCGGCGACGGATAGCCATTTCTGCGCACACTGGGTGATCGCCACGCGCGAACACCACGACCGCTACGGCAACGTCGTCACCCACGCCACACCGGTGGCGCCGCGTGCGCGCCAGCTCAAATCCTTTCATTGGGACACGGATCTGGCCGGCCTCGACGCCGCCAGGCAGCTGCGTGCCTTCGACCGCGCCGCGGGCTATCCCGGTGCCTGGTATTTCCATCTGGTCGCCGGTGGCCTGGTGCCACGCGCGCTGGCCGACCGCCTGGCGCGCGACCTGGACCAAGGGTTCGGCTACCTGAGCGACGCCGAAAGTGCATTGCTGGTGGGCTGGCTGCAAGCGCCGTACTCGGTGTGAACGGACATCGTGCCGGCGGCCCGGCATCGCGAGGCGCTCGGCGATGCGGCAATCCAGCGCCGCCCCGTCGCCGTCATTGCGAGGCGCGCAGCCGCTGCGGCAATCCAGTGCGACCGTCTCGCCGGTGCAAACCGCCTGGATCGCCACGCTGCGCTCGCGATGACGATATGCCTGCGGCGACGCCCAGCGGCCATCCCGGCCTCGCCGCCCCTGTCGCCGTCATTGCGAGGAGCGCAGCGACGCGGCAATCCAGCGCGACCGTCGCGCCTGCGCAGCCGCCTGGATCGCCGCGCTGCGCTCGGGCGGGCGACTTGCATACGCCCGTCTAGCCCCGGCGCGCTCGCGGTATCGCGCTGTCGCCTTTCCTACAATCCGTGCGCTACGCCCGAATTAAATCAGCGTGTTAGCGTTGGCATAAGGTTTGCAGTGTAGAGGCTGTCGTACCCCGAGAGCCCCGCCATGCGAGCCAAGCAAATCGCCGAACTGTTGAACGAGCCGGCCTGTAGCCACAACGCCAAGTCCAAGTCCGGGTGCGCCCGTCCCAAGCCTGGCGCCACCGCCGGCGGATGCGCCTTCGACGGTGCGCAGATCGCGCTGCTGCCGATCGCCGACGTCGCCCACATCGTGCACGGCCCGATCGCCTGCGCCGGTTCCTCCTGGGACAACCGCGGCACGCGTTCGAGTGGCCCGACGCTGTACAAGATCGGCATGACCACCGACCTGACCGAGCAGGACGTGATCATGGGCCGCGGCGAGAAGCGCCTGTTCCACGCCATCAAACAGGCCATCGACAGCCACGCCCCGGCCGCCGTGTTCGTCTACAACACCTGCGTGCCGGCGCTCACCGGCGACGATCTGGAGGCGGTGTGCAAGGCTGCCGCCGAGCGCTGGGGTACACCGGTGGTGCCGGTGGACAGCGCCGGTTTCTACGGCACCAAGAACCTCGGCAACCGCATTGCCGGCGAGGCCATGTTCAAGTACGTCATCGGCACCCGCGAGCCCGACCCGGTGCCGGTTAGCGCCCGGCGTCCGGGTGTCACCGTGCACGACGTCAACCTGATCGGCGAGTACGACATCGCCGGCGAGTTCTGGCACGTGCTGCCACTGTTCGACGAACTGGGCCTGCGCATCCTGTGCACGCTGTCCGGCGATGCCCGTTTCAAGGAGGTACAGACCATGCATCGCGCCGAGGTCAGCATGGTGGTGTGCGCCAAGGCGCTGCTCAACGTCGCGCGCAAGCTGGAGTCGCAGTACCGCGTGCCGTTCTTCGAGGGCAGTTTCTACGGCGTCACCGACACCTCGCATGCGTTGCGCGAATTCGCCCGGGTGATCGGCGACGAGGCGCTCAGCGCGCGCACCGAAGCGCTGATCGCGCGCGAGGAGGCGCGCATCGACGCCGCGCTGGAGCCCTGGCGCCGGCGCTTGCGCGGCAAGCGCGTGCTGCTTTACACCGGCGGGGTGAAGTCCTGGTCCATCGTCTCCGCCTTGCAGGATCTGGGCATGGACGTGGTGGCCACCGGCACCAACAAGTCCACCGAGGAGGACAAGGCGCGCATCCGCGAGCTCATGGGCGACAAGACCAAGATGATCACCGACGGCAGCCCCAAGGCGCTGCTCGGCGTGGTCGAGGAATACCAGGCCGACATCCTGATCGCCGGCGGCCGCAACATGTACACCGCGTTGAAGGCACGCATCCCTTTCCTGGACATCAACCAGGAACGCGAATTCGGCTACGCCGGCTACACCGGCATGCTGGAGCTGGCGCGGCAATTGGCCCTGACCTTGCAAAGCCCGGTGTGGTCGGCGGTGCGCCAGCCTGCACCATGGCACGTGGCGGCGGGCACACAGGCGCTGGCAGCCTGAGCGCGGCGCCGGGTCGGCTGTCCTCAGATGCCCAGGGCGAGGCGATGGCTGAGGAAGCGCGCCTCGATCTCGCCGAAGTGGCGGGCCAACTCGTGGAAATCCAAACCCAGGCGGCCGGCGACGCCGTCCATCAGATGCGGCACCAGGTTGTGCGGACTCTCGTCCAGATCCAGGGCATGGCTGACCACCTCGGCGAGATGCACGGTCAGCGCCAGGTGACTGGCGGAGGGGTCGTGGTGACCGGCCACCGCTGCGACGATCTCGCCCGGCAGGCCCCAGCGGCGCGCCAGTTCGCCGCCGACTTCGGCATGGTCGGTACCGAGCAGCTCGCGCTCGGCGGGCAGGATGTGGCGCCGCTCACGCGCGCAGCGTTCCAGTAGTTGGGCGTAGGGTGCCGGCAGCAGGGTGGCGATCAACAACTGGCCGATGTCATGCAACAGCCCGGCAGTGAAGGCGTGGTCGGCATCGGCGCCGACCCGATGCGCCACGCTGCGCGCGCACACCGCCGCGCTCAGGCTGTGGCGGCGCAGGACGTGGATGTCGAAGGGTGGCGGCGCGTGTTCCATGACGCCCAGGATGGCCACCGTCAGCGCGATGTCGCGCACACGCCGCACGCCCAGCACCATGATGCTCTTCTGCACCGAATCGATCGGCCCGGAGGTGTGGTAGGCGCCCGAATTGGCTGCACGCAGCAGGCGGGCCACTAGGATCGGATCATGGCTGAGGCTGGCGGTGAGCCGGTCGGTGCTGGCGTCCTCATCGCGCAGGCAGGCCAGCACGGACGGTACCAGACCGGGCATGGCGGGAATGCAATCCGCCTGTGCCAGCAGGGCGTCCAGACTCCAGACGGTCATGCCAGCGAAGCCCGCCGGTAGGCCAGCACCGCCTGCTTCAGCGCGCGCATGTCCGGGTCATCCGCGGCCTCGGCGAAGATCGCTTGCACGCGTGCCTCGGCGGCGGCGATCTCGGCGGCGATGGCCTCCGGCGTGCGCGGGTCGTCCTGCTCGATGGTGGCGGCTTCGACGCCGCGGCGGAGCAGATTCTGCAACTGGCCCTCATCCAGCAGCGCGCCGGCGGCCAGCAGCACGACACCATTGGCGGACGTGATGGGCAGCGCCAGCCGGGAATCCGGCGGGATCAGCGTCGGGGGCAGACAGCGCATGCGTGTCTTCATGCGAGCCTCGCGCGGGGGGACGATGTCAGGTTATCGGAACCCGTGCGCGGCGACTTGAGTGGGCGGTCGTGTCTGTCCGCCTTTGTCGCCTTCGCCACATGGCACACGCCGTCGGCTGTGCCCTTTGCGACAGCCTCGGCCGGTACCCGGCCGGCGGGCGTAATGCAGTCAACGGCTTAGCGCACCACCCTGCGCAGGCACGCGGCTTGCAAGGATTGCCCGTGACCAAGCCTGGAGGACACACCGTGGAACTACCCGTACTGAATGCCGGCGAAGCCAAGGCCGGACCGAGCGGCTGCGATTCGCATTCCTGCGGTTCGACCGGCGACCAGCTCGCTCACCTGCCCGCACACATCCGTGCCAAGGTGCACAACCATCCCTGCTATTCGGAACAGGCGCATCACTACTTCGCACGCATGCACGTGGCGGTGGCGCCGGCCTGCAACATCCAGTGCCACTACTGCAACCGCAAGTACGACTGCGCCAACGAGTCGCGCCCCGGCGTCGTCTCCGAGCTGCTGACGCCCGAGCAGGCCGTGCGGAAGGCCCTGGCCGTGG
>CAYTRH010000089.1:0-11560 GCA_964440155.1 uncultured Thiobacillus sp. | reverse complement strand
GATGCGCGCGGCCATGGCCGGGATCGCCGTGCGCGCCGAGCCATGCAGCACGTGCAGTTCGCCGCCGCGCCGGCGCAGCGCGGCGCGCAGCTCGACGAGGCTGCGCCAGATGAATTCGACGCGCCGGTCGGCGCGCGCTGGCAACCCGTCGAGGATGTCGCGGTCGAATACGAACACCGCGCAGGCGCGCCGCGCCGCGGCCAGGCCGTGGTATAGCGCGGCGTTGTCGTACAGGCGCAGGTCACGCCGCAACCAGATCAGCACGGTGTCCATGAGCACCATATTGAGCCACTGATGACGGCGTTACAATGCCGCCATCCACTCGGACCGCCATCATGGAAAACGCCAATTTCACCGACCATTTCCTCATCGCCATGCCCGGCATGATGGACCCCAACTTCGCCGGTACGCTGACCTACATCTGCGACCATGGCGAACAGGGTGCCCTGGGCGTGGTGGTCAACCGGCCGATCGAACTGAACCTGGATGCGCTGTTCTCGCAGATCGGCCTGGCCCTGGACGATGCCGCGCTGAAAGACAAGCCGGTCTATTACGGCGGTCCGGTGCAGGTGGAGCGCGGCTTCGTACTGCATCGGCCGATCGGTCACTGGGGGTCGACGCTGTCGGTCAACGACCGGGTCGGGCTGACCACGTCCAAGGACATCCTGGAGGCCACGGCGCGGCACGAGGGACCGGCGGAGATGCTGATCACCCTCGGCTACGCCGGCTGGGGCCCGGGACAACTGGAGGACGAGATCAAGCAGAACGCCTGGCTGACCGTGCCGGCCGATCCCGAGGTGATCTTCTCGCTGCCGGCCGAGCAGCGCGTGCCCGCGGCGATGCGCCTGTTGGGCATCGATCAGGCCATGCTGTCCGAGGAAGCCGGGCACGCATGAACGATTCAGCGCGGCGGGGCGGCGTGCTGGCCTTCGATTTCGGCGTCAAACGCATCGGTGTGGCGGTCGGTGAATGGGAGACGCGCGTGGCGCATCCGTTGGTGACCGTGCACGGCGACGCCAACGACGCGCGTTTCGCGCGCATTGCCGCGTTGATCGAGGAATGGCGTCCGACCGAACTGGTGGTCGGCCTGCCGCTGCACATGGACGGCCGCGAACACGATCTGACGCGGCGTGCGCGCCGTTTCGCCAACCAGTTGCACGGCCGCTTCCGCTTGCCGGTGACGCTGGTGGACGAGCGCCTCACCTCCTTCGCCGCCGACCTGCACCTGCGCGAGGCCGGTGTCGCCGGGCATCTGCGCAAGGGCCGCGACGACGCGCTGGCGGCGCAGGCCATCCTACAGGACCATTTCGATCATGCCGACCTCGCTGCTGCCCACGCCTGAACAGCTCATCGACCAGCTGGCGCGCGACATCGCGCCGCTGCTGCACGACCTCGGACCGGGGGCCGCCGCCGGCGACGAATGGGCGCTGGTCGGCATCCACACCGGCGGCGTCTGGGTGATGGACGCGCTGGCTCGGCGCCTGGGTGAGGAGCTGCCGCAGGGTGTGCTGGACATCGCCTTCTATCGCGATGATTTCTCGCGCATCGGCCTGCATCCGCAGGTCAAACCGTCCAACATCCCGTTCGAGGTGGAGGGGCGTCGCATCCTGCTGATCGACGACGTGCTGTATACCGGCCGCACCGTGCGCGCGGCGATGAATCTGCTGTTCGATTACGGCCGGCCGGCGGTGATCAAGCTGGCGGTGCTGGTCGACCGCGGCGGGCGCGAACTGCCGTTGTGCGCCGATTACGTCGGCGCGCGCGTCACCTTGCGGCCGGACGAACACATCGCGCTCAACCGCAACCACGACGGCGTCGGCCTGCATTTCGACGTGCAGCGCCGCGCGGGCGCATGATGGCACACCCGCAACTGACCGAGGACGGACGGCTGCGTCACCTGCTGACGCTGGAGGGGTTGCCGCGCCGGGTGCTCACGCAGATCCTCGATACCGCCGCATCTTTCGTGCCGGTGGCGGAACGCGACGTGAAAAAGGTGCCGTTGCTGCGCGGCAAGGCCATCTTCAACATCTTCTTCGAGAACTCGACGCGCACGCGCACCACTTTCGAGATCGCCGCCAAACGGCTGTCGGCGGACATCGTCAACCTCAACATCGATGCGTCCTCGCTGAGCAAGGGCGAGACCATGCTCGACACGGTCGCCAATCTGTCGGCCATGCAGGCGGACATGTTCATCGTTCGCCATGCCGCCGCCGGCGCGGCCCATCTGATCGCGCGTCACGTGGCGCCGCACATCAGCGTGATCAACGCCGGCGACGGCCGCTGCGCCCATCCCACCCAGGGGCTGCTGGACATGTATACGCTGCGTCACTACAAGGGCGAGTTCCACAACCTGCGCGTCGCCATCGTCGGCGACATCCTGCACTCGCGCGTCGCCCGCTCGCAGATTCATGCGCTGACCACGCTGGGCTGCCCGGAGGTGCGCGTGGTCGCGCCCAAGACCCTGCTGCCGCGCGATGTGGAAAGCCTGGGCGTGCACGTGTACCACAAGATGGAGGACGGCATCCGCGACGTCGATGCGGTGCTGATGCTGCGCCTGCAGAACGAACGCATGCGCGGCTCGCGCCTGCCGTCGGCCGGTGAGTTCTTCAAGCATTGGGGCCTGACCCCGGCCAAGCTGAAGCTGGCCCGGCCGGATGCCATCGTCATGCATCCGGGCCCGATGAACCGCGGTGTCGAGATCGATTCCGAGGTCGCCGACGGGGTGCAGTCGGTGATCCTGGCCCAGGTCACGTTCGGCATCGCGGTGCGCATGGCGGTCATGAGCCTGCTCGCCGGGACGGGAGCACAGGCATGAAGATCCACATCCGCAACGGTCGCGTGATCGATCCGGCTTCCGGGCTCGACCGCGTGCAGGATCTCTACGTCGCCGCCGGCCATATCGTCGGCATCGGCAGCGCACCGGCCGACTTCCACGCCAACCAGGTCATCGACGCCACCGGCCTGGTGGTCTGTCCCGGGCTGGTCGACCTGGCGGTGCGGCTGCGCGAACCCGGCCTGGAATACATGGCGACACTGGAATCGGAGATGCATGCCTGCGCGGTGGGCGGCGTCACCTCCCTGGCCTGCCCGCCCGACACCTCGCCGCCGCTGGACGAGCCGGGCTTGGTGGAGATGCTCAAGTTCCGCGCCAAGCACATGCCCGGCCCGCGCGTGTATCCGATCGGCGCGCTGACGCGCCAGCTCAAGGGCGAGCGCCTGACCGAGATGGCCGAATTGAACGAGGCCGGCTGTGTCGCGTTCAGCCAGGCCGATGCGCCATTGATCGACACCCAGGTGCTGCTGCGTGCGATGGAATACGCCAAGACCTTCGACCTGCCCATCTGGCTGCGCCCGCAGGATGCACATCTGGCGCGCGAGGGCGTGGCGCATGACGGGGTGGTCGCCGCGCGTCTGGGTCTGCCGGCCATCCCGGTGCCGGCCGAGACCGTGGCGCTCGCCACCATACTGCTGCTGGTGCGCGAGACCGGCGCGCGCGTGCACCTCGCGCGCCTGTCCAGCCGTGCCGGCATCGACATGGTGCGGCGCGCCAAGCACGACGGTCTGCCCGTCACCTGCGACGTCGGCGTGCATCACATCCATCTGTCGGAGATGGATACCGCCGACTTCAACGCCCATTGCCACCTGATCCCGCCGCTGCGCAGCCAGCGCGACCGCGATGCCATCCGTCAGGGTCTGGCCGATGGCACCATCGACGCGATCTGTTCCGACCATGCGCCGGTCGACGACGACGCCAAGGAAAAGCCCTTCCAGGAAGCCGAACCGGGTGCGACCGGCGTCGAACTGTTGCTGCCGCTGACCTTGAAATGGGCAGCGGAGGCCGGTATGCCGCTGATCCGCGCGTTGGCTTACGTGACCCACCGCCCGGCCGAGATCCTGGGCATCCCGGCCGGGCGCATCGGCATCGGCCAGGCCGCCGACCTATGTCTGTACGATGCGGACGCGCATTGGCTGGTCAGCCCGTCCAACCTCGCCAGTCTGGGTAAGAACAGCCCGTTCCTGGGGCTGGAGATGCAGGGCCGCGTGCAATACACGCTGATCGACGGCCACGTCGATTTCCGTCGCGACGGCCAGCGCGGCCATCACCATCCCTGAAGCGGCGCTGCTTACTTGAGCAGCCGCCGCCGGGTCAGCGCCAGCGCCGCCGAATAGCCGATGGCGCCATAGGCCAGCAACGCCAGCACGTGCAGCGCGATGTCCTCCGGCACGCGACCCAGCACCAGCGGCCGCGCAAGTTCCACTGCATGGGTCAGCGGCAGCCAGGCGGCGATGCCGCCGAGCCAGTCGGGCAGCGCCGACGGTGGATAGAACACGCCGCCCAGCAATACCATGGGCGTGATCGCCAGCGTGAAGTAGTACATGAAGAAGTCATAGTTGGGCGACACCGCGTTGATCGCCAGGCCCAGGCCGGCGAAGCAGAAGCCGGTGAGCAGCGCCACCGGCAGCAGCGCCAGCAGCAGGCGGAAATCGGCATACAGGCCGAGCACGGCGATCACCAGCAGGATGGCCACGCCGGACAGCAGGCTCTTGGACGTGGCCCAGAACAGCTCGCCGAGCACCACGTCCTTCAGCGTCAGCGGTGTGTTGAGGATGGCGTCCCAGGTCTTCTGCACGTGCATGCGCGAGAACGCGGAATACAACGTCTCGAAACTGGCGCTGTTCATCACGCTGTAGGCGAGCATGCCGGCGGCGAGGAAGTTCAGGTACGGCACGCCCTCCACCTCCGGCAGCAGCCGGCCCAGACCATAGCCCAGACCCAGCATGTACAGCAGCGGATCGGCCAGGTTGCCGAGCAGCGACGGACCGGCCAGCTTGCGCCAGACCAGGAAGTTGCGGCGCCAGACCGGATACCAGGCGAAGCTAACGGGCATGGCGATACAGCGGTTTGCGCGGCCCTGACGGCGGCGGCCGGATGGCCACGGCGCCGCGCGCCTCGCCATGACGGCGGGGAACCTCGTCATCGCGAGGGAAGTGCGGCGATCCAGCCGGGTTGCAAGGGTGCGACGGCGGCTGGATGGCCACGGCGCTGCGCGCCTCGCCATGACGATGGGGAACCTCGTCATCGCGAGCGAAGTGTGGCGATCCAGCCGGGTAGCAGGGGTGCGACGGCGGCTGGATGGCCACGGCGCTGCGCATTGGCGTTGGCGCCGCCGTCGGCGCGTGGCTGTGGCACAGGCTAATCACGCAGATCCCTGCCGGTCAGCTTCAGGAATACGTCCTCCAAGTTGGCGGGACGGTGCAGATAACGCAGGCCGGGGCGGGTCGCCAGTGCGGCGACCACGCGTTCCGGCGCGTCGGTATAGCAGAACAGCGTCTCGCCCGCCTGTTCGCAACGCTGGCACAGGTCGGCGGCGCACACCTTCCATTCGAGCAGCGCATCGCCGAACACCTCCACCACATGCGGTTCGATATGGCCGGCGATCAGCTCGCGCGGGCTGCCGCGGGCGATGACGCGGCCGTGATCGATGACGCTGATGGCATCGCACAGGCGTTCCGCTTCGTCCATGAAGTGGGTGGTCAGCAACAGCGTCTTGCCGCGCGCGATCAGGCGGCGCAGGCCCTGCCAGATCAAATGGCGGGCCTGCGGATCGAGGCCGGTGGTGGGCTCGTCGAGAAAGATCAGGTCGGGGTCGTTGACCAGCGCGCGCGCCAGCGTCAGGCGCCGCTTCATGCCACCGGACAGGGTCTGCACCGGCGCATCGGCCTTGCCGGCGAGGCCGGCGAACTCCAGCAGTTCCGGCACGCGCGCGTCGATCTCGCGTCCGGACAGGCCGAAATAACGGCCGTAGGTGAGCAGGTTCTCACGTACCGTGAAATCCGGGTCCAGGCTGTCCACCTGCGGCACCACGCCGACCTTGCGCCGCGCCTGCGCGGCCGCCGCCGGCATGGGATGGCCCAGCAGTTCCACCGTGCCCGCGTCGGCGCCGATCAGTCCCAGGGCCAGGCGCAGCGTGGTGGTCTTGCCGGCGCCGTTGGGGCCGAGCAGGCCGTGGCAACGGCCGGGCGTCAGTTCCAGATCGATGCCGTCCACCACCAGCGTGCCGCCGTAACGCTTGCACAAGTTGCGCAGCCGCAGCGGCGCGGCGCTCGCCCCATCGGCCGAGCACGCATGGCCAGCCGTCGCCGCGGCCGCGTCGGTCATGGCGCGCACGTCGCCTCGGTGGGCATCAGCAGTCCGCGCACCCGCTCGCGCAACTCGGGCAATCGGCCGTGGAAGAAATGGCCGGCACCAGTCAGCGTGATCAGTTCGATGCCATGCGTCTCGGCATAACGGCGCGCGGCGTCATAGGGGATGATCTCGTCGGCATCGCCATGGATCAGCGTGGTCGGCAGCGCCGCCGGCTCGAACGGGTACATGGACACCGCCGGCGCCACCATGATCAGGCGTTCGGCGTGCAATCGCCGGGCCAAACGCTGCTGCGCGTAGGCGCCGAAGGAGAAGCCCAACAGCGTCAGCGGCAGCGTGCCGTACTGCGCAGTCAAGGCGTGCGCCACGGCGAGCAGGTCGTCGGTCTCGCCGATGCCATGGTCGAATCGGCCCTCGCTGGCGCCCACGCCACGGAAATTCGGTCGCGCCGCGATCAGGCCGCAGTCCAGTGCCGCGCGTGCCAGCGTCCACACCACCTTGTTGTCCAGCGTGCCGCCCTTCAACGGATGCGGGTGCGCGATCAGCGCCACACCGCGCGATGAGCCGCCGGCCGCCGGCGTGGGCAGCTCGACCACGGTCTCGATGGCGCCGACCGGGCCCTTGATGCGCAGTCTGAGGCGTTGCAAAGCGGGCTCAGAGTTTCAGGCGCTCGACCACCCGGCCGTCGCGTAGATGCGATTCGATGATCTCGTCGATGTCGGCCCGATCGACATAGGTGTACCAGACCGCATCCGGATACACCACGCACACCGGTCCCTCGGCGCAGCGGTCGAAACAGCCGGCGCGGTTGACCCGGCAATTGCCGCCCTTGCCATGCACGCCCAGTTGCTTCGCCTTTTTCTTGGCGTATTCGAACATCGCCTCGGCATCGTGGTCGGCGCAACAGGCGGCGCCGTCGTCGCGCTGGTTGAGGCAGAAGAACAGGTGGTGCTTGTAATGGCTCATGGTCGACGGATGTTCACAGCAGGCGGAAACGGGGGAGTCACAGTTCGTGCGACTTGGCGCAGGAACCACGTGCCTTGTCCACCGGATACTTGGCGGCATTGATCGCCAGCTTGTCCTCGGCGGCGCGCAACAGATCGATGTCCAGACAGTTGGCCAGGCTGACCAGGTAGATCAGCACGTCGGCCATCTCCTGACGCACCGCCTCGAGTTTGTCCGGCGGCAAATTCAGGCTCTGCTCCGGGGTCAGCCACTGGAACGGCTCCAGCAGCTCGGCCGCCTCGACGATCAATGCCGCGCTGAGGTTCTTGGGCGTGTGATAGTGGTGCCAGTCGCGTTCGCGACCGAAGGCGCGTACGGCGTCGGCGAGTTGCTCGAGGCTATCCAGCGACATGAACTTCATGGTTGGCAGGGACCGGCTGCCAGTTTAACAGGCCGGCCAGCATCGCCCCAGCCGTGCGACTGGCGCCCGTCAGTGCCCTGCCAAAGTCATCAATACTCCCGCAATTGCGGCAAGCCGGTGCCGCTTTTGGCCTTGATCATCTGCTTGACCCGTTCGGATGCCCGAATCTCGCTCATCGCCTGGTTTACGCCCTCTTCTATCGCCCGTGATGCGGATTTCGCCGGATTGGTACTGAAATCGAAGCCGGGACTTCCCTTGGTATCACCCACGCCTTGAACCATACTGGAGAAACTCAAGCGGTCGCCTTCGTACACCTCGATACGGTAGGTTATGGTGGCGGGGTAGTTCTGGAACTTCATGAGCGGGATATCGAAGCTGTAGCCTGCAATTTCCGGGGCGATCATCAGGTCCACCTTCTTGACTTCGGCTTCCATTCTGGAAGGTTTGCCGTCGAGGCGTACCACGTTGGTGAAGTTCTTGTCGCATGCCTCGCGAAACTGGCTGGCGCTGGCTTGGCCGAGGTTGTCGAAGTTCCAAGTGTCGCCCCATTTCGATTCGGAATGCCGATAACCGAGGAAGGTGTCGGAGAAGTATATGCCGACGCTCAGAGGCAGCTTGCTGCTCGGCGCGGCGATCGCGTCAATGTTGGGTGTCGCCGGCACCTGGTGGGCACAGCCCCCCAGAAAAAGCCCGCCGATCAGGCAGGTCGTGGCCCACAGGGTATGTCTCATCTCATTGCTCGCCGATGGTTGGTCAAAAATCCTTTGCCGCAGACCGCACTACGATGGCCTGTGTGGTGCCATCCTGGCCCAGGATGTCGAAACTCAAGACTGGCGCTTCGGCCGCGTTCCTGAGCGTCGTGTCAAAACTGTCGATATCGCGCACCGGCTGACGGTTGCAGGCGACGATGACATGGCCGGGTTTGATTCCAGCCTGCTCGGCACGGCTGCCTGGATGTACGAACGTGACCACAACCCCGGCCGCAGATTTGGTGTCAGTTTGCGGAAGGTAATCCTGCACTCTGAGACCAAGTCGGGGAACCGGCGACGTCGTCGCCACGCTGGCCCCGTCGTTCTTGCAGGCAAAGTCGACCTGAATGATGCCGGGGTATTCATAGGCCGCGCCGCTGGCGACATCCACGCCGGCCCCGATGATGCCGCCAAACAGAATGTTGCCGAAGGCCATGCCTTTGGTCGTGGATTTGTATGCACTCGTGGGGCTGGTCTCGTCGCCCTTCCGGCAACTGACCACCAGATCCTCGTACGACCGCTGTATCGTCACACTGCCTGGGGTCTTGGTTACGTACCACTTGCCTTTGTCGTTGCGCAATTCGCACGTGGCTTCACGACAGGCATTGGTTTCCACAGAAACCGACTGGCTGGAGCCGGAGACGATGGATGCGCACCCACTCGTCATCGTCAGGAACATCGCAACTGCCAGCCCCAAGAGGCATCGGAGGAGAACACCATAGGACACTGCGGAATACTGGACGGTCCTGCGGGTAGCCATACACTCCATCATAAAAATTGCTCCGATCCAATAACGGATTTCAGTGCGTCAAACAAAATGAGCCTCCCCGGAAGGGGAGGCTCATAGGCGATCGGCACTCGCTCAGGATGCCGTGCTGACTTAAGTGCGGACCCGCTGACTGCGAACGGCCACGATGGTGACCAGCAGCAGCAGCAGGAAGCCCAGGCTGGCCAGCGGATACTTGACCGTCATGACCACCGGCAGCAGCACCACGCGGGTCGCTGCACGCAGCGAGTCATGCTGGGCGATGAAGTTGGCGATCGGCGGCGACACCTGGTAGTAGGCATCCACCAGCAGGCGACCAAAGGCGTTGGTCAGCAGCACGTTGTCACGGAAAGCGCGCAGCACCATGACGTCTTTGGCCATCGGGCTGCCGTAGGCCGCCGTGGCGATGAAACAGCCGCCACCGCCACCGCCGCCGTCGCTGCTGGCCGCTGGCGCGACGAAGCCTACGCCGGGCGCGCCCGGGTCGACGATGACGCCGTTGGCGACGCCGTCGGCATCTTCCGGACCGCCATCGCGCAGCGTCACTTCGATGTACTGATAGGGACCGCCGTTGGGGCCGAGCTTGATCGGCACGTCCGCCAGGCCCTTCCACTTGCCCGCCTCGATCTTGAACCAGGCCAGACCGGACTTCAGCGTGCCGTCGGGGTTGATGAAACCGTTCGGGTTGGCGATGTTGAACACGCCGACCGGCGGGTAGATCTTCAGTACCGCCGTGCCCCCGACCGGCACGTTGACCAGACGGAAATCGATGCCGCCGATGGGCAGTTCGACACCGCTGTCACGGGTCGCGCCCTGGTGGGTGATGTTGACGCGATCGGGTCCGGCGATGTTGACGCCGCCGGTGGTTTCCAGCTTCAACGTGCCTTGGTTCACGGGCGGTACATCGGTGTCCGGTTTTTCCGCCAGGAATTTCTGCGGGCCTTCGACGTTCGGGTCGGCGAACACCAGCGACATCAGCACGAAACCGACGGTCAACGGCTTGTGCGAGGACAGCCAGTTGTTGTCGTTCCAGTAGTAGGTGTCGTTGGCGCCGGCAATGGCTTCATTGAACAGTTGATCTTTCAAGTCCTCCAGCCAGTTGTGCGTACCGACCAGTCCGCTCTGACCCACCGTTGCGGCCAGGCCCTTGGCCATGGCGTAGACGAAATAATAGTCGTTGCCGCCGCCCCATCCGCCCAGGTTCCACTTGTAGTTGGGCGCGGTCGCGAACCAGTTCACCGCACTGGTCACCTCGGGACTGGTGCTGCGGCCGATCATGGCCAGGCTCCAGATGCCGGCGCCGGTCATGGTCTGGTCGGTGTAGCCCCCCCATTGGGTATACCAGAATACGCCGGACGACTGCTGCATGGTCTTCAGCCAGGCGTAGGCCTTGGCAGCCCAGGAGTTGGGCACGGAGGCGTCGATGGGCAAGCCCAGGAAACTCGATCCGTAATACAGGCCCATGAACGCGAATTGGGCATTGGACAGGTCGCCATCGGTTTGCGACGGCGTGTAGGACCAGCCGCCATCGTTCGCCTGGCCATTCACGAAGTAATTCACCGCATTCTGAATCACCGTGACCAGCGCGGCATCCGGTGACGCCTGCTGTTTGCCATAGAGCGACAAGGCCACCAATGCCAGGCCGGTGTGGTAGGTCTGGTGCCAGGACTCGGAGTAGATGCCGCCATTGCTCTGCACCCAGGTCGCCAGCATGTATTTGACCGCCTTGTCGATCACCGCCTTGTAGGCGGGATCACCATACTTGCCGGTCTCGATCAGCGCAGCGATCGCCGTCGCGGTGTCGGCCAACGAAGCGCTGCCACTCGTCGTGCCACTCGCCTTCCAGAAGCCGCGGGTGGCATCCGAGGGATCTTCCTGAAAACTGTCCAGCAGCCACTTCTGTCCACCCGCCATCACTGTGGCGATCTGCTGGTCCGTTGCCGCGCGTGTCGGCATCGTCGCCAGCATGAGGGCGGCGAATATGCCGACCCACAGCACCCACCATTTCGCTCTCATGACTCCCTCCGGCAATAGAACATGGGAAGACCCCACTTGGCCAGTATAGGTAGATCGACCTACGTTGCGCTACTTGAAAAAACATCCACCGGGGCGGTGTCGTTCTCAGCGCACCATCTGGTTCATCTCGAAGATCGGCAGCAGGATGGCCAGCACGATCAGCAGCACCACGCCGCCCATGGCCAGGATCAGCAGCGGTTCCAGCAGTGCGGTGAGCGCCAGCACACGGCCGTCGAGTTCCCGCGTCTGCTGTTCGGCGACGCGGTCGAGCATGGGCGCCAGCCGGCCGCTGCGTTCGCCGCTGGCCACCAGATGGGTCATGACCGGCGGGAACAGGCCGCTGGCGGCAAAGGCGCGGCTGAGGCTGCCGCCTTCGCGCACGCGGTCGCGCACGGCGGCCACCGCATCGCGCATGGGCAGGTTGCCGACCACGCCGACGGCCGCCTGCAGCGCGTTGAGCAGTGGCACGCCGCTGCCCACCAGGATGGCCAGCGTGCTGGCCAGGCGGGTGGTATTGA
>CAYTRH010000088.1:265-11750 GCA_964440155.1 uncultured Thiobacillus sp. | reverse complement strand
GTGTCGATCAGGCCTTCGAGCGAGTTCTGCTCGGACGTGATGATCTGCACGGGCGAGGACGAGGTGAACTCGTTGCGGCGGATCCGCGACCCGGTGACGACGATCGCCTCTTCCTCTTGCCGCTGCGCCTCAGGCTCCTCAGCCTCCTGCGCCATGGCCGGTGGGGCGCCCGTGGCCGTCGCCAAGCCCGCGATCAAGAGCGCCAAGGCGGCGCTCGAACGCGACGGACGTGCGCTGCATCTGGTCAAAGACCAGGTGATCTTCGCAGCCGACGAGCTGCTCACCGCCTCCGGCCGGCCCTACCACGTATACACCCCCTACCGGCGCGCCTGGCTGGCACGCCTGCACGAACGCGACCACGCCCCCTGGCCGCTGCCCGAGCGCCTGGATGCCCTGGCCGCTTGCGCCGCGACCGAAGGCGGCGACATGCCCAGCCTGGCAGACCTGGGGTTCCAGGCCGGCACGCTCGACGGTCTGCCCATCGTCGCCGGCGAGGCTGGGGCGCGCGCGCTGCTCGACGACTTCCGCAAGCGTATCGACGACTATGGCGCAGCGCGGGATTATCCAGCGCGCAAGGGGCCGTCCTACCTGTCCACGCATCTGCGCTTCGGCACCGTGTCCATCCGCGAACTGGTGCGCTTCGCCGTGCGCCACGCCAGCGCGGGCGCGCAGACCTGGCTGTCCGAACTGATCTGGCGCGAGTTCTACCAGATGCTGCTGTGGCATTACCCGGAGACGGTCGAACACTGCTTCCAGCGCCGCTTCGATGCCATCGCCTGGCCGAATCCGCCGGGCCATTTCGACGCCTGGCGCGAGGCGCGCACCGGCTATCCCATCGTCGATGCCGCCATGCGCCAACTGGACCACAGCGGCTACATGCACAACCGGTTGCGCATGATCACCGCCAGCTTCCTGGTCAAGGATCTGCACGTCGACTGGCGCCTGGGCGAGCGCCACTTCGCCGCCCGGCTGCTCGATTACGACCAGGCCGCCAACATCGGCGGCTGGCAGTGGAGCGCCGGCGTCGGCACCGACGCGCAACCCTGGTTCCGCATCTTCAATCCGGTCACGCAGGCGCAGAAGTTCGATCCCACCGGCGCCTTCATCCGTCGCTACCTGCCGGAACTGGCGCGCGTGCCGGATGCGCATGTGCATGCGCCGTGGCGCATGCCGGCGACGCCGGGCGGCTTCGTCTGCGGGCGCGACTATCCCCTGCCCATCGTCGATCACGCCGCCGCGCGCGCGACCACGCTGGCCCTGTTCAAGTCGGCCGGTTGAGCCTCAGGCCAGGCGGAAACGCCCGACGCGCGCCTGCAGCGTGGCGGCGCTGGCGCGCAGTTCGGCGGCGGCGGCGGCGATGTCGTGCAGGCGCGCGCCATTGCTCTCGCTGATCTGGCTGATGCGTTCCATCGCCACCGCCGTGCTCTGGCTGGCCTTGGTCTGCTCGCGCGTCGCATCGGCGATGTGGCGGATGCGGCGGGTCACCTCGCCGGCGGCGGCGACGATGTCGTCCAGCAGTTTGCGCGTGGTCTGGCTGATGCCGGCGTTGTCGTTGACGTCGTCGCTGACCCGCGCCATCGCCTCCACCACCTGCTGCGTGCGGGCGCTGACGCCGTTCACCGTCTCGGTGATCGACAGCGTGCTGGCCGCGGTGCGCTCGGCCAGCTTGCGCACCTCGTCCGCCACCACGGCGAAACCGCGCCCCTGCTCGCCGGCGCGCGCGGCCTCGATGGCCGCGTTCAGGGCCAGCAGGTTGGTCTGGTCGGCGATGTCGCGGATGACCTGCGTGACCTGGGAGATGCGCGTGATCTCGTCGCTCAGCGCAGCGATCGCGGTGCTCGAATGGGCGACGCTGCGCACGATGCGCTCGGTCGCCTCGACGCTCTGCTGCATGTTGCGGTTGCCCACTTCGGCAACCTCGCGCGCACGGTTGGCGGCATCCGCCACGGCCTGGGCGTCCTCGGCCACCTCGGCGATGGACACACCCATCTGTTGCATGCCGGCGCTGACCCGCATGACCTGCTCGGTCTGACCGTCCGCCTGCTCGCTGACCTGCTGGATGGTTGCGGTCAGGGTCTGCGCCGATCCGGCCACCTGCTGCGCCACCGACGCCGTCTCGCCGATGATCTCGGCGAGGGCGTGATTCATCTGTTCCAGCGAGCCCAGCAGTTGCGCCACCTCGTCGGCACCGGCGCTGGCCACGTGGCCGCTCAGATCGCCGGCGCTGATGCGGTGGGCGAAGTGCACGGCAGCGTCCAGCCGGCCGGTCAGGTCGCGGGTCAGGAACCAGGCCACCGCCATGCCGGCGATCAGCGCCAGTGCGCCGAGGGCCAGCATCAGGATGCGCGCGGCCTCGTAGGCTTGTTTGGCGCGCTCGGCCATGGCTGCGCTGTCCTGCTCCAAGGCCGCCAGCATGGCGTCGAGCTGATCGATCAACTGGCGCTGCATGGCGCGCACCGAATCGCGGATGGCGGCGCGTGCGCTGTCGTCGTCATCCGACAGGGTGGCGTCGATCACCTGCTCGATGCGCTCGGCCGCCCGCGCCTCGATCTCGCGGATCGACGCCAGCGTGGCCTTGCCGGCTTCGTCGCGCACCAGCTCGGCGAGTGCAGCCTCGGCCTGCTGGTAGGCCTCACGCGCCTCGCGGATGCGCTTGGACTCCTCGCGTTTGAAGCCGAACTCGTCCTGCAGCACCATGTCGCGCAGCGCGATGCCGCGAAATCGCACGGCGTCACGCATCTTGTTGAGCTGGGTGATCTTGGCGTAGTCGCCGCGCACCAGCTCGTCCAGATTGGCCTGCAACATGGACATGCGGCTGAGGCCGATCAGCAGCATGATCAGCATCAGCGCGAGCACTACACCGAAACCGAGCAACAGACGGGTACCGACGCGCAGGCGGGCGAGGCTGGACATGAACACTCCTTGACGGGCACGCTCATGCCGGCATGCCGGCACGAGCGTCAGACATTGACGCGACGGCGGCCGTTTACTCTGCGGTCACGGCGGTGTGCAGCACGCCGATCACCTTGCCACCGTCCAGCACCGGCGCGGACACATGCACACTGCGTATCTGCGTGGTCGGGTCCGGCCGGATCTCGTTGGCGGCCCAGGCGGCACCTTTCATCGCTTCACGAAACGGTGGGCGCGCGGCGGCGTTGTAGACCAGCGATTTCTCGCTGCCGGCGACCATGTTGCCCTTCTCGTCGCGCACGAACAGCTTGTTGATGCCCTTGTCCGCCTCCCACTGTTTCACCAGCCGGCTCGCAGGGGTGGCAAGGATACCGGTGACCACGGGATCGTTCTCGGCCAGCCCGTCCCATTTGCCGTTGGTCATGCCCGGAATCAGACCGCCCTTGGCATTGGATTCCTTGACCGCGGCAATGATGGTCGGGTGCGCCGCCCATTCCACCAGCTTCTTCTTGTAGGACTCCACCTTGGCGGCGATGTCCGCCGGCAGCGTGGCATGCGCCGGCAGCGGCGCGAAGACCAGCGGGGTGCACAATGCAACGGTGGCGAACAGGAAGGAACGACGATTGAAACGGCGGGGCATGACGGTCTCCTTGTGCGATCGTGGAAGCAGCGGCGCTACGGCGGCGTGCGCACGCCGGCGCGTTATCGACCCGAGACGGCACCGACTTTAGCCATGACGAACGTCAGACCGCATGCCCCGCCAACCCCTCGCGCACACTCGGATAGGCCAGACGAAAACGTAGTTCCGCCTTGATCCGACGGTTCAGCAGTCGGCGCGATTCGCTCAGAAAGCTGCGCATGGCCGGCGTCACCGCCGCCATCACCTCGGCGCGCGCCAGACGCGGCGGTCGCGGCAGCGCCAGATGGTCGGCCACCACGTCGAACCAATCGCCCATCTTCAGGCCGCTGTCGTCGACCGCGTGATACACGCGGTTGGGCCGGCCGCGCAGGGCGACACTCCAGGCCAGGCGCGCCAGATCCTCGGCATGGATGTGGTTGGTGTAGACGTCGTCCGCGGCGACGATCACCGGCAGCCCCTTGCGCACCCGCTCCACCGGCATGCGATCGGCGGCGTAGATGCCGGGTGCGCGCAGGATGCCCACACGGGCGCCACCGCGTCGGCCGTAGGCGCGCAACTGGCGCTCGGCATCGACGCGCCGCTTGGCTCGGGCATTGTGCGGCCGCGTCGGCCGCGTCTCGGCGACGAAATCGCCGCCGCAGTCGCCGTAGACGCCGCTGGTGCTGATGTAGACCAGGGCCTTGCCTCGCCTCGGGCGTGATAGACTGCCGCCCCGCGCCAGCGCGGCCAGCAGGTGGCGCGTGCGCGCATCGTGCACGCCGTCGGCCGGCGGCGGCGCGAAGTGCATCACCACATCGGCCAGCCCGGCCAGCCGGTCCAGTTCGCGGCGCCGGTCGAGGTCTCCGGCGATCGGCGTGACACCGGCGGCGCGCAGCAGAGCATGACGCTCCGGACTATGCGTGAGCGCGTACAGGCGCACCCGCCCGCTCAGCCGGCGCGCCAGACGCAGGCCGACATCACCGCAACCAACGATCAGAATTCGCATCACAGCAGCACCTTGGATGTTCAACTTCGGGATTCGAGCAAGGACAGACTCATGACATACCAGGTCACCATACAGCCCAGCGGCCACCAGTTTACCGTCCAGCCGCAGCAGACCCTGCTCGGCGCCGCGCTCGACGCCGGCTTCGCGTTGCCGTACGGCTGCCGCAACGGCGCCTGCGGCGCCTGCAAGGGCAAGGTGCTGGCCGGCGAGGTGGATTACGGCACGCATCAGGACGGCGCGCTGACGCACGAGGAAAAGGTACAGGGGCTGGCGCTGTTCTGCTGCGCCAAGGCGAAGAGCGATCTGGTCATCGAAGTCAAGGAAGTCGGCGCCGCCAAGGACATTCCCATCAAGACGCTGCCCTGCCGCATCGAGCGCATGGAGAAGCTGGCGCCGGACGTCATGGCCCTGTGGCTCAAGCTGCCGTCCAACGAACGCCTGCAATTCCTGCCGGGCCAGTACATCGACTTCCTGCTCAAGGACGGCCGGCGCCGCAGCTTCTCGCTGGCCAACCCGCCCGAGGAGGATGCGCTGCTGGAACTGCACGTGCGCCACGTGCCCGGCGGGTTCTTCACCGACCATGTGTTCGGCGTGATGAAACCCAAGGACATCATGCGCATCTCCGGGCCCTACGGCAGTTTCTTCCTGCGCCCGTCCGACAAGCCGGCCCTGTTCGTCGCCGGCGGCACCGGCTTCGCGCCGATCAAGAGCATCCTGGCGCATGCCTTCCACCATGGCGTCGAGCGGCCGTTCACGCTGTACTGGGGGGCGAAGACCCTGGTCGACCTGTATCAGCACGATCTGCCGCAACGCTGGGCGGCCGAGCATGCCCGGTTCAGCTACGTGCCGGTATTGTCGGAAGCGCGTGCCGAGGATGCCTGGACCGGCCGTACCGGCTATGTGCATGCGGCGGTGCTGGCGGATCATGCCGACCTGTCCGCGTTCGAGGTCTACGCCTGCGGCGCGCCGGCGATGATCGACGCGGCCCGGCGCGACTTCACCGCGCGCGGCCTGCCGGAAGATGCGTTCTTCTCGGATTCGTTCGACTTCCAGAGCGGCGCTTGATCCGCGCGCATGAGCGCCACCCTGGCCGATCTCAATGCGCAGCAGCGCGAGGCGGTACGCCACCTGGACGGACCGCTGTTGGTACTGGCCGGCGCCGGCTCGGGCAAGACGCGGGTGATCACGCGCAAGATCGCCTATCTGGTGAGCGAATGCGGCATCGATGCGCGCCACATCGCCGCCATCACCTTCACCAACAAGGCGGCGCGGGAAATGCGCGAACGCGTCGCCGACCTGCTGCCGGCGCGTCAGGCCGGCGAGGTGACGCTGTCCACCTTCCACGCCTTGGGCCTGCGCCTGCTGCGCCACGAGGCGCGCCACTTGGGCTACAAGCCGCGGTTTTCCGTGCTGGATGCGGCGGACGCGCTGCAGATCCTGAACGAGCTGTTGAACGCCGACAAAGGCCGCCTGCGTCAGGCGGCGGCCGGCATCTCGGCATGGAAGAACGCTCTGCTGGGGCCGGCGGACGCGCTGGCGGCGGCGACCGACGAGGATGAGCGGCAGTTGGCGCTGGCCTATCAGGCCTACCAGGACACGCTGCGCGCCTACCAGGCCGTGGACTTCGACGACCTCATCCGTCTGCCGGTCGAGCTGCTGCGCCGGCACGAGGACGTGCTGAACGCCTGGCAGGGCCGCCTGCGCTACCTGCTGGTGGACGAATACCAGGACACCAACGGCGCCCAGTATGCTCTGATGCGCCTGTTGGCCGGTGTGGCCGGACGCTTCACCGCGGTCGGCGACGACGACCAAGCCATCTACGCCTGGCGCGGCGCCGACGTGGAGAACCTGCGCCGGCTGGAACGCGACTACCCGCAATTGCGGGTGATCGCGCTGACCCAGAATTACCGTTCCAGCCAGCGCATCCTGCGCGCCGCCAACAGCGTCATCCGCCACAACCCGCGTCTGCGCGACAAGAACCTGTGGAGCGAACTGGGCCTGGGCGAGCGCATCGAACTGCTGCCCTGTCGCGACGAACGCCACGAGGCGGAAACCGTGGCCATGCGCATCTCGGCACACCGTTTCCAGCAACGCGGGCGCCATGCCGATTACGCCATCCTGTATCGCGGCAACCATCAGGCACGCGCGTTCGAGGAGGCGTTGCGCGAAGCCAAGATTCCCTACCAGATCTCCGGCGGTCAGTCGTTCTTCGACAAGGCGGAAATCAAGGATCTCACCGCCTATCTGCGCCTGCTGGCCAACCCGGACGACGACCCCGCTTTCATCCGCGCCGCCACCACGCCGCGCCGCGGCATCGGCGCCGCGACGCTGGAACGCCTGGGCGATTATGCCGGCCAACGCCATGTCAGCCTGTTCGCGGCGGCCGCCGAGGAAGGTGCGCGCGCGCTACTGAGCGCGCGACAACTGGAACCGCTGTTGGAGTTCCACGCCTTCATCCAGCGCCTGGCCGCGCGCGCCGAGCACGAGGCCGCCGCCCCGCTGCTGGAGGAACTGCTGGCCGCGATCGGCTACGAGGCATGGCTGTTCGACAGCGAGGAGGAACGCACCGCCGCCGCCAAGTGGCGCAACGTGCGCGACTTCGTCGACTGGCTGGCGCGCAAGGGCGAGAGCGACGGCAGGAACCTGATCGAGCTGACCCAGACCATCAGCCTGATGAACCTGCTCGAAGGGCGCGAGGACGAGGACGTCGACGCGGTGCGCCTGTCCACGCTGCATGCTGCCAAGGGGCTGGAGTTCCCGCACGTATTCCTGGTCGGCGTGGAGGAAGACATCCTGCCGCATCGTGAATGTCTGGAAGGCTCGCGCCTGGAGGAGGAGCGCCGGCTCATGTACGTCGGCATCACGCGCGCACAACGCAGCCTGACGCTCACCTGGTGTGCGCGGCGCAAACGCGGCGGCGAGTACCTGCCCTGCGATCCGTCGCGTTTCATCGACGAAATCGATCCTGCCGAAGTGCACCGCCCGCAGACCGGCACGCCCTCGCCGCAGTCGCGCGAGGACGGCCGCCAGCGGCTGGCCGCGCTCAAGGCCATGTTGACGCACACCGCCTCGCGCTGACCCGAAAACGAAACGCGGCCTCACGGCCGCGTTCGCGCGAATGGCCGAGCCTACGCTTACTTCGCCGCGCTCTGTGTCGCGGCGGCGGCGATCGCCGCGCGGGCGCGATCGACCATGTAATCCACCGCCATGCGGGTATCGGCATCCGACAGCTTCTCGTTGCCGCCCTTGGCCGGGCCGCCGAAGCTGCCGTTGATCGCGGCGTGATACAGATATTCCTTACCCGCCTGCAACAACGGCCGCCATGCCACCGCATCATCCAGCTTCTGCGCGCCGGTGATACCGGTGTCGTGGCAGTAGGCACAGTTCTCCGCGTAGACCAGTTTGCCGCGTTCGAGTTGGGCGGCGGTCGGCTCCGGCTCCTTCTTCAGCGCTGCCTCGAAACGCGCACCGGCGGAGTTGGTCATGTGCACCATCGCCCGCGCCACCTCCAGGTCGGAGAGATCCGGATCGCCGCCGCGCGCCGGCATCTTGTTGATGCCCTTGATCGCATGCGTCAGCAACGTGTCGTAGCCCTGCGCGATGCGGCGGCTCCAGTCACCCGCGTTCTCGAAACGCGGCGCACCCAAGGCGCCGGAGGCATGGCAACCCGCGCACACTTCGTCATACACCTGCTTGCCGGTGCGCTCGATCCTGGGCGCGTTGGGGTCCACCACCACGGACTGGCCGAACGGCTGGATGCGCTCGCGCACGATGCGGTCCGCCACCGGCGCGGCATCCGATGCGCCGAAGTTGGACTGGATGCCCAATACCAGCAGCACGATCATGAAGATGGCGATGGCCGGCGCCAGCAGACCGCCCAAGGTGGCGTAGAGAAAATCCTTGAGCGTGGTTTTCGGCATTGCGTGATGATCGGCCATGGCGCGGACTCTGCTGAACGTGAGAGGGAAACCGGCGGATTATAAGGGTTTTGGGCTGCCCGCCAAACGCCGGCTGTGCTATGCTGCGCGCCCCAAGCGCCCGTAGCTCAGCTGGATAGAGTACTGCCCTCCGAAGGCAGGGGTCGTGCGTTCGAATCGCGCCGGGCGCGCCAAAATCCTCAGGCTGATCATCCTGATCAGCGAATCACCGGGCAGAACCTCGCGTCGGAACCTCAACGCACCCGCACGTCATCGGTGTCGAACTCATGGCCGCCGTTGATGTTGACTTGGGTGAACAGGGTATGCGCCGGATCCTCGGCACTGACCGTGCGCGCCGGCGTGGCGCGATCCGGGTCGACGCGGCCGACGTAGACCTGGCCGGCGAGTGCGCCGCCCTGCCGGGTCAGACGCAGGGTGTACCAGTCACCCAGCTTCATGCCGCCGGGAACGCCGCCGGCGCTGCGCGCCAGTTCGGTGGCCACCCATTTGTCGCGACGTTCCAGGATCAGCGTGCCGCTGGGATAGCTGAGTGTAAGCCCGTAACCATTGCCCGCAGCGTCGGTGAGGCTGTAACGCAAGCCGTTGCCGCCGGCGGTATTGACCTTGCGGGTATGCAGCCATAGTTCGAAATCGCTGGTGGCCCGCGCCAGCGGTGCCTGGCCGCCGTGCGGATCGTTGTTGCCGGTCTTGCGCAGCACACCACCGATGCTGGCGTCCTGCACCCGCGTCACGCTGCCATTGCGCAACGGGAGCCAGCGCATGGCCCCGGCATCCTCGAAGTCGTCTGCGAACAACAAAGCGGATGCCGGCGGGCTCAGCGCCGGCGGAATGGCGACGCGCACATCGTCGCTGTCGTATTCATGGCCACCGTGCACGTTCACCTGCGTGACCGTGGAATGCGTGTCGTCGATGGCGAACACCGTGTGAGCCGGCAGGTCGGTGCCGGGCACGCTTTGACCGACGTAGATCTGGGCGGTGAGCTGGTTGCCCTGACGCAGCAGGCGTACGCTGTACCAGTCGCCCAGCTTCATGCCGCCGGCCACGCCGCCGGTGCTGCGCGCCAGTTCGGTGGCCAGCCATTTGTCGCGACGTTCCAGGATCAGCGTGCCACTGGGATAGCTGAGTGTAAGCCCGTAACCATTGCCCGCAGCGTCGGTGAGGCTGTAACGCAAGCCGTTGCCGCCCAACGTGTTGACCTTGCGGGTACGCAGCAGCAGGTCGAAATCCCCGCTGGGCAAGGACAGCGGCGCCCAGCCGCCATGCGGGTCGCCGTAGCTGGTCTTGCGCAGCGATCGGCTGCCATCGCCGTCCTCGACCAGGCGCACGGCGCCATTGCGCAGCGGGCGCCAGGGCGCCAGCGTGCCGTCCTGGAAATCGTCCGCGAACAGCACGTCGTCTACCGTCGCCGCCAGTTCGAATTCCAAGGTCACGCTCTGTAGCAGCGCGTCGCGCACCTGCACGGTGAAGGTCTGGGCATCCGCCAAGGTCGGGGTGCCGTGCAGCTCGCCGGTGTGCGCATCCAAGCGCAGCCCTTCCGGCAGACGCCCGCCGACCAGTTGCCAGGTGTACGGCGCCACGCCGCCGACAACCTGCAAGCCCACCGAGTACGGCTCGCCCACGTGCGCCTCGGCCAATGGCTGTGCGGGCATCTGCAACGGTGGCACGCCGGGGCCGACATACTCGAAGCGCACGGCGTCGGCCACCACGGTGCCGCCGTGACGGTTGGAGATCTCCACCCAGGCGGGCAGCGCCGGATGCAACAGGTACTCGCCCAGGTCCAGCCAGCGCCCGCCGTCGGCGCGCTGGTCGACGATCAGCGCGGTACTGCCATAGGCGTGCACGATGTCGATGGCCGCCTGGTCACTGTAGCCGGCGTTGGCCGGATACCAGATGCTGATGCGGTAGCTGCCGGCCGTGGTCAGCGTGGGCGTATAGCGGCGCACGCTGCCGGCGGCATCGCTGACCAGGGCAGTACCGCCATAGGCTTGGCTGGCGCTGACGCTGGCGAAACTGCCGCCTAGCGTGACGGCAGCGGCGTGGTCCAGCGTGGCCAGAAACGGCGGGGTGGCGTCGAGGCTGGCGTTCGTGGCGGCATCCAGGCGGATGCGCGGATGGCTGAAGCCGTTGCGCCCATCGGTGACCGGCATGCCCTGACCGATCAGCGCGGCCAGCAGACTCTCCATGCTGGCCTGCGGACGCGCACTGCGCAGCGCGGCGAACGCCCCGGCCACGTGCGGCGTGGCCATGCTGGTGCCGCTCTTGTTGGCATAACCGCCGCCGGGTATCGCCGAGTACACGCTGACGCCGGGCGCCAGCAGGCTGAGCCAGGACGCGCTGTTGCTCCAGCTCGGCACGACGTCGCCATCGCTGGTGGCGCCCACCGCGATGGCACTGGACAGGCAGCCGGGCGCGGCCAGCGCCGCGGCGCTGGAGCCGTTGCCGGCGGCGACCACCGGTGCGATGCCGGCGGCGCGCAGGTTGTCGAAGGCGCGGCGGTAACCGCTGAAGCCGGTGTCGCATTCGCTGTTGCTGGCGTACAGACCGCCGCCCAGGCTGAGGTTGGCGGCGGCGATGGCGTACGTGTCGCGCAGCGAGAAGACGTGATCCAGGGCGCCGATCACGTCCGAGTCATAGGCCAGCAGACAGGGGTTGGAAGTGCCGCAGAAGCCGGGGTTGTCGAAACGGCTGAACACCTGGATGGCGATGACGGCGGCCTGCGGCGCCACGCCGCTGAAGTTGCCGTCGTTGCCGGCCGCGATGCCGGCGACATGCGTGCCGTGATCGCACGCGGACAGCCCGGTGCACGGTGCGCCGGCACCGGCACTGCTGCCGCCGCGCGGCGCGCACAGCGCGCTGGCGCCGTGCGGCGCGAAGGTGGTCGAGTAGCACGCCTCGGCGATCACCTTGCCGTGCAGGAACGGGTGCTGTGCATCGACGCCGGTATCGAGCACGGCGACGGCCTGACCGGCACCGCTGGCGCCCAGGTTCCACGCCTGCGCCGAGCCGATGACC
>CAYTRH010000088.1:0-238 GCA_964440155.1 uncultured Thiobacillus sp. | reverse complement strand
GGCAGGCGCACGCCGTCCTCACGCAACGACTGCACCAGCGCCAGGCCGGCCAGGGCGTCCAGGCCATCGGGTGTGACTTCCAGCGCCAGCAACGGCAGATGTCGGTAGCCGCGGGCGGCGCGCACGTCGCGTGCCGGCAGTCGGGTGAGCAGACGATCGCGCAGGCGGGCGATGGCCTCGGCACGCGCCTCCACGCGCGCAGTCGGCAAGGGCTGGTGGCGGCGCCCGGGCGCGTGGC
>CAYTRH010000087.1:0-11755 GCA_964440155.1 uncultured Thiobacillus sp. | reverse complement strand
TAAGACGCGGGCGTGGCGCGCTGACGGCCCGTTGCCCGTCCCGCGCGTCCATGGTGCTTCGCCGGCCGCGCGGCACCGGTCGTGGTTCATCGCCGGCTACGCACTGCTGCTGGTGGTCGGCAGCCTGTACCCGTTCACCGGTTGGTTGCCGCTGGCCATGTGGTCCGGCGATTTCCTGTTCGCCGACTGGCCGCGGCACATCACCCGCAGCCACCAATGCGCTAGTGTACGTGCCGTTCGGCTATGGCGTGGCCCTGCGTTGTTTCGCGCCGGGGCAGGGCGCGCGTGCCGTGCTCGCCGGCGCAATGTTCGGCGCCGGTCTGAGTCTGGGCCTGGAAAGCGCGCAGGCGCTGTTGCCCTCGCGCATCGCGTCCAACGTCGACCTGTTGGCCAACAGCCTCGGCGCGCTGGCCGGCGCCCTGTTCGCGTTGCACCACGGTCGCTGGCTGCGCGCCGGGCGCGCGCGGCGGCGCTGGCGGGCGCGCTGGTTCCATGCCGGGCCGGCGGCCAACTTCGGCCTGCTGCTGCTGCTGGCCTGGTTTCTGGCGCAGTTCTCGCTGCGGCCGTTTCCCGGCCTGGACTGGCTGGCGCTGCATCTGCATCCGATCGACACGCCGCCGAGCCAACTCGGCCAGATCAACGTGGCGTGGTTCGCCGCGCTGTTCCTGGAGATCGTCACCTTGGGCGTATTCGCCGCCACATTGCTGCGACCCGGCCGCTACGTCGGTGCCATGTTGCTGCTGTTGTTGGCCGCATTTCTGATGAAGCTGATTGCCGCCACCCTGTTGTTGCGGCTCAACGTGGTGGGCGGCATCCTGTCGCTGGAGACCCTCAGCGCCTTCGTGCTGGCGCTATGGTTCCTGCTCAATCCGGCAGTGTCCAGGCGCCGGCTGCCGCTGGCCGGCCTGCTGTTGCTCACTTCGGTGGTGCTGCGCATCTGGCTGACCGAAGGGCAATTGTGGCCTGCCGGCAGCCTGCTCAATCTGGTCGGCCTGGCCAAGGCCACCGGCGCGTTGTGGCCCTGGCTGGCGCTGGCGTTGCTGCTGGGTGTGCGCATCGCGGATCGTCGGCGGGCGCGCGTCACTCGCGATGGTACGGATGCCCGCGCAGCAGGCTGATGGCGCGATACAACTGCTCGGCCAGCAGCACCCGCGCCAGCGCGTGCGGCAGCGTGAGCCGGGACAGCGCGAGTGTGGTTTCGGCGCGGTCCAGTACGTCCGCGGCCAGACCGTCGGCGCCGCCGATCACCAGCGTGGTGTCGCGGCCGCCAGCCAGCCACGCGCGCAACAGCTCCGCCAGTTCCAGCGTATCGACCTGGCGCCCGCGCTCGTCCAGCACCACCAGCCGATCCTTGGGCGGCACCCGTTCCAGTAGCCGTTTCGCCTCGGCCTGCTTCAGAGCATCGCCGCTCTGCCCGGCGCGCTTCTCCGCCTTGACCGTCAGCAGCGACACGCGCGCCTCGCGCGGCATGCGCTTCAGATAGTCGGTCGTGGCGGCCTCCGCCCAGGCGGGCATGCGCTCGCCCACGGCGAGGATGGTGAGCTTCACGCCGGCGTCGCCGCAGCGTGTTGCCGGGTCTGGGGACGGGCGGTGGTTTGGGTGGCGGGCATCGGGCAAGGGCTGGAACGACCGGTGGCATGCAGGATAATCGCCCCATGCTCACACTGAAAGGGTTGCGATGACGACGACGCGGGACATCCTCGAGGCAAGCCCGGTGCGATTCGGCACCAGCGGCGCGCGCGGATTGGTGACGGATCTGACCGACGCGGTCTGTCAAGCGTACACGCTGGCTTTCCTGGAGGCGGTCGGTGCCGATGCGCGTGGCCATGTGGCCCTTGCGCTGGACTTGCGTCCGAGCAGTCCGCGCATCGCCGGCGCCTGCGCCGCGGCCATGGCCAGCAGGGGTATCGAGGTGGATCATTGCGGCGCGCTGCCGACGCCGGCGCTCGCCTACCATGCCATGCGCCAGGGCATACCTGCCATCATGGTGACCGGCAGCCACATTCCCTTCGACCGCAACGGTATCAAGTTCTATCGCGCCGATGGCGAGATCACCAAGGCCGACGAAGCGGCCATCCTGGCCGTGCGCGCGCCGATGCCGGAACGCTGCTCGGCGGTGGCCCTGCCCGAGCCGAATCCGGCGGCGCGATCGGCCTATGTGGCGCGCTATCTGGATTTCTTCCCGGGCACGCCGCTGGCCGGCATGCACCTGGGCTTCTACGAGCATTCCAGCGTGGCGCGCGACGTGTTGCGCGAGATCCTGGAGGGTCTGGGTGCGCGCGTGACGACGCTGGAACGCACCGACCGGTTCGTGCCCATCGATACCGAGGCCGTGGCCGACGAGGATGTGCAGCGTGCCCGTACCTGGAGCGCCGAGCATGGCTTCGATGCCATCCTGTCCACCGATGGCGACGCCGACCGCCCGCTGCTGGCCGACGAACGCGGCGAGTGGCTGCGCGGGGACGTGCTGGGCATCCTGTGTGCGCGCGAGCTGGGCGCCCGCGCCGTGGCCACGCCGAGGAGCAGCAACACCGCGCTGGAGGCCTGCGGCGCGTTCGCGCGCGTGGTGCGCACGCGCATCGGCTCGCCGTTCGTCATCGCCGCCATGCAGGAACTGGCGGCGGAAGGTTGCGACGGCGTGGTCGGCTACGAAGCCAACGGCGGCTTCCTGGTCGGTACGCCGTTGCAGCGCGATGGTCGAGTGCTGGCGGCACTGCCCACGCGCGACGCGGTGCTGCCCATCGTCACACTGCTGACCGCCGCGCGCAGGCGCGGCGTGACGCTGTCGCAGCTCGCCCGCGACCTGCCGCCACGCTACACCGCGAGCGACCGTCTGCGCGATTTTCCGACCGCCGACGCCGCCGCGCTGCTGTCTCGGCTGGCCGACTCCGCCGAGGCCAGGGCCGAGCTGCTCTCGGACCTGTGCGGTGCGCCGGTGACGCTGGACCAGACCGACGGCCTGCGCATGAGCGCCGCGAATGGCGAGATCGTGCACCTGCGCCCCTCCGGCAATGCGCCGGAACTGCGCTGTTATGCCGAGGCGGCCGATCCCGCTCGCGCCGAATGGTTGGCGCGTTCCTGTCTGCAAAAAGTGGCGCGGTCTTCGTCATCGCCAGCGTAGTTCGGCGATCCAGGGTTTACCCAGGCGCAACGGTAGCTGCTGGATTGCCACGGCGCTGCGCGCCTCGCAATGACGGTGGTGGTGCGTGGTATCGCCATCGCGAGCGCAGCGCGGCGATCCAGGGGGGGCGTCGGCACGACGGCAGGATGGCCGCTGCGTGATGCGGCGGCAATGACGGTGGTGGCGGCGGGTGTCGTCATCGCCAGCGCGGCGACCCTGGAAATGCGTCCACGCCCGCGTCTGCTCGGGCTAAAGTTTTGCACGACCCGCGCGATATCCACCGCATGAACCCCTCGCTCTCAGCACTGCGCATCGTCATCGTCGATGACAACCTGGTCAACCTGAAGCTCATGGAGAGCCTGGTCAAACGGCTGGATGTCAGTGAAATCCTGCTGTTCCAGGATTCCGGCCAGGGGCTGGCGTGGTGTCTGGACAACCAGGCCGATCTGGTCATCGTCGACTACATGATGCCGCCGCCGGACGGGTTGGAGTTCATCCGGCGCTTTCGCGCCAGCGCGGCCAATACCGAGGTGCCGCTGCTGATGATCACCGCGGATCACGAGCGGCAGACGCGCTATGCCGCGTTGGAGGCCGGCGCCAACGACTTCCTGACCAAACCCATCGACAGTGCCGAGTTTCGCGCCCGCCTGCGCAACATGCTGGCCCTGCGGCGCAGCCAGAAGGCGCTGGCGGACCGCGCCGCGTGGCTGGCGGAGAAGGTGGCCGAGGCGACCGGTGAAATCCTGGAGCGCGAGCGCGAGATGATCACCCGCCTGTCGCGCGCCGCCGAATTCCGCGACCCGGAGACCGGCGCGCACATCCAGCGCATGTCGCACTACTCGCGTCTGATCGCGCGCCAGCTCGGTCTGCCAGAGGCAGAGCAGGAACTGATCCTGCGCGCCGCGCCCATGCACGACGTCGGCAAGATCGCGATACCGGACCACATCCTGCTCAAACCCGGCCGGCTGGATGACGACGAACTGGTGATCATGCGCACGCATGCACAGATGGGCTACGAGATCCTCAAGGGCAGCCGGGCGCAGTTGCTAGACGTGGCGGCGGAGATCGCGCGCTCGCACCATGAGAAATACGACGGCAGCGGCTATCCGCGCGGGTTGGCGGGCGAGGACATCCCGCTGCATGGGCGCATCGTGGCGGTGGCGGACGTGTTCGACGCGCTGACCACGGAACGTCCGTACAAGCGCGCCTGGCCGCTGGAGCGCGCGCTGGATTTCCTGCACGATGGCGCCGGCACGCACTTCGATCCGGCCTGCGTCGATGCTTTCGGTGCCTGCCTCGACGACGTGCTCGAAGTCCGCGCGCGCTACCAGGACGCCACACCGCATGCGGCGCATCTGGTCGATGATTGAGTGGTCGGTGGCGCGTCGACTGCACGCAGTCGGCGGCCACGAGGTCTGCACGCGATGAGCCTGCTGCGCGCGTGGCTGCCGCGCAGTTTCGCCAGCC
Source organism: uncultured Thiobacillus sp. (assembly GCA_964440155.1). Lineage (GTDB taxonomy): Bacteria > Pseudomonadota > Gammaproteobacteria > Burkholderiales > Thiobacillaceae > PFJX01. The sequence goes on along the minus strand of CAYTRH010000087.1, from coordinate 7,167 downwards.
AGGTAGTGTGGCTGAGTGTCGGGGTACTGGCGGCCGGCATCCTCGGCAGCGCGCTGTACTTCACCTGGCGGCAGGTGGAACAGCAGCGCGTGGTGCTGATCCAGCGCGCCGACGACCTGTTGGCCAATCTGGCGCTGGTGGGCGCGAACGCATTGCTGAGCCGCGAGATCGATGCCATCGAACCCCATCTGCTGGCCGCGGCCCGGGCCGCCGACGTGCGTGCCCTGCGCGTCTACGGTGACGGCGGCGCTCTACTCACCCAGGTGTTGCGCCCGCCGCAGGCAGCCCCCGCTGTGGTGTCCGACGTCGCCGCGCCGCCCGCGGGGAGCGGCACGCGCCATGAATGGCTGGACGCGGACGGACGGGTGCTCGGCGGCGAGTACGCTTTCCTGCGCGCGTCGCGCCTGGTGGTATGGCACGCCGTCGCAGCCCATGGCTTCCGTGGTGAACTGCAGGTGGAGCTGGCCACCGATGCGCTGCATGCGACGATAAGCCAGGGCATCCGTGACGGCGCTCTGTTCGCGTTGCTGATGGTGGCGCTGGGCGCGCTGGTGCTGCTGACCTACCTGCGCGCGCCGGTGGCGCGCATCAAGTCCTTGTCGCGCTTCGCCACCACGTTGATGACCAACCTCGGCGAGACCCTGCCGGAGCGCGATGATCCGAGCGAGATCGCCGAGTTGGTGCATGCGCTCAATCAGACGTCGCTGTGGCTGTACACCAAGGAGATGTCGGCCACCACCGCGCACCAGCGGCTACATGCGGTGGTCGGCAACATCTCCGATGCGCTGCTGATGGTCAATGCCGATGGCATGATCGAGAGCGCCAACGAAGCCGCCTGCACCATGCTGGGTTACCACGAGCACGACCTGATCGGTCTGACCGCCGTGCGCGTGCTGCCGGAATGGCCCTGGCTGGCCGACGATGCGCGCGGCCACCGCGTGTTCCGCGAGACCCTGGCGCAGCGCAGCGATGGCGGCAGCGTGACCGTGGACGCCATCGTCACGCGCTTCTCCATGCACGACCTGCCTTACCGCATCGTGTCGCTGCGCGACATCGGCGAGCGCAAACGTGCCGAACTGGCGCTGCGCGAGACCACGATACGCCTGTATACCCTGATCGAGAGCATGCAGGCCGGGGTGCTGGTGGAGGACGCCCGGCGCCGCATCGTGCTGATCAACCCGGCCATGCTGAGCTTGTTCGGCGTCGATGCGCCGGTGGAATCCTTCCTCGGCCACGACTGCGGCGCCATGGCCGCGGCATTCGCGCCCCATTTCGCGCAGCCGGAGTGCTTCCAGCCGCGGATCGAGGCTCTGCTGGCCAGCGGTCAGGCGGTGGTCGGCGAGGAACTGCCGCTGCGTGACGGCCGGGTCATGGAGCGGGATTTCGTGCCCATCGTCGCCGGCGAGGCCAACTATGGCCATTTGTGGGTGTACCGCGACATCTCGGCGCGCAAGCAGACGGAAGCCGCCATGCGTCAGGCACTGGTGGCGGCGGAAACGGCCAACCGCATGAAGAGTGAGTTTCTGGCCAACATGAGCCACGAAATCCGCACGCCGATGAACGGCATCATCGGCATGACCGAGCTGGTGCTGGACAGCGAGCTGACCGGCGAGCAGCGCGAACAACTGACCATGGCGCTGGATTCCGCCCGGCACCTGCTGACCATCATCAACGACATCCTCGATTTCTCGCGCATCGAGGCCGGCAAGCTGGACATCGTGGTCGAGGCGTTCTCGCCGCGAGTGCTGTTGCGCGATCTCCTGCATCCCCTGCGTCTGCGCGCGGACGAGAAAGGCATCGGCCTCGAACTCGAAGTGGCGCCAACCGTGCCCGATCAGGTGGTCGCCGACGCCACCCGCCTGCGCCAGGTGCTGATCAATCTGGTGGGCAACGCCATCAAGTTCACGCACCAGGGCGGGGTCGGCGTGAGTCTGATGCGAGACGGCGACGGTGCGGAGGATCGCCTGCATTTCGTCGTCGCCGATACCGGCATCGGCATCCCTGCCGACAAGCAGGAAGCCATCTTCGCCGCGTTCACCCAGGCCGATGGCGGCATCGGCCGGCTATACGGCGGCACCGGCCTGGGGCTGACCATTTCGGCCAAGCTGGTCGGCCTGATGGGCGGCCGCATCTGGGTGGAGAGCGAACCGGGTCGGGGCAGCCGCTTCCACGTCGTCATCCCGTTCCAGCCGGCTGCGAGTGTGTCCGCAGAGGTCCACATGCCGGTCGAAGGCGCGCAGGCTGCGGTCGGTGACGCGCCGGCGACGCGCGGTCTGAACATCCTGCTGGCCGAGGACAACATGGTCAACCGGCGCTTGGCGGTGGCCTTGCTGGCCAAACTGGGCCATCGGGTCACCGAGGTCGAGGATGGCCTGGCCGCACTCGCCGCGTTCCAGCACGGTCATTACGATCTGGTGCTGATGGACATGATGATGCCGGGGCTGGACGGTGTGGAGACCATACGCCGCATCCGCGATCTGGAACCGCCGGGGGCGCGCATCCCCATCATCGCGCTGACTGCGCATGCCATGCAGGGCGACCGCGAGCGCTTCCTGGCGGCAGGGGCGGACGGCTACGTGGCCAAGCCGATACGCGCGGAACATCTGGTGCGGGAGATCGCCCGTGTGATCGCCACGCCGACCGCCGAACGGGCGATCGAACCGGCTCAGGCGCCGATCTACGACCGAGCCGATGCGCTGACCCGCATCGATGGCGATGAGGCGCTGCTCGCCGGTCTGGTGGAGCTGTTCGCAGCCGACGCCGAAAGTCACCTGGGCGAACTCGATCAGGCGGTGGCGGCCGCAGACTGGGCGGCACTGACGCGTGGTGCGCACACGCTCAAAGGACTGCTGGCGACGTTCTCCGCACGCCGTGCCGAGCAGGTCGCGAGTCGGCTCGAACAGGCGGCGCGAGCCGCGGAGCGCGATACCTGTATCCGCCTGGCGGCAACCCTGCGCGAGGAAATCGGCCGCTTCCTGGCATTGGCGGCGTCGGACTGCCGTTGAAACGGGCGCTATTCCGCGCCCGAGGTCGGTAGCGTCCCAGCGCGATAGCGCGCCTCGAACTCGCGGGCGTGTTCGAGGTAATGCGTGGCGCATTCGATCTCGATTTCCGCCGTGGCGGGCTGTTCACACCGTTCCGGGCGCCGATACCAGGCACGCCAGGCCGCTTCCTTGGCGAGCAGGGCCGAACGCCGCGCCTCATCGCTCAGGTGCGCCTCGGCTGGCTCCTGCCATGCGGGGGATGGCGGTGGCGATGCCGTGGTATCGGGAGCGGCGACGGGCGCGGTCATGGCTGGCGGGATGGCCGGAGCCGCGGGTGCGGGACTGGCATCGTGGTATTTCCAGCCGAACCATAACCCGGCAAGCGGTACGAAGATCAGCAGGAAACGCGTGATCGGGTGCCGGATGGCGGAGTGCTGCCACCAGCGGACGACATGTACCGTGGCGGTTGCGTCGTCGCCCGGGGCGTGCCGGGAGGCACGCCCCATCCCCCGAGCAGCGTTCGTGGCAGCGTCGTCGTTTTGGGTCCACCTCACGGGTTCGGGCACGTCGCGAGTCCTCACATCGGCCAGGGTGCCGGTCGGAGAGCGGGTCTGCCGGCTGGCGGGACTGTACCGCGCGCATGCGCGCCGCTCAAGACGACCGGCGGAAGGCGCGCAATCGTGTGGGTGGCCGGCTCACCCGGCGGGTGACCTCGGGCGAAGGCGAAAACCCCTCATCCATCGCAGCCGCACAAGGACAAAGCAGCGGTCAACCGCGGTTTTCGGGTTCATACCCGGATCACGCGTTTCCGGGATAATCCGCGTCCGGTCCGCGTCGGCCCGGCGCACAGAGGAGAGTCCCGATGAAACGTTATGAGCATGCCCTGGAACGTCTGCTGTTCACCAGCCGCTGGTTGCTGGCGCCGTTCTATGTCGGCCTGGCCGCAGCCATCGTGCTGCTGCTGATCAAGTTCGCCAAGGAATTCTTGAACCTGCTGCCACAGACCTTCACCGCCGAGGGCAGCCAGATGCTGCTGGGTGTGCTGACGCTGGTGGACATCGTGCTGGTGGCCAACCTGCTGCTGATCATCATCTTTGCCGGCTATGAGAACTTCGTGTCCAAGATCAACACCGAGGACCACGAGGACCGGCCGGACTGGATGGGGCATGTCAGTTTCTCCGACCTCAAGATCAAGCTGATCGGCTCCATCGTCGCGATTTCCGGCATCGAGCTGTTGAAGGCGTTCGTCAACATGGAAAGCCTGACCAACGAGCAGATGGCCTGGAAGGTCGGCATCCATATCACCTTCGTGTTCTCGGGCGTGATGTTCGCGCTGATGGATCGTCTGGGTGGACACAAGCACCCGGGCGAAGGCGGTTGATGCGCGCTTGACGGCGAGGCGGGCCACCGTATAATTCCCGACAAATTTTGTCGACTATGAGGACTCACATGGACGTGCAAGCCATCATCCATCAACAGGTGACCAGTCATCCCGTGGTGCTGTACATGAAGGGCACGCCGCAGTTCCCGCAATGCGGCTTCTCCGCCAATGCCGCCAACATCCTGCGCGCCTGCGGCGTCACCGATTTCTTCTCGGTCAACGTGCTGGAGAACGGCGAGATCCGCGAAGGCATCAAGGCCTATGCCAACTGGCCGACCATCCCCCAGCTCTATATCGGCGGCCAGTTCATCGGCGGTTCCGACATCATGCGCGAACTGTTCCAGAGCGGCGAGTTGCAGAAACTGTTGGCCGGCGCGCTGGCGCACTGAGTGACGTTTTCAGCCCCTTCTCCGCCGGCTCACGCCGGCGTTTTTTTCGGCCTGAGCCGGGGTTTTGCGCCAACGTCGTCACGGTTGGTGGGCTAAAGTTTCGTGCCGGCACGCCGTAAACGACGCGTATCCCCGGACGGTGCTCCAGCCCTATCGCTTTCGTCCGCGCGGCGCGCGCGGCTCTGCAGGTGACAGCGTGATCTCTCGTGTAAAAGGAACTCCATGCGCCTGAGCGTCGGATGGACCGCCGTCGGCGTGTTGGCGATCGCCGTATCGAGCGCGTCGTGCGCGTGGTACCTGGAGCCATGGTGGCGGGTGCTGGCGGTGCTCGCCGGCGCCGGCGCCATCGCCTGGCTGGTTGCGCGTGCTGCTGCTCCGGACGCCACGGAGGCTGTCGTGACCGAGGGCGGGGCCGATTGCAAGGCCGAACTGGTCGCGCTGCTGGACGAACTGGCCGAACTGGAGCGCCGCCATTGCGAGGCCGGCAGCGCGGATCTCGATCGGGTCGGCGGTCTGCTGCGCAAGGCCAGCGAAGACCTGCTGGCCGCGTTCGCCGAAATGAACCGGCACATCCAGGCGCAGCGCGATCTGGCCTTGTCCATCGTCGACAGCATGACCACGGAGGCGCACGGACCGGATGGCGTCAGCTTCGCCGAGTTCGTGCGGGATACGTCACAGTCCATGGGCGCCTTCGTCGACAACACCATCTCCACCAGCAAGATCGCCATGAGCCTGGTGGAGACCATGGACGGCATCGATCAGGAGACCCGCGCCATGGGCGCCATCCTGGGCGAGATCGAGGCCATCGCCAAGCAGACCAACCTGCTCGCGCTCAATGCCGCCATCGAAGCCGCGCGCGCCGGCGAGGCGGGGCGCGGCTTCGCCGTGGTGGCGGACGAGGTGCGCAACCTGTCGCAGCGCACCAACCAGTTTTCCCAGGAGATACGGCAGCGCATGGACGCGGTGGGGGTCTCGCTGGCCAAGGCGCATGAAGCGATCTATGCCGTCGCCGCCATGGACATGAATTTCGCGCTGCGTTCCAAGGATCGCGTGCAGTCCACCATGGCGCGTATCGGCCAGATCAATGCGCGCATGGCCGAGGCCGCGCGCGAGATCGACGCGCATGCCACCGGCGTGGCCGGCGGCGTCAACGGCGCGGTGACCGCGTTGCAGTTCCAGGACATGACCAGCCAGTTGCTGGAGCATGCGCGACGCGAGCTGGCGCTGGCGCAGGCGTCGATGGAGGCGGTGGCGGCCGGCGCGCGCGAGGGCAGCGTACAGCGCGCGCGTGTGCGCCTGCGCGAGCATGGCGAGCAGGTGACGCGCGCGGCGCACCCGGTGGGACAGCGACACATGGGTTCGGGCGATGTCGAACTTTTTTGATGGCGGGCGTGCGCGCCGCGCGCGCGTGTTGACACGTTGACAGAGGAAGCAAATGGGCAAAGTGGTGTTGACCGTCGACGATTCGGCTTCCATCCGGCAGATGGTCGCGTTCACGTTAAAGAGCGCGGGCTATGAAGTGGTCGAGGCCGTCGACGGCGAAGACGGCCTGGTCAAGGCCAGGAGCCGGGTGGCCGATCTGGTGCTGACCGACCAGAACATGCCGAAGATGGATGGTCTCAGCCTGATCAAGGCGCTGCGTGCCTTGCCGGATTACCGGAGCAAGCCCATCCTGATGCTGACCACGGAATCGTCCGACGCGATGAAGTCCGCCGGACGGGCGGCGGGGGCCACCGGTTGGCTGGTGAAGCCGTTCGACCCGCAGAAGCTGCTGGAAGTGGTGAAGAAGGTGATCGGCTGAACGTCGTCGCGCACCGGGCTGCGCGGCGGCTCGATCAGGCGCACGGCGATCCACACCGGAGCGGAAACGGGCGATGTCCATCGACATGACGCAGTTCTACCAGGTGTTCTTCGAGGAGACCTCGGAGCACCTGGCGACCATGGAGACGTTGCTGCTCGCTCTCGATGTCGAGCACCCCGCGCTCGACGACCTCAACGCCATATTCCGCGCGGCCCATTCCATCAAGGGGGGTAGTGGCACCTTCGGTTTCTCCGACATGACCGAGGTCACCCACATCCTGGAGACGCTGCTGGACCGGTTGCGCAAGCAGGAACTGCCGCTGCGCGCGGAGATGGTCGACGCCTTTCTCGCCGCCGGCGATGTGCTGCGCGCCCAGCTTGCCCATCATCAGGGGGGCCCGGCGGTCGATGCCGCCGAGGTCGCCGAGGTGTGCGGGCGCCTGCAACGTCTGGCCGACGCCCGGGCGGTCGGTGCTTTCGACGACGCCATTTCCATGGCGGTCAAGGCGCTCAAAGATGCCTTCCCGCATGTCGAGCATTTCCTGCCATGTGATGGCGCCGTCTCCATTGGCGTCCGCTTCGGCGAGACGGTCCATGGACTGGGCGGAAGCTG
>CAYTRH010000086.1:0-12001 GCA_964440155.1 uncultured Thiobacillus sp. | reverse complement strand
ACTTGAGCGCGTTGTTGGCCATCTGGTTGGGCTTGACGTTGGCCACCCAGCCGTGGCGCAGGCCGAAACTGCGCGGATGGAAGGCGAAAACCCAGGGTGCGTCCTCGCGCACGATGGCCACCATGCGGTCGATCAGCGCCTGGCGCTCGGGGCCGTTGTCCATGTCCTTCATGCGTTCGAACAGCCGGTCGAACTCCGGATTGGCGTAGTTGCTGGCGTTCTCGCCCTGGCCGCGCAGCTTGGCGTTGGGGCCGTACAGCAGGAACAGGAAGTTCTCCGGGTCCGGATAATCCGCGTTCCAGCCCCATTCGAACATCTGCGCGTTGCCCTTCTGGATCTTGTCCTGGAAGCGGTTGTAGTCGGTGGAGCGCACCACCAGCTGGATGTCCAGCTTGGCGAACTGCTTACGATACCAATCCAGGCGCGACTTGGCCTCCGGACCGCTGGCCATGGTATCGAAATACAGCGTCAGCGGCCGGCCGCTGGCGGCATCGCGACCGTTGGGATAGCCCGCCTCAACGAGCAGCCGGCGCGCCTCGGCCAGATCGCGCCGACGCGGCTCGCCGCGCGCCGCATCCCACGTGAACACCACCGGGTTGATGCCTTCGGCACCGCCGCGATGGCCGAAGATACCGGGCGGTATCGGCCCGTGCGCGCGCTCGCCGCGGCCGTTGGTGAAGATGGATATGAACTCGTCGTAATCCACCGCGATGGCGATCGCCTGGCGCAGTTTGCGTGCACGTTCGGACAACCCGCCCAGCACCGGGTCGGCCATGTTGAAGCCCAGATACCACAGCGTGGGACGCGCCGCGGTGGATAGCAGAATGCCGCGCTCGCGCATGGCCGGCGTGAGATCCGGCTGGCCGTCGGCGCCGACGCGGATGGCCTGGTCGAAGCTGTCCGAACTGATGCCGGAGGCGTCGTAATAGCCCTGCAGAAACTTGTTCCAATAGGGCACGTTCTCCTTTTCCAGCGTGAACACCACCTCATCGACCAACGGCAGCGGCCGGCCGGCGTCTGCAAGCAGTCCGGCGGCGGCATCGCCCGGCTCGCCGGCATCGGGATAGCGCTCATCGCGGAAATGCGGGTTGCGGCGCAGACGCATGACGCGGTTGGGGTCGTTCTCCGCCAGGTAGAACGGACCGGTGCCCACCGGCTGCCAGTCCAGCGAGAAATTGCGCTCGGCCATGCCCGGCTGGCGGTAGAAGCGCTCCGCCTCGGGCGGCATCGGCGCGAAGAACGGCATGGCCAGCCAGTACAGGAACTGCGGATACTTGCCGCGCACGCGCACCCGGTAGGTGTAGCGGTCCACCGCGTAGGCACCGGCGAAGGCCGGCGCGGCGACGTCGACATAGGCATCGCGCGGCAGATCTTTGACCGCCTCGGTCAGTTCCGCCCCCAGTTCGCGCAAGCCGACGATGTGTTCGGCCATCAGGCCCAAGATGGGCGATTGCGCACGCGGATTGGCCAGACGGCGGATCTGGTAGACGTAGTCGTCGGCGGTGAGCTCGCGCGTGCCCAGCTCGCGAAAATCACTGAAGCGCCGCATCCGCGCCAGCTCGCGCGCCTCGATCGGCACGTAGCGTGGGCTGCCGTCGGCACGCCGCGCGAACGCCGGATGCGGCTGGTACAGGATGCCCGGGCGGATACGGATCTCGTACTCCGACAGCGCAATGGCGGCGCCGGGCGCATCGGCCGGCAGCGCGCGCCCTTGCGCGTCGAAATGACGCACCGTCGGCATGTCCATGGCGGTCAGCGGAACCAGTTGATAAGGCCGCTTCAGATAGTGGTATTGCAGCGGCGGCTCGTAGATGTTGGCGACGAACTGGTACTGGTCCTCGCTGTAGGAACGCGCCGGATCGAGATGCTTGGGGCGTTCGGAGAACGCCGTGAACAGCGTGCGCCCGGCCGGTTCACCCGGCGCATAGGGGCTGTTGATCGGGCCGGAGCAGGCGGCGAGCAACAGCGCGATCGGGACGAGAACCCAAAGGCGCGGCATGGGTGATCGAGCCGCCGAACCTAGCTGCGCCGATGGTTCACGGCTGACCAATCACTCGAACGGATGACGGCGGACGATGGTTTCCTCACGGTCCGGGCCGGTGGAGATGATGTCGGCCGGCACGCCGCACAGTTCTTCCATGCGCTTGAGATAGGCCTGGGCGTTGGCCGGCAACTGGTCGAAGGTCTTGACGCCGACGGTGGTCTCCTTCCAGCCCGGCCAGTCCTCGTACACCGGCTCGCAGTCGGCGAGCATCTCCGAACCCACCGGCAGGATGTCGCACACCGCGCCATCCAGCTTGTAGCCGGTGCAGATGCGCACGGTGTCCATGCCGTCGAGCACGTCCAGCTTGGTCACACACAGGCCGGACACACCGTTGATCTGGATCGAACGCTTCAGCGCGGCGGCATCGAACCAGCCGCAGCGGCGCGGACGGCCGGTGGTGGCGCCGAACTCATGGCCCTTCTCCGCCAGCCAGCGGCCGTTGTCGTCGAACAGTTCGGTCGGGAACGGGCCGGAGCCGACGCGTGTGGTGTAGGCCTTGGTGATGCCCAGCACGTAGTGCATGTTGCCAGGGCCCATGCCGCTGCCGGTGGCGGCGCCGCCGGCCGTGCAGTTGCTGGAGGTGACGAACGGATAGGTGCCGTGGTCGATGTCCAGCAGCGTGCCCTGCGCGCCTTCGAACAGCAGGTTCTCGCCACGCCGGTTGGCCTCGTACAGCAGGCGCGGCACGTCGCCGATCATCGGCTTGATCTTCTCCGCCAGTTCCATGGCCTGATCCAGGGTCTTGTGGAAATCCACGGTCTCCCACTTGAAGTAGTGCTTGAGCACATAGTTGTGGTAGTCCAGCACCTCGCCCAGTTTGGCGGCGAAGCGTTCACGGTGGAACAGGTCCTGCATGCGGATGGCGCGACGCGCCACCTTGTCCTCGTAGGCCGGGCCGATACCGCGCCCGGTGGTGCCGATCTTGCCGGCGCCCTTGGCCGCCTCGCGCGCGTGGTCCAGCGCCACGTGGTGCGGCAGGATCAGCGGGCAGGCTTCGGAAATGGTGAGCCGCGCGGCGACGTCGACACCGCTCTTCTCCAGCATCTCCACTTCCTCGATCAGCGCCTCGGGCGAGCACACCACGCCGTTGCCGATATAACAGCGCACGCCTTCGCGCAGGATGCCGGACGGAATCAGATGCAGCACGGTCTTCTTGCCGCCGATGACCAGGGTATGCCCGGCGTTGTGCCCGCCCTGGAAGCGCACCACGCCCTGGGCGCGGTCGGTAAGCCAGTCGACGATCTTGCCTTTGCCTTCGTCACCCCATTGGGTGCCGATCACCACCACGTTCTTGCTCATGTTCGTATCCATAGCGTTGGGTCATTCGAGTAGCGCCGCCCGCCAGCGCGATCGGGTGCGCAAGCCTGCGGGTGGATCAGGTCAGCGGCTCCACCTGCCAGGCGCCGGCATTATCGCGCAACACGCGGTCGCAGCCGGACGCCGCGCGATAGGCTTCCTGACCGGGCAGTTCGACCACCACGCGCTCGCCGGCGGCACGCAGTTCGTCGATCCGGGCGTGCAAGGCCGCATCGTCACGCCACGGTGCCAGGATGCCGCTGCGCGCAGCAGGCGGCGGCAGGCAGTCGAGCACCTGGCGCAGGTCCAGGGAGAAGCCAGTGGCCGCGCGGCTGCGCCCGAACACCGCGCCGGCGCCGTCATAACGGCCGCCCAGCGCAACGGCACGCGCCTGGCCACCGGCGTAGGCGGCGAAGGTCACGCCGTTGTGATAGCCATCGCCACGCAGGTCGCACAGATCGATGGCGACGTCGGCGTCGCCGGCCGCGGCCAGCAGCCGGTCGAGGTCGTCCAACGCCCGGCGCAAGGCATTCCCGTCCGGCAACGTCGCGCGCGCCGCGCCCAGCATGTCGGCACCACCGTACAGCTCCGGCAGGCGGCGGAACGCGTCGCGCCAGGGTGTGGCCAGCGCTGCGCTGAGCGCCTCGACCTCGGGTACGTCCTTGGCCCTCAGCGCGGCGAACATGCGGGCGGCCGCGTCCGCTGCCAGTCCGGCGCCGCCGGCGAGCGCACGAAACACGCCGACATGGCCCAGACTGAGACGCAGCCCGGGCACACCGGCCGCGCGCAACGCGGCCAGCAGCAGCGCCTGGATTTCCAGATCCGCCTCGATACCGGCATGGCCGAACAGTTCCGCGCCGATCTGGAACGGCTCGCGGCTGGCCAGCAGTCCATCGGGATGGGTGCGCAACACCGGGCCGGCGTAACACAGACGGGTCACCCCCGGGTGATCGATCAGGTGGGCGTCGATGCGCGCGGCCTGCGGCGTCATGTCGGCGCGCACGCCCAACAGACGCCCGGACAGGCCGTCCACCACCTTGAAGGTCTTCAGTTCCAGCTCGCGCGCGGCGCCGGTCAGCAGCGAATCGAGGTATTCGACCAGCGGCGGGCAGACCAGATCGTAGCCGTAGCCGTCGAACAGGTCGAGCAGGCGACGGCGCAGGGTTTCGGCCTGACGCGCGTAAGGCGGCAGGATGTCTTCCAGATATTCGGGCAGCAGCCAGGCAGGGGTCATTGCGTCAGTACCAGCAGCGCCAGCCCGGCCAACATGGACACCAGACCCATGAAGCGCAACTGGCCATCCTTGAAACGGAGCATGCGGGAAAAGGCGTCGCGCCAGGCCGCAGGCGCGAGAAAGGGCAACATGCCTTCGAACACCAGCATCAGCGCCAGCGCGGGCAGAAAGATGTCGCTCAGACTCACGCGCCGCCCCCGCCCGGCCCGGCCGTACGGCGTTACCTGCCGCCGCCGCGCGGCGACTTCATGTAACGGAAGAAGTCGGAGTTGGGTTGCAGCACCATCACGTCGGATTTGCCGGAGAAGCTCTGCTTGTACGCTTCCATGCTGCGGTAGAAGGCATAGAACTCCGGATTCTGGCCAAACGCCTGGCCATAGATCGCCGCGGCGCGACCGTCGCCTTCACCCTTGATGCGCTGCGCGTCGCGATACGCCTCGGCAATGATCACCTCGCGCTGGCGGTCGGCATCGGCGCGGATCTTTTCCGCTTCCGCCGCACCGGTGGAGCGCAGCTCGTTGGCCACGCGCTTACGCTCCGCCTCCATCCGGCGATACACCGATTCGCTGACCTCGGTGGGCAGGTCCACACGCTTGATGCGCACGTCGGTGACCTCGACGCCGAAGCGACGCGCGTCGGCATCGGCCGATTTGGTCAGCTCGGCCATGACCGTATCGCGGTTGCCAGACACCACGTCGTGCACGGTGCGGCGGCCGAACTCGGCGCGCATGCCATCGTTGACCGTCTGCTGCAAGCGGTTGATGGCGCGCCGCTCGTCACCGGCGAAGCTGACGTAGAACCGTTCGACGTCCTGGATGCGCCACTTGACGTAATAGTCCACCAGCACGTTCTTCTTCTCCGAGGTGATGAAACGCTCGGCATCGGCGGTGTCCAGCGTTAGCACGCGGGTATCGAACAGGCGCACGTTCTGCACGATGGGCAGCTTGAAATACAGCCCGGGCTCCTTCTTGACGCTGACGATCTGGCCCAACTGGAAGACGATGGCGGCCTGGCGCTGATCGACCGTGAACAACGACATCGAGGCGATGAAGCCGACGACGACCAGCGTGACCACGACGCCGGCGGGATTCTTCAGGATCATGGCCGTGCCTCCCGATCACGTCCGCGGAACGCGTCGCGCGAGCGGAACAAAGTATCCGGCTGCGGCGCCGCGCCGGACGAACTCTCAGCCGCGCGTTGTGCCGCCAATGCATCCGTCTGCGCGGACTGGCCGGACTGGGTCAGGGTCATGAGCTTGTCGAGCGGCAGATAGAGCAGGTTGCCGCTCTTGCTGTCGTCGATCAGCACCTTGGAGGTATTGGACAAGATTTGCTGCATGGCATCCTGATACAAACGCTCGCGCGTGACCTGCGGCGCCTTGGCATACTCCGCCAGCACCGCCTTGAAGCGTGAGACATCACCTTCCGATTGCGCGATCACCCGTTCCTTGTAACCTTCCGCCTCTTCCAGCAGGCGCGCGGCGACACCGCGGGCGCGCGGGATCACGTCGTTGGCGTAGGCCTGGCCCTCATTCTTCAGGCGTTCCAGATCCTGGCCAGCCTTGACCGCATCGTCGAACGCGGCCTGCACCTGCTCCGGCGGCTGCGCGTTCTGCATGTTGAGCTTGCTGATGGCGATACCGGTGCGGTAACGATCCAGGATCTCCTGCATCAACTTGGTCGCGGTCTCCGCGATCTCGGCACGGCCTTCGTACAGCACGAAGTCCATCTTGCTCTTGCCCACGATCTCGCGCATCGCCGTTTCCGCCGCCTGTTTCACCGCCTCGTCCGGGCCGCGCGTGCGGAACAGGTAGTCCTCGGGATCCTTGATGATGTACTGCACGGAGAATTGCAGATCGACGATGTTCTCGTCGTCGGTCAGCATCAGCGATTCGCCCAGCACCTTGGCACGCACGTCGTTCTTGTAGCCGACCTCGACCGTGCGCACGGAATCGACGTTGACCACCTCGGCCGACTCGATCGGATAGGGCAGATGCCAGCGCGGCCCCGGCATGGTGGTTTCCACGAACTTGCCGAACCGCAGCACCACGCCGCGCTCGCCGGCATTGACGATGTAGAAGCCGGATGCCAGCCACACCACCAACACCAAGGCCAGCACCAGCCCGGTGCCGCCAGGAATGTTGAACTCACGCGGACCGATGCGCGGCGGCTCGTTGCCAGTGCCGCCGCCGCCCCCCTTGCGACCGAACATTTCGTTCAGGCGCCGGTTGAAGTTCTTCCACAGTTCATCGAGATCCGGCGGCCCGCCGCTGTTGCGGTTGCCGCCGGGCGAGTTACCCCATTGGGGGTCGTTCCAGGCCATCGGGATCGGTATCCAAGTCAGTTTTGGTGAAATGCGGCGCCGGCGCCGCCTCCGGCGTTGCCGCCCGCGCATGCTCGGCGAGGGCGGCGCGCAACAGTTCGACGCCCGCGCCGGTCATCGCCGACAGCCAAACGGCCGCGATCTTACCATACTCGTCCCGCTCCAATCGGGGCGCGGCGCCGGTGAGATCGACCTTGTTCATGACCTCGATGCGCGGCACATGTTCCGCGCCGATCTCCTTCAGCACCTTCTCCACTTCCGCGATCTGGCGCTCGCGATTGGCGCTGGCGCTGTCCACCACGTGCAACAGCAGATCGGCCTGCGCGGTCTCCTCCAGCGTGGCGTGGAACGCCGCCACCAGCGCATGCGGCAGGCGGGTGATGAAGCCGACGGTATCGGACAGCACCACCTGCCGCCCCGCCTCCGGCAGCCACAGCTTGCGTGTGGTGGTGTCCAGCGTGGCGAACAGTTGGTCGGCGGCATACGCACCGGCATGGGTCAGCGTGTTGAACAGCGTCGACTTGCCAGCATTGGTATACCCCACCAGCGAGATCGCCAGCACCCCGCCACGCAGCCGGCCACGGCGCTGCACCGCACGGCTTCTCGCCAGCTTGTCCAGACGCGATTCGATGGTGCGGATGCGTTGCAGCAGGATGCGGCGGTCGAGCTCCAGTTGCTTCTCGCCGGGGCCGCCACGCATGCCGATGCCCCCCTTCTGACGCTCCAGGTGCGTCCAGCCGCGCACCAGGCGTGTGGCGTAGTGGCGCAACTGCGCCAGTTCGACCTGCAGTTTGCCTTCGTTGCTGCGCGCGCGCAGCGCGAAGATGTCGAGGATCAGCGCGGTACGGTCGAGCACCCGGCACTGCAGGCGACGCTCCAGATTGCGTTCCTGCACCGGCGACAGCTCGTGATTGAAGATCACCAGCGCCGCATCGGCGGCACGCGCGGCAAGCGCGATTTCATCGGCCTTGCCGGAGCCGGCGAACAGCGCTGGGTCGGGTCGGGTGCGTTTGCCCTCGACCACGGCCACCACCTCCAGGCCGGCACTGCTGGCGAGTAGCTTGAGTTCGCTCAGACTTTCGGCGTAGTCCGGATCGCCGAAATCGATGCTGGCGAGGACGACGGATTCGCCGCGCGCCGGGCGTTCAAACATGGATCAGGCGGCGTCTTCCCCCGCCGGAGCGCGATGCTGGATGGTCACCGGTCGCGCCGGCACCACCGTCGAGATGGCATGCTTATACACCATCTGCGTGACCGCGTTCTTCAGCAGCACGACGTACTGGTCGAAACTCTCGATATGCCCCTGCAGCTTGATGCCATTGACCAGATAGACGGAGACCTGCACCTGTTCCTGGCGCAGGATGTTGAGAAACGGGTCTTGTAGCAGCTGCCCTTTGCTCATGATGTTTCCTTTGTGTGAAATGTATGTGAAATGACCGACGCCGCGATTCTAACCCCGCGACGCAGAAAAGCACCCAAGACCCGCGCCCCTTGATCAAGTTCCCCTGACCAGCGCGGCACAGGTTGGCCGCTTTGCGGACGAAGACGGCTGCCGACTCGAGCGGGATCTTGCTAATCGGCGCCCCATTGGGCCGTGGCGATACCGTCACCCAGGTCCGCTTCGATCAGGCGCCGGCGCACTTCCAACAGGCGCGCGATCAGCGCCGGCTCGGCCTGTGCGTAGGCATCTGCGTCCGGCACCCGTTTGACCACCACGCCCAGCAGCTCGGTGATGGCGTTGCCGATGGAGTTCTGACTGATGGTGACGATGAGCTGGCCGGCGTCGTTGCGATAGAGCAACTGTTTGAAGGCCGGTTGCCAGCGGATGGAATTGGCGTAGCGCGCGTCATGGATGCAACGGTCGCGCACCATCTTCGCGGTCTTCAACAGGGCGTTGTTGAACAGCAGCTTGTTCTCCACCAGCTCGGGAAAATACACATCGCGCGGCATCGGCGAGTTGCGCGTCGACACCTGCCCGAAGAAGGTTCGATAGAAGTCCAGGAAGCCCTTGAGCAGGGTGTCGTACTCCTGCCAGAAACGATACTCGCGCAGCGACTCGGCGCCGCCGGTCACCTCCCAGCTCGGCAAGCCCTGCGGGTAGCCGGTCAGCGCGATGCGGCAGGAACCGGCCTGGCAGGGCCTGAGGATGCGCAGATCAAGGCCGTCGAAGAACTCGCGATAGACATCGCGCATGTAGGCCTGGAACAGCGAGTGTTGACCGCCGTCGGTGAGGTTGGGGTTGTTGGTATCGGCCAGCGGCGCGGCGCGCAACTGCGCCTTGTCGAACACGATGAAATGGTTGTGCAGCATGCGGATACTGGGCACGCCGGGCGAGGTCAGCGGCCAGGTGGCATCCAGGCTGGCCTCGCCGGCCAGCAGCAGATGGCGGTCCGGATCCGGATACTGTTCCAGCATGTAGGCGAACAGGATCTGGTTCATGCGGTTCCACACGTTCTTCACCGCATCCGGCACCTGGGTGCGCCGCACCGGCCGGCCCAACGGGTCGAGGATGGTCTGCGAGGTGTTGTAGATGATGGAGGTATCGAACTCGTTGCTGTGACCCAAAGCCTTGCGGTACAGCAGCAGCCCCTCCGGGTTCTGCAACAGGCCGTTGTTATGCACCAGATCGTTGAGGTTCTCGGTGCTGTTGAAGAACTCGTTCGGCTTCATGCCTTCCGGCACGTCGAGCGGAATGGGGCGGAAAGGGGTGACGATTTCGCGGGGACCGGACTGCATGGCGGGGAGAACGTGAAGTTGTGAAGGCGGCCATCGAAAGCAGTGGCGCGCGCCAGGCGCAAGTGTAAGCCAGTACACGCCGGCTGCCATGCATGGCAGCCCATTACCGGTTGGGATCTACTCCGGGTGCCGGCGACGGAGCTTCAGACGCCCGCACCGCTGCCAGCGCCCCACGCAGGCATGCGCTGCATCGTACTTTTGAGTATTAGTACATATGAGTATTTGCATATACCAATTTTTTGGTATATAAAGACACCCATATCCAAATTGACCCAGATCAATTTTGCAACGGATGGAGACCACGACAATGCCGGCTCGTAACAATACGAACAACGCCCCCGCTCCCGTCGTTCCGGCTTCTCTCGCCCACCCCGGCGCGCTCGATGCGTCGACGCGGCCGTGCGGCAAACACCATCCCTCGCATCGCTGGCGCACCCTGAGTCGCAGCCGTTTCCGCTGACCGGAAGGCGGAACAGACCGCATCCGGCCGTTGCGGCCTGCTGCGGATCACGATCCGTTCTTCGGTTCCGCACATCCCTGCCGTTTGAGTCGTAGTTTGGCGCCCGCCGGGCGGTCTGACGGGCATCTTTTTGCATCACAACCAGAGGAGTCGTCATGATCAGAAGTCGCACCATCGCCATCACACTGTTGGCCGGCCTGGGCTTGAGCCTGGCCGCACAAGCTTCCGAAGACCGTCGCGTCCGCCTGTTGGCCGCCACCTGCATCACCTGCCACGGGCCGGGCGGCATCAGCCTGGGCGCCATCCCCAGCCTGGCGGGGCAGGACGCCGCCTACCTGCGCGACGCCATGATGGAACAGCGCAAGGGCGAGCGAGAAACCACCGTGATGCGCAAGTACATGATGGGTTTCACCCCCGAGGAAATCGCGCAGCTCGCCGACTACTTCTCCAAGCTGCAATGAGCCAGCCCACCCGACATCCACGAGGAACCGAAAAATGAGCTTGAATCGCCGCGCTTTTCTCAAGTCTTCCGCCGCCACCCTGGCCACTGCGCTCGCGCCACTGTCGGCGCAGGCCAAGACCGCCAAGGCGCAACCGCACGTGGTGGTGGTGGGTGCCGGATTTGGTGGCGCCACCTGTGCCAAGTACCTGCGCATGTGGGATCCGAACATCCGCGTAACCCTGATCGAACCGAACCCCCATTTCACCTCCTGCCCCATGTCCAACTGGGTGATCGGCGGCTTCCAGGATTTCGACTTCCTGATCAAGAGCTACGACAACCTGCCCAAGTACGGTATCACGATGGTCAAAGACCTGGTCACCGCGGTCGACGGTGACAAACGTGAAGTGCGTACCCGCGGTGGTGCCCGCATCCCATACGACCGCCTGGTCATGGCGCCCGGCATGGAATGGGCCACGGAAACGGTCGAGGGCTGGGACGAAGCCTACGCCGCGAAAAAAGTGGTGCACTCGTTCCGCGCCGGCCCGGATACCCTGCTGTTGCGCAAACAACTGGAAGCCATGCCCGACGGCGGCGTGTTCGTCATCGCCTCGCCGCCGCCGCCCGGCCGCTGCGTGTCCGGACCCTACGAGCGCGCCAGCGTCGCCGCCCACTATTTCAAGCAGCACAAGCCGCGCAGCAAGATCATCATGCTGGACGGGCACATCGACATCGTGTCCAAGGGCCCCATGTTCAAGGCGGCGTGGAAGGAACTCTATCCCGGCATGATCGAGCACCGTCCCAACAACATGGTTACCGCGTTCGATCACAAGACCATGGTGGTCAGCAGCGAGTTCGATGACGTCAAGGCCGACGTGGTCAACATCGTGCCACTGCAACGCGCGCCCAAGATCTGCAAGGATGCCGGGTTGCGCACCGACGCGCTTGACCGTTGGTGCCCGATCGACTTCGTCACCTACGAGTCCACGTCGGTGCCCAACATCCACGTGATCGGCGACCCGGTGCTGTCCAACATGCCCAAGTCGGCGCACGTATCCAACAACCAGGCCAAGATCTGCGCCGCCGCGATCATCGATCTGCTCAATGGCCGTCAACCGGAACCGGTGCCGGTAATCGGCAGCACCAGTTATTCGGTGACGTCCGACAAGACCTCCGGCGCCATCGCCGTGGTCATGCGCTACAACCCGGCCACCAAGACGTACGAACGTCAACCGATGGGCGGCGCCAACCCGCTGCACAGCGAACTGGACTTTGCCTACGGCTGGGCCTGGCACGAGAACATCTGGGCCGATACGCTGGCCTGAACCAACGCAAGCGTCCAGCCCATCCACCCTCCAGCGTTCCAACCGCACGCCCACCCTGAGCCGCTTCTCCCTGCGGAGCGGCGCAGGGACGTAAGCGTCCATCCCCCCCACCTCGACAACGAGCACGGACTCAGGCAGAGGACGT
>CAYTRH010000085.1:8897-12102 GCA_964440155.1 uncultured Thiobacillus sp. | reverse complement strand
CGCCGTCTTCGACCAGCAGGCCGTTGGCGCCATGGCGGATGATCTCGCCCGGACCGAAACGGCAGTCGAACGCGACTACCGGACAGCCGCAGGCCAGCGCCTCCAGCAGCACGTTGGGATAGCCCTCGAAGCGCGAGCTCAGCGCGAAGCATGCGGCCGCGCGGTAGTACGGGTAAGGGTCGTCGACCGCTCCGGGCAGGGACACCTGCCGTTCCAGACCCAGCCGCCGAATCTGCTGTTCCAGCGCGGGGCGCTCGGGGCCGTCGCCGAGGATCAGCAGGTCCAGGCCGGGCCGGACGATGCGCGCATACGCGTCGATCAGCCGGTCGAAGCCCTTGTCCGGCACCAGCCGGCCGACCCCCAGGATGTAGCGGCAGCCGGGCAACGGCGGCGCGGCCGGCGTGACGTTTTGTCTGGCGCGGATGCCGTCGATGTCCAGCGGGTTGGGGATGACCCGCTGCCGTTGCGTCGGCACACCCATGGCGGCCAGTCGTCGCGCGATCGCATCGCTGGGGGTCACGACCTCGCCGGCGAGCGGGTACAACGCCGGGATCAGGCGCCGGTAGAACCAGGCGAGCGCATCCGGGTTGGTGCGCACGCTGAGCGTGAGCAGCGCCAGCCGCCCGGTGAGGCTGGCGGCCAGGATGGCGGGAAAGTTGGCGCTTTCCATGAAGCTGATGATGCGATCAGGGCGCTCGCGCCGTATCAGCCGGGCCAGCCGCCAGACACGCAGGCCGGGGTTGAGCAGCTTGCCGGCCAGTGTGGGCCGGCTGGCGCTGGCGAGGTCGATGACGCGCGCGTCGGTGGCGAATGCCGGCCGGCTGGCGTCGAACAGCGCCAGCACCACCCGGTGCTCGCGCGCCCAGGCGCGACACAGCAGGGCGACGACGCGTTCCGCGCCGCCGCGATGCAGCGAGGGAATGACGACCAGGATCTTCATGTCCGCCCGGCCACGCGCGGGGGGGTGGTGACGCCGCTCATGACGCCGGGCCGCGCCAGCGCGCGCGCCACAGGAACAGCTCGCGCCGCGCCGCCAGGGGCAGCAGCAACGCCGGCAGCAGCAGCAGGCTCTTGGCGCGGATGCTGCGGTCGGCGGTGGGCCATGCCGACGCCAGCATGGTCAATGGTCGGCGCAGGCCGCGTTCGGCCAGTGCCTGATTCATGGCGGCGTGGAACAGGTAGCGGCCGAGTTGGCAGGGGCAGTGGCGCAGCCAGGTATCGCGGTGCTCGGTGATGACGTCCAGGCTGGCGCGTGCCATGTCGCCGGCGCGGCGGATGGCACCGACCGCACCGGTGAGGTTGTCGACGCCGCTGCGCCGGTACAGCGCGCTCGGCCGGTGCACCAGCAGGGTCGGCACGCTGCTGAACAGCGCCGGACGCGCGCGCGCCAGGCGCCAGTGGCGCAGCGACTCCATGCCGTTGTACGGCGGCCAGGGCGCCAGCGTCAGGACTTCACGCCGGAACATGGCCATGAACTCGCCGCTGACCTTGCGCTCGCAGACCCGATCGACGTAGTCGACCACCACCTGTTCGCCTTCGATATGGCCAAGGTCGCCACGCCCGCGGCTGTCGCGCACCGCGAAATAGGCCATGCCGACCTCGTCACCGGCCGCCTGCAGGATGGCGCGCATACGCGCCAGCGAGTCGTCGGCATACAGTTCGTCGTCGCTGTCCAGGTAGGTGACGAAGTCGGCCTCGACCTCCCGTTCGCCGCGATTGCGGGCGGCGTTGACGCCCTGATTGGGCTGATGCACGTAGCGGATGCGCGTGTCGGCGAAGCTGGCGACCACTGCGCGGGTGGCGTCGGTCGAGCCGTCGTCCACCACGATCCATTGGAAATCGGCCAGGGTCTGCCGGCGTAACGAGGCCCAGACGCGTGGCAGCAGGTGAGCACGGTTGTAGGTGGGGGTGATGACGCTGACGGCGGGCATGGTCAGCTCCGTGCCAAGCCCAGACGTGCCAACGTGGCGGACACCAAACGTCGCTCGGAACCGGGGTAGGTCAGGCCGGCCAGCACGGTCAGTGCCAGCGCCGCGGCCGTGGCCACCAGCGTCTGCGCCCAGGGCGCGAGCAGCGCGTAGCCGTCGGCTGTGCGCAGCAACCAGAGCGGTGCCAGCGCCGTGCCGAGCCAGGCGAACCAGGCGAGATGACGCCGCCAGTGGATGCGCAGCCCCAGTCCGGCGGCGGCGCGCAGCGCGAACAGCAGCACCAGCCAGTAGGTGAGGGTGGTGGCCAGCGCGATGCCGGTGACCCCCCAGCCCAGACCGAACAGGAACACGGCGTTGAGCGCGGCATTGATGACCAGGCCGAGCAGCGCGCGCCGCACCATCACGGCGACGCGGCCTTCCACCTGGAACACCTGGTCCAGCGGGGTGAGCAGGAACAGCGGCAGCATCATGGCGGCGGCGGCGGTCAGCGCGGCATGCACCAGGCGGGTGTCGTCGGCGCCGAACAGGCCGCGTTGCAGCAGCACGGCGACCACGGCATCGCCGAACAACGCCAGCACCAGCATGGCGCCGGTGGACAGGAAGATGGCCAGGGAGATCGCCTGATTCAGCCGTTCGGCGCGCGCGGCGCGTGTGCCCTGTTCGGCCAGCAGGGTGATGAACGCGCCGCCCAGGCTGAGCACGCCGGGTACCAGTGCCACCAGCGTCATGGCATAGGCCAGCGCGCCGATCGCGCCGGTGGGCAGGTAGGACAGGAACACGCGGTCGACCAGGGCATGGGCATGATGGGTCGCCTGCAGGATCAGCAGTCCGGGCGCCAGTGCCAGGCTCGCGCGCACCAGCGGGTGCCACGGGTGGCCCCAGGGACGGAACAGTCCGCGCAGCCTCGCCAGCAGAAAAAAAAAGCGATGGCCACGCCCAGGCCGAAGGACCAGAACAACACATGCGGGTCGCGGCTGACGGCGACGCAGATCAGCACCACCAGCGCGATCAGGAATTCCGCCTGGTAGAACGGCGTGAACCGGCGCACCGCGCGCGCCACGGCGCCGAGCATGCGCAGCGGCACGTACAGCAGCGCCGCCGGCGCCAGCCACAGCAGCGCGTCGGCGAGCAGCGCGCGACGTTCCGGCTCGAAGCCGGCGGCGAGCAGCGCGATGCCATCGCGCGCGGCGACCAGCGCCAGCGCCAGCACCAGCGAGGCCAGCGCGCACAACAGGAACAGACCGCCGGCGCGTTCCAGCCCGCCCCACAACGCGCCG
>CAYTRH010000085.1:0-8831 GCA_964440155.1 uncultured Thiobacillus sp. | reverse complement strand
CCAACACCGACAACAGCGCCACCGCCATGTAGAACACGTCGAGCTGCGCCGACAGACCGATGGCGGCGGCGATCAGCACGTGCTTGGCCAGGCCGGCGGCGCGTTCCAGCCCGCCCCACAACGCGCCGGCGCCGAGCGCGTGCAGGAAGGATTCGCCCGCGTGGGCGCGCGGCGGCCGGCGTGCGTCGGCGGTCATCGCGCCTCGCTGCCGGGACGCAGACTGAACAGATGGCGGCGGATCAGGCGCAGCTTGCGCGCCGCTTCGGGTTCGCTGCGGGCGCGGTCGAACGCCTCGGCGACGAAGGCGAGCAGGAAACCGAGCAGTCCCCCGCCCAGCAGCGCGGCGATCACCATCAGCTTGCGTCGCGGTTTGTCGTGCCGCTCCGGCACCACCGCGTAGTCCAGTACCTGCACGCTGGGCATGTCGCGGCCTTCGTCCAGCTTGGCCAGTTCGAACTGCTTGACCAGGATGTCGATGGCCGATTCCTGGTATTTCAGCTCGCGCCACAGCCGGGTGTATTCGCCGGCGATCTCGTTCAGGCGGCCGACGCTGTTGTCGATCTCGCCGCTGCGGCTCTTCAGCGTGGCGAGCTGCGCGCGCAGGCCGTTGAGCTGTTCCAATGCGCCGAGCATCTGCGGGTTGTCATCGGTCATGGTGGTGCGCATCACGCGCAACTGGATGTTCTTGGCGGCGATCTCCGCTTCCAGCTTGGCGATCATGGCCAGTGTGTTGCCGGCGGCATGGTCCAGGCCGTACACGCCGGTGCGCGTCTGAAAGGCTTTGAGTTCCGCCTCCGCGGCGCGTTGGCGCTCCTGCGCGGCGGCGAGCTGCCGCTCGAAATAGACGCGGCGCTGAGTGGCTTCGGAGACGCTGATCTCGCGCGTCACGTCGACCAGTTGCTGCACCAGGTAATTGGTCATGTCGGCGCTGGTCACCGGGTTCCAGTCGTCGACCTTGACGGTCAGCACGCCGCTCTTGGCGTCCACCGCGAAGTCCATCTTGCCCGCCAGCACGCCCAGCGCCTGGCCGACGCTGTCCACCTCATAGCGCTTGACCAGATCGAAGCGCTGCACCATGCGCTCGCCGACCTTGCGACTGCGCATGATGCGAGTGAAGAACTCGGCGTTGCGGTTGTTCAGCGCGCTGCCGAAGTTGCCCAGATTGAGCTGGCCGAGGATGGCGGCGGCGTTGTTGGACTGGCTGGCCTGCACCGGCACGACCTGGGCGCTGGCGCTGTACACGTCCTTCATGTTGACCGCCACCAGCGCCGCCACGGCGGCGCACAGCAGCGGCAGGCCGAATGCCAGCAGACGATGCCGTGCCAGTACCAGCAGCAGGTCGATCAGGCCGATGCGTTCGCCGTGCTCGGCCGGGTGGCTGGTGTCCGCGGGCGGGGTGTCCATGGGCGGCAACGGATTGGCGGTGGGCGGGGCGGCGGCCGCGTCAGTCGGTCAGGCTCTTGAGCGCCGCGGCGCCGAGCCCGAACTGGTACAGGATGGAGGTCCAGTCCTTCAGCTCCCTGCGCCAGGAGAAGCGGTCCAGTTCCTCGGGCACGAAGATGGTGTCGCCGGGTAGCGCGGCGCGCCCCAGCACGCCGGTTTCCATCCAGTTGGCACGGTTGCCGCTGGTCACCGTGCCGTTGGCGTGCACCACGTGGATCTCCCGGCGATTGGCCTGGCGCGTGGTGCCCCCGGCCAGATCCAGGTAGTCGCCGATGCGGGTATCGCCACGGAACAGGAAGGCGCCGGGGCTGTACACCTGGCCGAGCACGTTGACGAACGGCGGCGTGCGCGGCACCACGAAACGGTCGCCATGTTCCAGCGCGATGTCCGGCAGATCGGCGAGGCGCGCGCCGGTACGCGGCAGTTCCAGCGCGATGCGGCCTTCCGGCTTGATCGCGCGCAGCCGGTCGACCAGTTGCCGCTGCGCATGCAGGCTGATCTGCGTGGCGCTGACGTTGGTGGTGTCGGCACTCTCCTGCACCTGGCGCGCGGCGATCCGCTCCACCTCGGCAGCCAGCCGGTTGAGGTTTTCCTCCCAGCGCTTCTGCTGTTCGACACGCACGCGCTCGCGCAGGAACTGCGCACCGTACAGATAGGCATCCGCGGTCAGGCCACCGACGCGCACCACCAGTTGCCTGAGCGTCTCGCCGGGCAGCGCCTGATACACGCCGGGTGTGGCGACCTCGCCTTCGAGCCGAACCAGCCGGGTCTCCAGGGCGCTGGGCACGGCCATGTCGGCGGTGGAGTACACCGTCACCACGTCGCCGGCGCGCAGCGCCAGATCATGCGCGGGATCCTTGTCGACCACCGCCTTGCGCAGATTGAAGGCGATCAGTTCCGGGCGCAGCGTATCGGCATTGAGCCGGCTGACGGTGGCGTAATCCCAGTTGACGGTGCCCACCATCAGTTGCGCCAGGCTGCCGGCCAGCGGGGCCGTCTCGGTCGTGCTCGGGCGCAGGAAGCCCTGCTGATGGTTGACCAGCGCGTTGGTGGTCTCGAAATGGCTGGTGCTCAACAGCGCGCGCGCATCCGGGAACAGGTCGCTGACGCGCATGCCCGGGTGGTGCGGATAACGGAACGGGGTGGCGACGTTGCCGCGCAGGGTCACGGCGTTGCCGATCTCCAGGCTCACCGGTAACAGGGTCAGGATGTCGCCGTCCTGCAACAGATAGCGGGCGCCGTCGCGCGCCAGCGCAACCTTGTCGATCACGCGCTTGCCGCCCGGGTCGCGCGCGATGCTCTCCAGCATGGCGAACTGCGGCAGCGTGGCCACCGATTGACCACCGCCGTGGACCAACACCTGCGCGATGGTCTCGCCCTGCGGGCGCAGTTCGTAGATGGCCGGATGATGGTGCGCCCCCAACACCGCGACACGTGGACCGGCCGGCGGAATGACGATGACATCGCCCGGCAGCAGCGCGGCATCGCCACGCGTGTCGCCCTGGCCGAGCAGGGCATACAGATCGATCTCCGCCACCTGCGCGCCGTTGCGCATCAGCCGGATGGCGCGCATGGAGCCGGTCGGCGCCGGCCCGCCGCTGGCGAACACCGCGCTGACCAGGGTGGACAGGCTGGACACCACGTAGCTGCCCGGCCGACGCGCCTGTCCCATGACGTAGACCCGCATCGAGCGCAATTGCCCGAGCGAGGCACTGAGAGTGAAGTTCTTGAACAGGCGGGCGATGCGGCCGCGCAGATAGTCTTCCAGTTCCGCCACACGCACGCCGGCGACGGCGATGGCGCCGATGCGTGGCAGGCGGATCAGACCGTTGCGATCGACCGTGACGCGCGCGTCCAACTCCACCGTACCGTTCAACCGGATCAGCAGCTCGTCACCGGGGCCAATGACGTAATCGGCCGGCACCTGCACATCCTGCAACGGCGCGAACGTGGACGGTGGCGCGCGGAATAGATGGTGGCCGAAATGCTCCAGGCGCAGGCCGGTGGCCGATTCGATGTAGCGCTGGAACAGGTCGGGCTGCCAGGGCGGTTCGGCTTCGGCGCGCTGGGGTTCGGTCTTGCTGGTGTTGGCGGTGGATGTGTCCGCCGCTCTCTGGGCGTCGGTCGTTGCAGGCCGGTTGGGCGGTGATGGATCGCGCACGACCAGGGTCGCCGGGGTTTCATCGGCCGGTCCGGCAGACGGCGTTGCCGCGCCGGCCGCGGATGGCGCCGGCGCGTTGCCATCGTACTGCGCCGGGGCGACGCCGGAATACAGCGCGGCCGCGAGCAGCAGCCAGCACTTGGCTGAACGGATGGACATGTGCCAGGCGGGAATCGAACGATCGGACGATTATTGCCGGCCAATATGTGTGATTTATGACATCGGGCAGAGGACGGTCGTCGGCGCGCACCCAGCGCGTTCAGCGAATGGGCGGGATGAGGCCCAGTCGGATGGCCTCGACCACCGCCTGGCCGCGGGTCTTGACCTTGAGCTTGGCGCGGATGTTCTGCACGTGGTTTTTGGCGGTGGTGGCGGAGATGCGCAGGTGGTCGGCGATGTCCTGGTTGGATCGACCATCCCGGACCAGTTCCAGCACCTGACGCTCGCGGCGCGACAGTATGACGCCGAGCGAGGTCACCGGGCTGCTTGCCCCGCCGGATTCGTGGTACAGCACCCGCGAGTAGGTGGCCGTCACCCAGGGCAGGATCATGTCCAGCACGTCGGCGGTGTGCGGCCCGAGGTCACGCACGCGGAAGAAGCCGAACCAGGAGAGCAGGCCGCCATGCGGCGATATCTGCCCATGCGCCGCCATGTTGCGTAATTCCAGACGTTGCAGCATTTCATGCCAGCGCCGCTCGACCGCGTCGCCGCCGTTGCGCCGTACCGTTGCCGCCGGGATCAGACAGGGTTGCGGCGCCGCTTTCCAATGCTCGATGACTTGCGCGATCAGCCCGGTCTGAGGGTGGCAGGCGGCTTCGAAGTGCTCCGGCCGGAAGTAGCGGGTGGCGGTGAAGTAGCGCATGCGCAGGTCGCGGTCCGCATGGTCGGCCATGCCGCAGATCAGGATTTCGTGCGGGATCAGTGATTGCAGGGGGCCTTGGGTCCAGCCGAAGAAATGGCTGGAACTCAACACGCGCGTTGAACTATTGAGGACTTCGACGAGTCTTTCGCGGTCTTCGTGATGTTTCATGGTCCCGAGCGCCGTAGGTGGCCGCCGCGCCCGATACGTAACCGCCGCACGTTATGTGGCTATTATTACGCGGTGATGATCGCGCCTGGTCGCGGCTGGCCGCGTTGTTCAGGACAGGGGTGGTCCGCCCGCCCCGAGGATGGCCAGACCGGCGGCTGGTGGCATAAGATCGGACCGGGTATGCCGCCAAGTCCGACCGTTCAGGGCGATCGGCTCGAACGCCGCGGCCGCGGCGCCTACATGAAACGCTGACATGTTCGAGAAAACCATCGACTACGCCCGTGGCAGTCTCACCGCCGCGTCCGAGGCCGCGATCGAGAAGGCCGGGGACAAGCTGGGCGAGGTGGTGCGTATCGGCGTGCGCCAGGCGGGCGAGGAGATGCGCGACGTGGTCGCCGGTGCCAGCCAGGCGATCGACGAGAAGCTGGAGAAGATTTCCCAGGAACTGCACAGCCAGCGCAGTCTGACCAAGGACGACGTGCGCGAACTGGTGGACTATGCCGCCGACCGCCTGTCCGTGGTGTTGGACGATCGCATCGCCGCGATGCGCCGCGAGATTGCCGGGCTGGTGGAGGACAAGACCGAGTACCTCAAGCGCGAGATCGACAATTTCTTCATCGAGCGTCAACGCGACCTGGCGCGCGAACGCCGCCGCCTGTTGCTCAACATCGTGCTGGCCACCGCTGCGGCGCTCGGCGTCGGTGCGGTGTCGTTGTTCTACAAGGGCATACAGGAATGGGACATGCTCACCGTGTTCCGCGTCGTGCTCGCGTCGCTGGCCGGCGGCTACGGTGTGTGGCTGGCGGTTAGCCTGATCCGCGGCTGGCTGCGCATGACCGAACATCGCAAGGACATGGTGTTCCTCGCCGCGCGTTACTGGGGTTGGCTGCGCCCGACCAGCATCTTTTCCACGCTGATGGTGTTGCTGCTGCTGACGGTGCTGGGGCTGGCGCTGGCGTTTCCGGAATACGTGCTGGAGTGGCTGGCGGAGTACTTCGACGTGCACCTGGACATCGTGCCGCGTCGTTGACTGCCTGCGGCGTTCAGCCGGCCAATTCCTCCAGCGCCCAGCGTGGACGCACGTCGAAACGGCCGTCCGCCGCCGTGCTGCCCGCCGCCAGTCGCTGCGCGCCGGCGTAGGCGATCATCGCACCGTTGTCGGTGCACAGTTCCAGCGGTGGGTAGAACACCCGATGACCGTGCAATGCCGCCTCGGCATCCAGGCGCGCGCGCAGCGCGCGGTTGGCGCCGACGCCGCCCGCCACCACCAGTGTGCCCAGGCCGGTGGCGCGCAGGGCCGCCAGGCACTTGCCGGCAAGCACGTCCACCACCGCCACTTGGAACGCGGCCGCGATGTCTGCGCGTGCGTCTTCGCCCTGCTTGCGCACCAGCGTCAGTACCGCGGTCTTCAGTCCGGAGAAACTGAAATCCAGACCGCCGGAGGCGAGCATCGGCCGGGGCAGCGTGTAGCGATACGCCTCGCCGTGCTCGGCCAGTCGCGCCAACGCCGGCCCGCCGGGATAACCCAGGCCGAGCAGTTGCGCGGTCTTGTCGAACGCCTCGCCGGCGGCATCGTCCAGTGTCTCCCCCAGCAACTGGTAACGTCCGACCCCGTCCACGCGCATCAGTTGCGTGTGGCCGCCGGATACCAGCAGCGCGACGAACGGGAAGTCCGGGCGCGGTGTGGCCAGCAGCGGTGAGAGCAGATGGCCCTCCAGATGGTGCACGCCCACCGCCGGCACGCGCAGCGCTGCCGCCAGCGCGTTGGCGTACGCTGCGCCGACCAGCAGCGCGCCGGCCAGGCCGGGGCCGCGTGTGTAAGCGATGGCGTCGATCTCGGTCAACGCGACCCCGGCCTCGCGCAGCACCGCGCGGGTCAGCGGCACGATGCGGCGGATGTGATCGCGCGAGGCCAACTCGGGCACCACACCGCCGTACTCGGCGTGCATCGCCGCCTGCGTATGCAAGGCGTGCGCACGCAGGCCGCGCTGCGTGTCATACAGCGCCAGGCCGGTTTCATCACAGGAGGATTCGATGCCCAGGACGATCATGGCGATGCGGCTCGGTGTACGGCGCGCGACGTGGCGCGCGGCAAAAACGGCGATTGTATTGAAAGCGTCACCGGCAGCGGTATAGAATCCGCGATCTTCATTCCCCTCACCAGGACGATACATGCCCAGCGTTCGCGTCAAGGAAAACGAACCCTTCGAAGTGGCCATGCGCCGCTTCAAGCGCACCATCGAGAAAACCGGCCTGCTCACCGAACTCCGCGCGCGCGAGTTCTACGAGAAGCCGACGCAGGAGCGCAAGCGCAAGCTCGCCGCCGCGATCAAGCGCCACCACAAGCGCCTGCGCAGCCAGACGCTGCCGCCCAAGCTGTACTGAACGTCCGCATGGCGCCCGTCCGGGCGCGGGTTGCATGACCCTCAAACAACGCATCACCGATGATATGAAGGCCGCGATGCGCGCCAAGGATGGCGCGCGTCTGGCCGCGATCCGTCTGCTGCTGGCCGCCGTCAAACAGCGCGAGATCGACGAGCGCGCCGAACTGGACGACGCCGGTGTGGTCTCGGTGGTGGACAAGCTGCTCAAGCAGCGCCGTGACAGTCATGCGCAGTATCTGGCTGCCGGCCGCCAGGATCTGGCCGGGCAGGAGCAGTTCGAGGCGGACGTGTTGTCCGCCTACCTGCCGCAACCGTTGACCGCCGCCGAGATCGACGCGCTGGTGCGCCAGGCGCTGACCGACACCGGCGCCGCCGGTGCACGCGACATGGGCCGGGTGATGGCCTGGTTGAAGCCGCATCTGGCCGGCCGCGCCGACATGACCGATGTCTCCGCGCGCGTCAAGGCGGCGCTGACCGGCGCTTGATCACGCCACGCCGCGCACGTTGACGCGGCGCCGACGACGTGGAATCGTCGCCGCATGATTCCGCAGGATTTCATCCAGCAGGTGCTCGACCGCAGCGACATCGTCGCCGTGATCGAGCGCTACGTGCCGCTCAAGAAGGCCGGCGCCAACTATCAGGCGCGTTGTCCCTTCCACAACGAAAAGACGCCATCGTTCACGGTCAGCCCGAGCAAGCAGTTCTATCACTGCTTCGGCTGCGGCGCGCATGGCACCGCCATCACCTTCCTGATGGAACATGCGGGTTACCCGTTCGTCGATGCGGTGAAGGAACTGGCCGGTCAGGCCGGCTTGCAGGTACCCGATGACGGAATGCGCCGCTCGGCTGAGGCCGAGAGCCGGCGCGACCAGTTGTTCCAGCGCATGGATGTGGCCGCGCGCCACTACCGTCAGACGCTCAGAAATGCCGAACGCGCCGTCGCATACCTGAAGCAACGCGGTGTCAATGGCGAGACCGCGGCGCGCTTCGGTCTGGGCTGTGCCGCCGACGACTGGCGTGCATTGGCGCGGGCGTTCGCCCGCTACGACGATCCGCTGCTGGTCGAGGCCGGTCTGGTGATCGAGCATGAGGGCAAGCGCTACGACCGCTTCCGTGACCGAGTGATGTTCCCCATCCGTGACGAGCGTGGCAGGGTCATCGCATTCGGCGGCCGGGTACTCGGCCGGGGCGAGCCCAAATATCTCAACTCGCCGGAGACCCCCCTCTACCACAAGGGTCGCGAACTCTACGGCCTGTACGAACACCGTCGCGCGATTCAGCGCGACGACCGCGTGGTGGTGGTGGAGGGCTATATGGACGTGGTCATGCTCGATCAGCACGGCGTCGACCATGCCGTCGCCACGCTGGGCACCGCCATCACTTCGGATCAGGCGGCGCGCCTGTTGCGTCTGGCCAACGAAGTGATCTTCGCGTTCGATGGCGATGCCGCCGGTCGCAAGGCGGCCTGGCGCGCGCTGGAGAACTGTCTGCCGCAGGTGCGCGATGGCAAACTGATGGCCTTCCTGTTCCTGCCCGACGGCGAGGATCCCGACAGCTACGTGCGCACGCACGGGGCCGACGCGTTCCGCGTGTTGTGTGACACGGCCATGCCGCTGTCGGACTTCCTGTTCAACGAGCTCGCCGCGCGTACCGATCCGGAGTCGGACGAGGGCCGGGTACGCTTGGCGACCGAGGCGCGTCCGCTGCTCGCTCGGCTCACCGAGGCACCGCTGCTGGCCCGGGCGCTGCGCCAGCGTCTGGCTGGGCTCACCGGTCTGGTGGCCGAGCCGCGCGTGCGCGCCACGCCCGGACC
>CAYTRH010000084.1:0-12189 GCA_964440155.1 uncultured Thiobacillus sp. | reverse complement strand
AGGCGGGTGAAGAGGCGGCGCAGGCGGCGCTGGCGCACGCGTTGACGCAGCGGGAGGCGGGCGAGGCGGCGCTGGCCGGCGCGCGCGATGCGCTGGAAGCGGTCAACGCCGCCCTGCGCGATCTGGATGCGGCCCGGCAGCGGGCCGAACATGGCCTGGAGCCGCTGAAACAGCGCGCCACCGCGATCGAGCTGAAGCAGCAGGAGGCGCAGCTCAATGAAGCACGCTATGCCGAGGAGTTGGATGGGGTGGATGTCGATGCGCTGGACGCGCGCGCGCGCGAGGCCGGCATCGACGGGCGTGCGGAAGCCTGGCTGAAGGCCGAACTCGCCCGCCTGGAAGCCGCCATCGCCGAACTCGGGCCGGTCAACATGGCCGCGTTGCAGGAACTCGAAGCAGCCGGCGAACGCAAGCGTTTCCTCGACGAGCAGGCGGCCGACCTGGAGACCGCCGCCGCCACGCTGGAAGAGGCCATCCGTCGCATCGACGCCGAGACGCGCACGCGTCTGCGTGACACCTATGACCGCGTCAGCCGCGAGTTCCGCGACCTGTTCACCGAACTGTTCGGTGGCGGCGAGGCGCAACTGATCCTGACCGGCGAGGAGATCCTGGATGCCGGGCTGAGCGTGCTGGCGCAACCGCCAGGCAAGAAGAACAGCTCCATCCAGCTTTTGTCCGGGGGCGAGAAGGCGCTGACCGCGCTGGCGCTGGTGTTCGCATTCTTCCGGCTGAATCCGGCGCCGTTCTGCCTGCTGGACGAAGTGGACGCGCCGCTCGACGACAGCAACACGGAACGCTATTGCGCCCTGGTGCGCAAGATGTCCGCGCACACCCAGTTCCTGTTCATCACGCACAACCGCATCACCATGGAAATGGCGCAGCATCTGGTCGGCGTGACCATGCCCGAGCCGGGCGTGTCGCGGCCGGTGGCGGTGGACGTGGATGATGCGCTGCGCCTGACGGCTTGAGCCGGCAGGTACGCCCGCATCACCGCCGCTGACGTCAATCCGTGCCGGCGTCGGCCGGCAGATAGACGCGGACCGACAGGCCGTGCGGCTGCGCGCCGCCCAGCTTGATGTGGCCGCCGTGCAGCGTGACGATGCGGCGGGCGATGGACAGTCCCAGCCCGCTGCCCGGGATTTCTGCGCCGGCCAGCCGGTGAAAACGCTGGAACACGGCGTCGCGCTCGCTCTCCGGAATGCCCGGCCCATCATCCACCACGCACAGCATGGCGCCGGTGGCGATGGCCGCAATGGCCACGTCCACCCGACTGCCGCGCGGGCAGTAATGCAGGGCGTTGTCGATCAGATTGCCGAGCAGGATGCGCAGCGCGTTGGCGTCGCCCTGGATCGCGGCCGCATCGCAGCGCGACAGGCCCAGGTCGATGCCACGCGCCTCGGCCAGGGAGGAGAAATCGGCGACCACCGTCTTGGCCAGTTCGTCCAGCGCCACGCGTTCGCGTTCGAGCCGGCCGGCCGACGGTTCCAATCGCGCCATGCTCAGCAGTTGGCCGACCAGGTGGCTGCCGCGCGCCACTCCTTGTTCCAACTGGGCCAACGCCGACGCGCGCTCCTGGGCGTCCTGCGCACGCGCCGCCAGTTGTGCCTGCAGCTTGATCACCGCCAGCGGCGTGCGCAGTTCGTGGGCGGCGTCGGACAGGAACTGCCGCTGATTGGCCATCGCCTCGTCCAGCCGCCGCAACAGTTCGTTCAAGGTGCGCACCAGCGGCGCCACTTCATCCGGCAGGCCGGCATCATCGATGGCCTGCAGCCGTGTCGCGCCGCGCTGTTCGACCTCCCGACGCACCCGGTCGAGCGGCGCCAGCGCGCGTTTCACCGCCGCGCCGATGAACACGCTCAGGCCGACGATCAGCCCGGCCAGCGGGATCAGCAGCCAGGGCACGATCTCGGCGAAGGTACGCGCGCGGCGGGCGACGCTGGAAGCGACCTGGATGGTGAGTCCGCGCTCGGTCAGCGTGTAGGTGCGCCAGGTGGCATCGTGCCACTCGGCGACGTTGAAGCCGTCGGCCTGGCGCGGCGGCCCGCCGTCGTCGATCGACGAGTACAGCAGTTCGCCCTCGCTCGACCAGATCTGGCTGATGAACTGGCCGCCATCCTCGCGCCGTTCGTCGTCGGTGCGCTGCACGCCATGGCGCACGACCGAATGCGCGATCTGTTCCAGGCCGTAATCGCGCACCCGATTGAACGCATCCCAGGCGAGCTGGTAGGTGATGATGCTGACCAGCAGGCCGGTCAGCAGCAGGGCGCCGATCAGCCAGACCAGCAGGCGACGTTGGATGGAGGTCACGTCAGACCGTGGAGCGGCGGTGCCGTGGGATCGACCAGCTTGTAGCCCACGCCGCGCACGTTGCGGATCCACTCCGGCCCCAGTTTGCGGCGCAGATGATGCAGATGCACTTCGACCGCGTTGCTGGCCACTTCCTCACCCCAGCCGTACAGCCGCTCCTCGATGCGCTCGCGCGACAGCACGACACCGGGTTGCTCCATCAGCATGGCCAGCAACATGAATTCGCGCTGCGACAGGCGCAACGGCCGGCCGTGCAGGCTGGCTTCGTGCGTCGCCGGGTCGACGCACAAGGCGCCCAGGTGCATGTCCGAGCGGGCACGGCCGACGTGGCGGCGGCGCAAAGCGTGTATGCGCGCGATCAGCTCATCGAGATCGAAGGGTTTGACCAGATAATCGTCCGCGCCCTGATTGAGCCCCGCCACCCGATCCGACACCGCATCGCGCGCAGTGACCACCAGCACGGGCAGGTCGCGCCGGCTCTGGCGCACCGTCTTCAACAAGGACAGACCATCCAGGCGCGGCAGACCCAGATCCAGCAGCAGCAGGTCATAGTCACCGTTGTCCAGGGCCAGCAGCGCGGCACGGCCGTCCCTGGTCCAGTCGACGGCGAAGCCGGCCAGCTTCAGGCCGCGTTCCATGCTGGCGCCCAGCATCGGGTCATCTTCGGCCAGGAGCAGCTTCATGTCGGTCGAACGGGAGGGGGGATGGGCTTCGATGATACGCCCCGGATGCGGCCGGGCCGATGCTGACCGCGCGGGGAGGGGAAGGCACGGCCAGACGGGTGAAGACGGCGTGCCGCGGCAGCCGCGGCACGCCGGTCCGACATCACTTCTTGGTGGTCGGAGCCGCGGCGGGCGCGGCCGCCTTCTTCACCGGTTCTGCTTTGGCCGGGTGCGCCGACGCGGCGGCGCCAGCCGATTCGGTCTCGGCCTTGGCTGGCATGTCGCTCTTGTCGCCGGCCTTGGGCTTGGCGCTGGCATGAGCGGCGGCGGGTTGCGCGGCCGGTTTGACGGCGTCCGCCGCTTGCGCGGTGGCGCCCATGAAATACAGGGAGGTGGTGGCGAGAAGGGCGATCAGAGTCTTTTCCATGTGCGTTCCTTGGTCAGTTGCACCGCGCGGACATCGCGCGGCTGTCGACCATTGTCCGCAGTGAGACTTAAGCATCACTTAGCAAAGATCAGGAAAGACGGCGTTCCCGGATGTCGACCGACGCGATCCACGTTCACGCACGCTGTCCGGCGAAGGCCATGATTTCCGATGCGATCGCGCGCAGGCCGATCTCGCGTGCCACCGCGCCGCGTTTGGCGGCTTCCTTGGGCATGCCGTAGACCACGCAACTGGCCTCGTCCTGGCCCAGCGTCAGCGCGCCGGCCTGGCGCATCTCCAGCAGGCCGGCGGCGCCGTCGTCGCCCATGCCGGTCATGATCACGCCCAGCGCATTGCGCCCGGCGTAGCGCGCCACCGAGCGGAACAATACGTCGACCGAGGGCCGATGCCGGTTCACCGGCGGGCCTGTCACCACCTCGACCCGGTATTGTGCGCCGCTGCGCTTGAGCAGCATGTGCCGGCCACCCGGCGCGATCAATACCTGACCGGGGATCACCCGGTCGTTGCCGGCCGCCTCGCGCACCTCGACCTGACACAGCGCGTTCAGCCGCTGCGCGAACGGACCGGTGAAGTTCTCCGGCATGTGCTGCACCACGACCACGCCCGGACAGGTGCGCGGCAGCGCGGTCAGTACCGCTTCCAGCGCCTGGGTGCCGCCGGTGGAGGTGCCGATGGCCACCACGCGGTCGGTGGTTTCCGCTATCGCCTGGCCGGCTGGTGCCGCCAGCACGGCATCGGCGCTGAGCTTGGCCGGCACCGCTGCCAGCGGAGCCGGTGCGCGCGCCACCAGTTTGCGTGCATCGGCGTGGGCCGCGGCCTTGACTGCGGTGAGCAGATCCGCTGAGGCGTCCTCCAGAAAGGTCTTGAGCCCCATCCTGGGCTTGGTGACGATGGCCACGGCGCCGGCTTCCATGGCCTGCAACGTGGTGGTCGCACCCTTTTCGGTCAGGGTCGAACAGATCACCACCGGCGTCGGTCGCGCCGCCATGATGCGGCGCAGGAAGCTGATGCCGTCCATGCGCGGCATCTCCACGTCGAGCACGACCACGTCCGGCCATTCCTTCTTCATCGCTTCCATGGCGAACAGCGGGTCGGACACCGCTTTCAGCACGCGCACCCCAGGGTCGCGTTCCAGCACCGCGGTCATGACCTGGCGGACCACCGCCGAGTCGTCGACGATCAGCACGCGGATCGGTGTCATGCCGCCTCCCGCGCAGTGCATGGCGTCCTGCTATCGTCCGGTGGGACGTGGCGCATCCACACGTCGCCGCTGGCGATGTCCATGATCACCTGGCGATGGCCGTGGCCACCCACATGTTCCGCACGCGCGACCAGGCCATGGCTGTGCAGCAAGTGGCGACCCGCCTGGAGGTTGCGCGTGGACACGTCGATGTGCGCGCCGGCGCGGCGGTGGCAGGGAAACATGTTGCCACCGCCGAACATCTTGACCTGATACTCGCGCGGCTGCGTGCCGAGACGACGGAATTCGCGCAGGAACAGCGCCATCGCCTCGTCCGCATAGCGGCCGTCGAGCCCGTTGTGATGGTGATGGTGTCCGCCACCCCGCGACGGCAGCATGTAATGGCACATGCCGCCGACGCGCAGGCGTGGATGCCAGAAGGTCAATGCCACGCAGGAGCCGAGCAGCGTGCGGATGCGCGTGTCGGCGTCGCCGAAGTAGAAATCCCCGGGCTGCAGGAAGATGTCGAGCTGCACCGGATTGATGGGGTTCACCGTGTTCATGGCTTGCGGTAGATCGAGGGCGACACCAGGCGCAGCGCTTCGGTGATGCCGTTCAGGCTTTCCGAGTGGCTGACGATGAAATGGCCGCCCGGCTTCAACAACGGCAGCATGCGCGCGACCACCTCGCGCTTGGTCGGTGCATCGAAGTAGATCATCACGTTGCGCAGGAAGATGACGTCGAACTCGCCCAGTCTGGGCAGCGGTTTGACCAGATTGATCTGCTCGAAGCGCACCCGTTCGCGCAAGGTGCGCTCGATCAGAAAGGTGCCTTCGTGCCGGCCCACACCCTTAAGGCAGTACTTGCGCAGATACTCGGGCGGAATCGATTCGGCCCGGCTCATCGGATACTGGCCGCGGCGCGCCGTGGCCAGTACGCGGGTGGACAGGTCCGAGGCCAACACCTCCCACGGTTTCGCGCCCAGCACTTCGGCCAGGGTCATGGCGATGGTGTAGGGCTCCTCTCCGGACGAACTGGCGCCGCACCAGACCCGGAATGGCGCCCTGCCGTCCTGTTCCGGCACGATGTGCTCGCGCAGGAAGTCGAAGTGCTTGGATTCGCGGAAGAAGTAGGTCTCGTTGGTGGTCAGCAGATCCACCGCCGTTTGCAGCTCGGCGGCGTGGTCGCGCTCGCAGATGAGCCGGAAGTAGTCGGCATAGCGCGCCACGCCGTGATGCTTCAGACGCTTGGCCAGACGGCCGCTGACCAGCGGCTTCTTGGCCTCGGACAGGCTGATGCCGGCGATGTCGTAGATCAGATGCCGGAACTGGCTGAATTCCTGATCGCTCAGCGTCGGTTGCATGGCGGGCTCCGCTCCGTTCAGGCCGCTTCCAGCGCAGTCAAGCCGGAATCGGCGGCGGCGGAGAGCATGGCCATCTCGTCGACCGACAACACCTTGTCGACGTCGAGCAGGATCACGAAACGACCGTCGATCTTGCCCATGCCCTGGATGAAGTCGGCGCGGATGCGAGCGCCGAAGCTGGGTGCGGGCTCGATCTCGGCGGCCGGGATCTCCAGCACCTCCGAGACCGCGTCGACTACCACGCCGACATCCTGGGCCTCCTCGCCGTCGCCGGCTTCGATGATGACGATGCAACTG
This sequence comes from uncultured Thiobacillus sp., assembly GCA_964440155.1. Classification (GTDB taxonomy): domain Bacteria; phylum Pseudomonadota; class Gammaproteobacteria; order Burkholderiales; family Thiobacillaceae; genus PFJX01. Next base: position 5,935 of record CAYTRH010000084.1, on the reverse strand, counting down.
CGCCGGGTGACCTGGGACGCCTGCCGGCCGAAACGCGCCGACAGGTCGACCACCGGTACCACCGCGCCGCGCAGGTTGATCACGCCGCGGATGAAGGCCGGCATCATCGGCACCGTGGTCAGGTGGCCGTACTCGATGATCTCCTTGATGCGCAGGATGCCGATCGCGAACATCTCGCCGCCGAGCACGAAGGTGAGGTACTGGCCGGCTTCACCCGACGCGGCGACGGCGAGCGGCTGGCTCTGTGCCTTGACGATGCTGTTCATGCCCGTCTCCTCGGCTCAGAAGCGGACGAATTCGGCTTCGTCCAGTGACGGCTCGATCAGCGGCTTGCGTACAGCCTTTTTGGCCTGCGCGCGTGCCGCCGGACTGACCAGCGCGGCGCGTGCGGTGCTGGCGGCGTTGAGCGCGGCGACCTTGAAGAAGCTCATGAGCTGCTGCAATTGTTCCGCCTGGCCGCTCATCTCCTCGGCGGTGGCGGCCAGTTCCTCCGACGAGGACGCGTTCTGCTGGGTGATCTGGTTGAGCTGGTTCATCGCGGTGTTGATCTGGGCGACGCCGGAGGACTGCTCCTCGGAAGCCGCAGTGATCTCCTGCACCAGGTCGGAGGTCTTGTTGATCGACGGCACGATCTCGTCCAGCAGCTTGCCGGCCTTCTCCGCCATACCCACGCTGGACGACGCCAGTTCGCCGATCTCCTGCGCCGCGACTTGCGAACGCTCGGCCAGTTTGCGGACCTCGGCGGCGACCACGGCGAAGCCCTTGCCATGTTCGCCGGCGCGCGCAGCCTCGATGGCGGCATTGAGGGCGAGCAGATTGGTCTGATAGGCGATGTCGTCGATGATGCCGATCTTGTCGGCGATGCTCTTCATCGCCGAAACCGTCTGCTTCACCGCTTCGCCCCCCTCGGTCGCCTCGCGCGCGGCCTTGGACGCCATGCCGTCGGTGACCTTGGCGTTCTCGGTGTTCTGATTGATCGACGCGCTCATCTGCTCGATGGATGCCGAGGTTTCCTCGACGCTGGCGGCCTGTTCCGAACTGGCCTGGGATAGGCTCTGGGCGGTGGCGGACACCTGTTCCGACGCGGACGACAGGTTGTCGGATGCCGAACGCACGTCGGTGATGATGGTGGACAGCTTGGTGACCATGGCACGCATGGCGGTGAGCAGCTTGCCGGTCTCGTCGGTGCTGGTGACCTCGATCTGAGTGGTCAGGTCACCCTCGGCCAGCGCGTTGGCGGCGCTCACGGCCTGGTTGAGCGGGCGGGTGATCGAACGCGTCACCCACAGCGCGATGCCCACCGCCAGCGCCAGTGCGATGCCCGCGATCAGCAGGATCAGCGTGCGCGCGGCCTGGTACAGCTCGGTGGCTTCGCGCCCGGATTCCTCCATCAGCTTACCTTGGTAATCGACCAATGCGACGACCTCGTCCATGTAGGCGCCTTGCGTGCCCCGCACCGTGGACATCAGATAAGCGGCAGCTTCGGCATTGCGGCCTTCCTCGACCAGCTTCAGAAAACTATCCTGGTCGGCGACGTAGCGCGCGCGCGCCTCACGCACCTTGGCGAGCTGGGCCTTGCCGGTTTCACTGTCTATGGTCTCTTCCAGCTTGTTCAGGTTATCGAGGATCCCTTTGCGGGCTTCCTCGATGCGCGCGATCTCCTGGCGGGCGCCTGCGGCGTCCTGAATCAGCAGCGCGTTACGCATTGAACGGGCAATGATGTTGATGTTGTCGATGACATTGTTGGCCCAGACCGTTTTCGGGTAGCGGTCGTTGATGAGCAGGTCGATGCTCTGGTTGAGATTGGCCATGCGGCTGATGGCGAGCGCGGCGATGCCGGCCATCAGCAGCACGACGATGCCGAAGCCGAGGCCGAGGCGCATACCGATTTTCATATTCTGGAACATGATGATCTCCTGTCGGGAAAGGGGGGAGGGGTGGCGGGTCAGGTGAGGGAGGGCACACGCGCCGGTGCCAGGGCGCGGTTCTCGCGTTCGCTGGTGCGCTGGATCAGGGCAGGCACGTCGAGGATCAACGCGACCTCGCCGCTGCCCAGGATGGTGGAGCCGCCGATGCCGCGGATGTGGCTGAACAGGCGGCCGAGCGGTTTGATCACGGTCTGGAATTCGCCCATCAGTTCGTCCACGACCAGGCCGGCGCGCTGTTTGCCATACTGGACGACCACCACGTTCTCGCGCCGCGGCGGCTGGCCGTCGACTTCGAACACCTCGCGCAGACGCAGGAAGGGCAGCACCTCGCCGCGCAGGTTGAGGTAACGGCGGTCGCGGCTGGCGGCGCGGTCGGCTTCGGACAGTTCGATGCACTCCGCCACGCTTTCCAACGGAATGACGAAGGAAGAACCGCCGATGCCGACCAGGAAGCCGTCGATGATCGCCAGCGTCAGCGGCAGGCGGATGCGCATGGTGGTGCCCTGGCCCTCGACGCTGTCGATCTCGATCGTGCCGCGCAGCGCCTCGATGTTCCGGCGTACCACGTCCATGCCGACACCACGCCCGGACAGATTGGTGACGGCGGCGGCGGTGGAGAAGCCAGGCTCGAAGATGAGTTGATGGATCTCCTGCTCGGTCAGCGGCTGGCCGGCCTGGACGATGCCGCGCTCGATGGCCTTGTCGAGGATGCGCTGGCGGTTAAGACCGCCGCCGTCGTCGCCGACTTCGATGACGATGCAGCCGGAATCGTGGTAGGCGTTCAGGCGCAGCGTGCCCTGGGCGGGCTTGCCGCGCGCGACACGGACCTCCGGGGCCTCGATGCCATGGTCCATGGAATTGCGCACCAGGTGCATCAGCGGGTCGCCGATCTTCTCCACCACGGTCTTGTCCAGCTCGGTCTCCGCGCCGGTGATGACCAACTGGATGTCCTTGCCCAGTTCCTTGGACACGTCGCGCACCACCCGCTGGAAGCGGCTGAAGGTCGCGCCGATCTGCACCATGCGCAGGGTCAGCGCGGAATCGCGTACCTCCTCGACCAGCCGCGCCAGCGTCGAGGTGGCCTCCAGCAGATCGGCCATGCCGGCGCGCTGGGCGATCAGGTTGGTGCTGGCGCCAGCAATCACCAGTTCACCGACCAGGTTGATCAGGCGGTCGAGCTTGTCGGCGTCGACACGCACCACCCGGCTCTCCAGGGCACGGTGTTCGCGCGTCTGCTTCTGCTTGTCGACCGCGGCGTCGACCAGTTCCGCCTGGACCATGCCGGCGCCGACCAGGACATCGCCGATCGGCAACGGTTGCTTCGGCTCGCCGGCGGCCTGGGTCGCCAGCGCCTCGCGCAACTCGTGTTCGGTCAGGCTGCCGACCCGGCACAGGATCTCGCCCAGGCGCAAGTCATCCTCGGGCAGGGCCTGGATCATGGCCACGTAGTCGGCCAGGCGGCTGCGCGGCGGCAGGATGTGGATGCGGCTGTCTTCCAGCGCGAACTCGAACACGCCTTCGATGGTGGCCTTGTCGGCGTCGCTGCGGAACTGGATCTCGTAACCCAGGTAGCACTGTTCCGGATCCATGTCGGCGGCCGGCGGCAGCGCGTCGGTCAGGGTCTCGATGCTGACGATGTCGCCCAGCGTCGCCAGGTAGCGCAGGAAGGACAGCGGGTCCATGCCATTGCGCAGCGATTCCCGACCGAAGCGCAGCGAGATATGCCAGCCGTCGCCGCCGACCCGACCACCGCCGCTGGCCTCGACTTGGGCGTCGTCGGCAGCCGGCGCGGTCGCCGCCGGGGCGGGCGGCTGCTTGCCGAGATGTAGATCGAGACGCGCGGTCAGCGCCCGGCCGGCGGCCTCCAGTTCCGGCGTCGTGGTCATGGCGCCCTGTGCGGCATGTTCGACCAGCGCGCTGATGTGGTCGCGACATTGCAGCAGCAGCGCCACCAGTCCGGCGTCGATGGCCAGCGTGCGTTCGCGTACCCGGTCGAGCACGCTTTCCACGCCGTGGGTGAAGCTGACCAGATAATCGAGCCCGAACAATCCGGCCGAGCCCTTGATGGTGTGGGCGGCACGGAAGATGGCGTTGACGGTGTCGCCGCTATCGTTTTCCTGCTCGACGCGCAGCAGGCCGTCCTCGATCTCCTGTAACAGCTCGCGGCTTTCCTCGATATAGGTCTTGAGGGCCTGGTCCAGATTCATGTCGCGCTCCTCAATCGATGTTCACGACGGAATCACCACCGGATCGCCGAAGAACCCGACCATGCCGCACAGGTCCAGCGCTTCGCGCACGGCGTCGCTGTGATTGGCGAGACGCAGTTCGCCACCGGCGCGCGCGGCTTCCAGCTTGGCCAGTGCCAGCAGTTGCAGGCCGGCGGTGTCCATCTCCGCCACTGCGCCCAGGTCGATCTCCATACGGCGGAAATCGGCCAGCAGCGCCAGCAGCGCGGGTTTCAGCTCGGCGGCGGTATAGACGGTCATGTCGCCCTCGACCCGGACGGCGCAACCGCCATCCCTGTGTTCCACGTGCAGCATGGCGATCTCCTCGGTGGTCAGGGCAGGATCAGCTTGGATACCGCAGTCAGCATCTGCTGCGGCTGGAACGGCTTGACCACCCACGCCTTGGCACCGGCCGCCTGGCCTTCGGCCTTCTTGGCCTCCTGGCTCTCGGTGGTCAGCATGATGATGGGCGTGAACTTGTAGGCCGGCAGTTGCTTGACTTCCTTGACGAAGCTGATGCCGTCCATGTTGGGCATGTTGACGTCACTGATGATCAGGTGGACTTTCTGGCCGTTCAGCTTGGCCAGCGCGTCCTTGCCGTCGCAGCCTTCGATGACGTCATAGCCGGCGCCCTTGAGCGTGATGCCGACGACCTGACGCAACGACGCGGAGTCGTCGACGATGAGTATGGTTTTTGCCATGGTGGCCTCCTGAAGGTGGGGGGGTCAGAAAAAGGTGATTTCCGTTTCGCCGGACTGTCCCGGTACATCGCCATGGTTGCTGCGCTCCTCCGCCATGGCGTAGGTGCGCTCCAGGTCGGCGAGCAGGCGGGCGGTGTCGATCGGGTACAGGGCATGGTCGACGTCGTTGCCCGCGGCCTGAATGTGATCCGGCAGACTGGCGATGCTGTCGCGCACGTGGGACAGGATCTGGCTGACGCGGTCCTGGAATTGCAGTTGCACCAGAGCGCCGGCGATACGTGCCCGGATGTCCTCGCTTTCGCGTCGCAGGATGGCGCTGGATTCGGCCAGGCCACCCGTGAGCGCGCGGAAATCGCCAAGCACCGCCTGGATGGCGTGGTCTGCGCCGGTGAACGCGGCGGTATCGCTCGCGGCGGTTTGCTCGGCGGCATGCACGGCTGCGCCGATGGCCGTGCTGATGGTGTCGACCTTGGCGCTGATGCGTTGGCCGGTTTCCTTGGACAGCGTCGACAGCTTGCGCACCTCATCCGCCACCACGGCGAAACCGCGGCCGGCTTCACCGGCGCGTGCTGCTTCGATGGCGGCATTGAGCGCCAGCAGGTTGGTCTGATCGGCGATACCGGCGACGGCGCTGGCCATGTGGCGCAGTTCGTCGATGAAATCCAGCAGCGTGCTGATCTCCGCCATGGTCTCCTCTTTGTGGCGGACGGCGGCGCGCAACGCATCGACCACCTGGCCGAGGTGTCCTTCGCTGCGCTTGAACACTGCGGCCAGGTCGCTGCCGCCGTCGCCACCCGCAGCGCTAGAGGCGTGCACGGCGGCTTCCAGACTGTTTACGATACCGGCGAAATCGCCGGTGAGTCCGGTGATGGCTTGCTCCATATGGGCGCGGCCGGTCTCGATCTGGCGCGCCCAGACCGGTGCGATGTTGCTGCCCAGCGCGACCACGCTGGCGTTGTAGGCGCGCGCGGCGGCGAGACGTTCGTGGCAGCGCGCCACTTCGGCACGCGTGGCAGCCAGTTCGGCCAACGTGCCGGCATGGCGTGACCACAGATACCAGCCGGCCAGTCCGGCAAGCACC
>CAYTRH010000083.1:0-12233 GCA_964440155.1 uncultured Thiobacillus sp. | reverse complement strand
GGTAGGGCGCGCCAGGCGTCCACCGCGCGCAGCCGCGCGCGCACCGTGTCCACGCCGCCAGCCGGGCTCAGAACGGCGGCTTCCCGGGCACGCTGCGCGGCCTCTTCGGCCGTCTGGGCGGCAGTCGCGCGTTGCAGCCGCCAGGCATCCAGGGCCAGCACGACGGATATGCCCAGTGTCAGGCCCAGCCACACCCCGGTGGCCAGATGCAGACCCCGGCGTAACCAGTGGGCGCGGGTCAGGGCATGCTGCTCGGCGGTCATCAGGTTGGCACCGGCCGGCGCGCTGGCCAGCAGTCTCAGGTACAGGGCGTCGCTGGATTCGGCGAGCAGGGAGGGCGGCAATCGCAGGGTGTCGATCAGGGTGGCCCGCGGTACGCGCTCGCAGCGAAAACCGCCGCTCTCCGGCAGCAAGGCGTGCAGGCCGTCCAGCGTGTTCAGCGGATCGACCAGCACCGTGCGCAGGGGTTCGGAACGTGTGAGCAGACGCTGCCCCACCAGCGATTGGCGCGTGCGTTCGATTTCTTCCGCGTAGTTGCGCAATGCATCGTCGTAACCGGTGCCGTCCACCGGCGCGAGGCGGGAGAAGCGCAGTTCACCGTCATCCAGATAGGTCAGGCGCAGCCCGCCGGTCTGCTCGGAGACCAGCAGCAACCTGCCCTGCACCAGACCGAAGCGCCGCGCCAGCGGTATGGTCAGAGCCGGCAGCAGCCAGATGCCGGCCAGATGGGCGGCACGCAGATGGGCGATGTCCAGCCACGGGCGGATCAGCTCGGCGTTGGTCAGGCCCATGAGCAGGTAGCGTTCGTGTGCCGTCGGCCCCGCCACCCTGCCTTGGCGCAGCGCGGCGCGATAGGGTGACTGATGCACGAGCTGACGCAGGCGGCGGTCGGTCATCTCGCGGCGATCGGCGCCATGTACTCGTGGCAACGCTTCCAGACGGTAGACCTCGTCGACGGTGTCGACTGCGATGGCAATCGCGGTATCGCTGTGTCGCAGCAGGTAGTCGTTGAACGCCTCCCAGCCCTCCTCGCCGCCAGGCAGGCTGCGCACATCGAGCAAGGCCCCACGCCGATACAGCGCGCAACTGGCGCCGGCAGCGGAGAGGTAGAGCAATACGCGCGAACGCGGGATCACAGCGGCAACTCTCCGATGATCTGGTAGACCGGCAGGAACACCGCCAGCATCAGCAGCGCCAGCAGCAGGCCGAGCAGGGCGGCCAGACCCGGCTCCAGCAGCTTCAAGGCGCGCGCCACGGTTTCGCGAGCGTCGCGGGCGAAGAACCAGGTGACGTTGTTCAACGCCGGAGCCAATGCGCCGTTGGCTTCGCCGGTGTGCACCATGCGCAGCACCAGGGGGGGCAGCAGGTTCTGGTGGCGCAGGCTTTGTGTGACGCTCTCGCCGGCGGCGATGCGCTGTGCCGCGTCTTCCAGCCGACGCCGGATGTGACGGTTGCCGGCGCTTTCCGCACAGGCGTGCAGCGCATCGAGCAGACCGACACCGGATTCCAGCAACAGTGCCAGCAGATCGAACACGCGTGCCAGGATGTGTTTGCGCAGTGCCGTGCCCACCACGGGCAGACGCAGTACGCTCTGGTCCAGCCAGAGACGCAGCGCCGGCGCCCGTTCGCGCACCACGATCAGCGCCACCAGCGCCAGCGCCGCGGATGCCGCCAGCCAGGGCAGCAAGGATTGGGCGAAGCGCGATACGACGATCAGCGCCTGCGTGGTGGCCGGCATGGGCAGATGCAGGCCATGTACCAGGATGGCCAGCTTGGGCGTGAGGTAGAACAGCAGCACGGCCGCCGCCGTCAGCACCGCCAGCGCGGCCAACGCAGGGTAGATCAACAGGCGCGTGAACTCCGCGCGTTGCTCCTCCTGCTGCTTGAGACTCGCCTCCAGGCGGGCAAAGATGCTTTCCATGCGGTCGCTTTTCTCCGCGGCGCGTACCAGTGCGACGAATACCCGATCGAACACGTGCGGATGGGCAGCGAGTGCCTCGGACAGCAGCTTGCCGCCCTCCAGGTCATCGGCGATCAGCGACAGCAGGCCGCGGAAACGCGAGTCGTCGCTGCTGGCGATGAGGTCGCGCAAGCCCTCGAGCAACGGCGCGTTGGCTCGGGCGATCTGCTGCATGTGGAAACAGAAGCCGATGAGATCCCGGCGCGATGCGCCACGCCAGGCCGCCAGCGCGTCCAGCCCGGTGGCGGGGCGTGCGCGGATCAGGGTCAGTCCCATGCGGCGCAGGCGCAGGTCGAGATCGATGTCGTTGAGCGCGGTCAGTTCTCCGCGGATACGGTGGCCGACGGCGTCGGCCGCGCGGTAGCGATACAACGGCATCAGCGACGTCCCAGGTTGACCACCCGGCGCAGTTCCGCCAGCGACGTCTCGCCGGCACGCACCCGTTGCATTCCTTCCTCGGCCAGGTTACGCCAGCCGCGCTGGGCGGCCAGCATCGCCAATTCGCGCGGGGTGGCGCCGCGCAGTACGGCTTCGTCCAGCGTGGCGTCCATGGGCAGCAGTTCCATCAGCGGCAGGCGCCCGCGATAGCCCTTGAACGCGCAGCGCACGCAGCCACGTGCGCGATAGAGTTGCTCGGGTACGTCGCCGTCGAGGTCGTGGCGTTCCCATTCCTCCGGCACATAGGCTTCACGGCAGTGCGGGCACAGGCGGCGCACCAGCCGCTGGGCGACCACGGCGATGACGTTGCCGGCGATGATGGCCGGGCGGATGCCCAGGTCCACCAGGCGCGGAAACACCCCCAGGGCGGAATAGGTGTGCAACGTGGTGAACACCAGATGGCCGGTCATGGCCGCGCGGAACGCCATGTCGGCGGCATCGCGGTCGCGAATCTCGCCCACCAGCACGATGTCGGGATCCTGGCGCATGATGGCGCGCACGCCGCCGGCGAAATCGATCTTGGAGACCTCACTGATCGAGGTCTGGCGGATCAGCGGGTGCGGGTACTCCACCGGATCCTCCAGCGTCATGATGTTCACTTCCTCGCGGTTGAGGTGGGCCAGCAGCGAGTAAAGCGTGGTGGTCTTGCCGGAGCCGGTGGGGCCGGTGACGATGATCAGCCCCTCCGGGCGTCGGATCGCATCCATCAGGCGCCGCAGCGTGGTTTCCGGCAGACCCATGCGGTCGAGCGGGATGATCGCCTTCTCCCGGTCCAGGACGCGCAGCACGATGTTCTCGCCGTGCAGCGTGGGCATGATGGATACGCGGAAATCGATGCTGCGACCGTACAGCGTCAGCGACAGGCGGCCTTCCTGCGGCGCGCGCGATTCGGCGATGTTGAGCCCGGCTATGACCTTGAGACGCACGGCCATGGCCGGCCAGTACTTGCGATGCAGACTGCGCATCGGCTCCAGCACGCCGTCGATGCGATAGCGCACGCGCAGGAACGTGGATTCCGGCTCGAAGTGCACATCGGACGCGCCACGCTTCACCGCTTCGGCCAGCAGCGCATTCACCAGCCGCACCATGGGCTGCGTGAACTCGGCCCCGGTCTGCAGGCTGCTCCAGTCGACCTCGCCGGTCTCGATCTCCTTGAGGATGCCGTCCACGGACAGATCGAAGCCGTAGAACTTGTCCAGGTATTCGAGGATTTGCGCTTCCGCTGCCAGCACCGGGCGGATGTCGTAACGCCCCTCCAGATGCGCGCGCAGTTGGTCCAGTGCCACCAGATTGAACAGATCCGGTACCGCCACGGTCAGGGTGCGGGCATCGACGTCGACGGCCAGCGGCAGGATGTGGTGCCGGCGGGCGAGTTGCTCCGGGGTCAGGGCGATGGCATCGGTATCCGCCACCACCTGGTTGAGATCGATGCTGGCTTCACCGGCGTGTTCCGCCAGCACGTCGCGCAACACCGCATCGGTGATGAAACCGAGATCGATCAGTTGCCGGCCCAGCGGCAGGCCACTGGTGGCCTGCTCCATCAGGGCGATACGCAACTGGTCCAGGCTGATCAGGCCACGCGAGGCCAGCCACTCGCCCAGCTTAGGTGGTTCTGGAAAGTGCGCCATGAGGTTCGCGCAGGGTCGGACCGGGGGCGCGCTGGCTCAGTCGTTCTGGTAGGTCTGCATGCGGCTGTACAGCGTGGTGCGGTTGACACCGAGCATCTTCGCCGCTTGCGAAAGGTTGCCGTGGGTCATGGCCAGTGCCGCCTCGACATAGCTCTTCTCCCACTGCTTCATGATCTGGTCCAGATTGAAGTTGTGCACGCTGCGCAGATGGGTCTTGGCATATTCCTGCACGGCACGGGCATCGGTGGGTAACGGAATGCTGGAAGGACTGACCACGTCCAGGTCGAACTCGTCCTCCAGCTCGCGTGCGTTGACCGGCCTGCCGGCATACTTGGTGGTGAGGCGGATGACGATGTTGCGCAGCTCGCGCACGTTGCCGGGAAAATGGTATTCCTCCCACAGCCGTTGGGCGTCCGGCAGGAAATTGAACGGCTGTACCCCGACTTCACGCGCGTAGTGCGCGCGAAAATGCTCGAGCAGCGCCAGCTTGTCCTCGTTCTGTTCACGCAGTGGCGGCACGTGCACGGAGAACACCGACAGCCGATGGTACAGGTCGCCACGAAAGCGGCTCTCGCGCACCTCCCGCCGCAGATCCCGGTTGGTGGCAGCGACGATGCGCGCGTTGGAGAAACGGCTGATGGTCTCGCCGACGCGCTGGAACTCGCCGTTCTCGAGCACGCGCAACAGCTTGGCTTGCAGTTCCAGCGGCAGTTCACCAATCTCGTCGAGGAACAGCGTGCCATCACGCGCGTCCTCGAAGTAACCCGAATGCGCTTGCACCGCGCCGGTGAAAGCACCTTTGGCATAGCCGAACAGTGTGGGTTCGACCAGCGTCGGCGAGATGGCGGCGCAGTTGAGGGCCAGGTAGGGCTTGGCGCTGCGCTTCGACCAGCGATGCAGGCTGTTCGCCACCAGTTCCTTGCCGCTGCCGGATTCCCCCTCGATCAACACCGGGAATGGCGCGTCGGCATACAGCTTGATCTGTTTACGCAGTCGGTCGACGGCGAAGCTGGTACCGATGATCTCGCCGCCCTCGCGCGGGCCGGACACCGGCTCCGGCGCGGCCACGGCAGCGGGGTCGAAGCGCAGCGCGGAGAGCAGGGCACGCTTGATGTGCTCCGGTTCCGCGGGTTTGGCGATGAAATCGATGGCGCCGAGTGCACGGGCGTGACGCGCATTGGCCTCGTCGTTCTGCCCGGACAAGACCAGGATGCGGATGTTCTTGGAGTGGTTCAACAGATCGCTGATCAACGCGAAGCCTTCGTCCGGCTTGTGCTGCATGGGCGGCAAGCCCAGGTCGACGAGGGCCAGCGGTGGCGCGCTGTCGAGCTGGGTCAACAGGCTCTTGACCTGCTGCCGGGTTTCCGCGACGTACACCTCGAAATCGTTGGACAGCACGAAGTGCAGGGTGTCGGTGATCAGCGGATCGTCGTCGACGATCAGCAGGGCGGGTTTGGCTTCCATGTTCACGCCACGTCTCCGTCTAAGCAGGTTGCGTCCGCGTGCGCACGCGGCCGGGTGGCAGTCAGGCGATCACGGTGAAATTCGCCATCAGCCAGCCGTCACCCTTGTCGCGCACGTTCTCCAGGCGCACCAGACGCGTGCCGGTACGTTCGGTGAGGCGGTATTGCCGGCCATGGGCATAGCGCGCGCTTTCCATGATGATGTAACTGCCGTCCTCGAACTGCGGGAACACCAGGGCGTGGCTGGGCGGCTGGTTGTCGAAACTGGTGTCGTCCACGCTGTAGCTGATGCTGAGGCTGGCCTGATGGGCCTCGATGCGTGCCACCATGGGTTTGGCGTTCAGTGTCTGCACGCCGATCTTGCGCGTATCGTCGGGCAGGCGCGTGATGCGCCGGATGACACCGACCAGCCAGCTATCGGCGGGATCCAGGCGCAGCGCCAGCAGTTTGCCCACTTTCACCCATTCGCTGTCCTCGCCTTTGAGAATGACACCCACGCCGCCTTCGCTGATGTCATGCATCGGCCACTGTTCGGCATTCAGGTCACGCAGGCCCTGGCTGCGCTGGGCGATGTTCGATTTGGTGCGCTCGGTGACGAAGCCGTACAGCTTGATGTCGAGTATCTCCTCGGGGGTCAGACCCTGCTCGGGTTGGAGACCGTGCGCGAGATTGTCTTCCATCTGGATGCGCCCGCAGATGCCGGCCAGGTCACGCAGTACCTCGCAGCGCCCGTCGGTGGGCGCACGGCTGCTGGTGCGCCGCTCGCGTCCGCTGCCCGAGCTGAGCTCGTTGGCGAGATGATCGAGCAGGTCGTAGCCATCCGGCAGGCGGAAGTCTTCGCCCAGACCCAGCGAGGCCGGTAGCGCGCCGGACTTGAGGGCCTCACGGATGTCCTTGAGGCGGGCTTGCAGCCGTGTGACGTCGACGAAGCGGAAACTGCTCTCGATGGTCGTTCCGGCGCGCCATTGCCGCAATCCGTGGGTCGAGCCGGTGTCGACGAAAAAATGGTGCCGCTCGGGATCGAACTCCACATCGACGCGTGGCAGATCACACCAGTGGTCGAGCCAGTGATCGACCATCTCCACTTGGCGTGGCGTCAGGCTGCCCGAACCCAAAGGCGATAACAGCAGCGCCTGCAAGTATTCTTCGGTGCAGCTGGAAGCGCGCGTGTCGTGCGCGTAGACCTTGAGACGGGTGCCATGGAAGCCGTCGAATTCGGCGATGCGGTAGATGTTGTGCAGCCGCTGCCAAAGCTTGCCCTCCACCTTCTCGTAACGGAAATAGCGCCACTTGAAAATGTCGGCGAAACCGCGAATGGCCCGTGCGGCGATCTGCGGAATGGACGGCTGGATCTTGCTGCCGCCGGGGTTGCCGACGAAATCCATCAGAAAGGCGTGGTAGCCGCGGGTCGTCTCCCAGAAGAACGCGTGGATCGCCGTCCACAGGCGGGATTCGATCACCTTGGACATGCGCGGATTGCGCAGATACTGCAAACACAGGGAGTACTGCATCTCGCGCGCCTGTTCATCCAGATGCATCAGCACCTGCAAGCGCTCCTTGGACATGGGCAGGCCGGCATGGTTGAACTGGATCAGGCTTTGCACCACCTGCTCCTGCGCCGTGTAGATGTCCCCGGCCGGCAGCTCCTGCATCCAGCGCGAAACCGTCTTCAGGTCACTCAGGGGATCTTCTTCGGTTTTCTTGCGCTTGAAGAACCCGAACATGCTCGTCCCTTCCTTGGTCAGTCCAGCTTGCCCGCAAGCCAGGCATCCACCGCACGCAGCGCCTCGGGCAGGCATTCCGGCCGGGTGCCGCCGGCCTGGGCGAGGTCGGCTCTACCGCCTCCCCTGCCGCCGACATGGCCGGCGACATGGTTCACCAGTTCACCTGCCTTGACGCGTGCGTGGAGGTCCGGCGTCACCGCGGCGAGCAGCGCCACCTTGCCATCGCTGACGCCGCCCAGGACCAGTACACATGAGCCTAGCCGATCCCGCAGTTTATCGGCGAGATCACGTAAAGCTTTAGCATCGGCGCCGTCGATGGCGCTGGCGAGCACGCGCGTACCGCCCACCGGACGTGCCTGCGCCAGCAGTTCGTCGACCTGACCGCTGGCCAGGCGCGACTTGTAGCGTGCCAGTTCCTTTTCCAGCGCGCGTACCTGATCCTGTATCTGTTGGATGCGCGCCACCGCCTCGCCTGGCTGGGTCTTCAGCCGGTCGGCAATCTCGCGCAGGGTGGCCTCCTGCTCCTGGGCCACGGCCAAGGCTGCCGGACCGGTGACTGCCTCGATGCGGCGGATGCCTGCCGCCACCCCGCCTTCGGCGACGATCTTGAACAGTCCGATGTCGCCGGTGCGGCGCACATGGGTGCCGCCGCACAGTTCCGTGGAGAAATCGGCCATGCCGACCACGCGCACTTCGTCGCCGTACTTCTCGCCGAACAGCGCCATCGCACCGGCGCGAATGGCGTCCTGGTGGCGCATCAGGCGGGTCTCCACGCGGCTGTTGCGGCGGATTTCGGCATTCACCAGTTCCTCGATACGCCGCAGTTCGTCGGCGCTGAGCGGTTGCGGGTGGGTGAAATCGAAGCGGGTGCGCTCGGCATTGACCAGCGACCCCTTCTGTGTGACATGCGGGCCCAGTACCACGCGCAGCGCGGCGTGCAGCAGGTGGGTGGCCGAGTGGTTGTACGCGGCGCGCGCGCGCGTCGCGGCGTCGACCCGGGCATGCACGTCCTCGCCGACACTGAGCCGGCCATTGATGAGCCGTCCGCGGTGGCCGAATACATCGGCCTGGATTTTCTGCGTGTCTTCCACGCGGAACGTGCCGTGTCCCGAGGCGATCTCGCCGATGTCGCCGACCTGGCCGCCGGATTCTGCGTAGAACGGCGTACGATCGAGCACGATCACCGCTTCGTCGCCGGCGCCGATCTCGCCGACCTGGGTGCCTTCCTTGTACAGCGCGACGATGCGTGCTTCCTGTTCCAGCGTGTCGTAGCCGACGAACTCGGTCTTGTCGCCGGTGAAGTCCAATCCTTTCTCCATGGCGAAGCGCGAGGCCGCGCGTGCCCGTTCGCGCTGCCGCTCCATGGCCGCGGCGAAGCCGGCGAAGTCCACCGTGATGCCGCGTTCGCGCGCGATGTCGGCGGTGAGGTCGAGCGGAAAGCCGAAGGTGTCGTACAGACGGAATACGGTGTCGCCGTCGAGCATCTTGTCCTCGGACGCCATGGCCGTCTCCAGTACGCCCATGCCGTGCTCCAGCGTCTCGGCAAAACGCTCCTCCTCCTGCCGAAGTACCGCGGTTACTCGCTCGCTCGCCTTGACCAGTTCCGGATAGGCTTCGCCCATCACCGATGCGAGATCACCCACCAGACGGTGGAAGAACGGTGTCTTGCGACCCAGTTTGTAGCCGTGGCGGATGGCCCGGCGAATGACCCGACGCAGCACGTAGCCGCGCCCCTCGTTGCCGGGAATCACGCCGTCCACCACCAGGAAGGCGCAGGCGCGGATGTGGTCGGCGATGACCTTGAGCGAATTGTCCTGCAGATCGGCGGCTCCGGTTTCGCGCGCCGCAGCACGGATCAGTGCCTGGAACAGGTCGATGTCGTAGTTCGAGTGCACCCCCTGCATCACCGCCGAGATGCGTTCCAGGCCCATGCCGGTGTCGACCGATGGTTTGGGCAGCGGATGCAGCACACCGGCTTCGTCGCGGTTGTACTGCATGAACACCAGATTCCATATCTCGATGTAGCGGTCGCCGTCCTCTTCCGGTGTGCCCGGCGGGCCGCCGGCGACTTCGGGGCCGTGATCGTAAAAGATCTCGGTGCAGGGGCCACAGGGCCCGGTATCGCCCATGGCCCAGAAGTTGTCCGAGTGGTAGCGCTGGCCGCCCTTGTCGCCGATGCGGGCGATGCGTTCGCGCGGCACGCCGATGTCGTTGGCCCAGATTTCGTAGGCTTCATCGTCATCCTGATAGACCGTCACCCACAATCGGTCGGCCGGGATGTTCAGCGTCACGGTCAGGAACTCCCAGGCGAACTCGATGGCGTTGTGCTTGAAGTAATCACCGAAACTGAAGTTGCCCAGCATCTCGAAGAAGGTGTGGTGACGCGCCGTGTAGCCGACGTTCTCCAGGTCATTGTGCTTGCCGCCGGCGCGCACGCAACGCTGGCTGGAAGCCGCTCGGCTGTAGGGGCGAAGCTCGCGGCCGAGAAAGACGTCCTTGAACTGCACCATGCCGGAATTGGTGAACAGCAGCGTCGGATCGTTGCCCGGGATCAGCGAGCTCGACGCCACCACGGTATGCCCCTTGGCGGCGAAGAAATCGAGGAAACGACGGCGGATTTCACTGCTGTTCATGGCGGGTACGGCCATGGATGGCCGTCAAGCGGGTGACCCGAGGATTGTAGCGGCGAAACCCTGATACGGGGGAGGCTGGCGCGCGGCGTCGCCGCCATGACGGCACGCGTGACGAACTGGGTCAGTGCCGGTGTTCGGTCCGTTGCGGCAAGCGTACCGTGTAATGTTGCGCGGACAGTCGGGTGCCCACCTCGAAACGACGCCCAAGCAGGTCGAGAAACTGCCGACGCGAGTACAGACCGAGATTGACTGGGATGCCGGTGCTTCCATCGTCGAACAGCAGCATCGGACGATGTGCAGCGCTTTCGATCAACCGCGCGTACATGATCCACTCCCAACCATGATCGTGCCCGAAGCATGCATACCCCGTGCCATGAGGAACGGTCGACTGCGACGCCGCGGCTTGCACCGGCTGGAGCGACAAGCGTCAGATTTTCGTGACCGTTGGCGACGAATCAACGATGTTGCAGGTGCGGCGAAACAGCAGATCCCATACGTCGTGGCCGAGCCGCAGGCCGCGCCGTTCGAAGCGGGTGAGCGGTCGGTAGTCCGGCCGTGGCGCATAGCCTTGCGCACTGTTGGCCAGCAGGGGTTCGGCGTTCAGTACCGACAGCGAGTGCTCGGCGTAGTCGCGCCAATCGGTGGCGAGATGCAGATAGCCGCCCGGTTTGAGACGGGTGGCCAGCAGGTTGGCAAAGCCGGGCTGGATCAGACGTCGCTTGTGGTGGCGCTTCTTGTGCCAGGGATCGGGAAAGAACACATGAATGCCGTCGAGGCTGTCCGGCACGATCATGTCACGCAGTACCTCGACGGCGTCATGTTGCACGATGCGCACGTTATCGAGGCCCAGTTCGCCGATGTGTTTGAGCAGGCTGCCAACCCCGGGCACGTGCACCTCGATGCCGAGATAGTCGATGTCCGGGTGCTGCGCGGCGATGGCCGCCGTCGCGTCGCCCATGCCGAAACCGATTTCCACGACTTTGGCGGCGGTGCGCGCGAACACCGCATTCAGGTCCAACGGTGTCGGACGGTAGGGGATGATGAAGCGGGGACCAAGGCTGGCCAGCGCACGCAACTGGCCGCTGCCCATGCGGCCGCCGCGCATGACGAAAGAGCGTATGGGACGGTGCGGGCGGGGCGGTGCCGTGTCCGCCGCAGTATGCGCTTGCCGCGCTGCCGCCGGCACGGGCAGGCGTGTCATGCGCCGATCAGGCCGCTGGTCGGTGAAGACGGACTCGCCTGATAAACCTTGCGCGGCATGCGGCCCGCCAGATAGGCCGCCCGCCCGGCCTGCACCGCGAGCTTCATCGCCTGAGCCATCAGTACCGGCTCACGCGCTTGAGCGATGGCGGTGTTCATCAGCACGGCATCGCAGCCGAGTTCCATGGCAATGGCCGCATCCGAAGCGGTGCCGACGCCGGCATCGACGATCACCGGTACTTCCAGACGATCGATGATGATCTGCAGATTCCAGGGATTGAGGATGCCCATGCCGGAACCGATCAGCGAGGCCAGCGGCATCACCGCGACACAGCCCAGATCCTGAAGGCGTTGCGCGACGATGGGGTCATCGCTGGTGTAGACCATCACCTTGAAGCCTTCGCGCACCAGCACCTCGGCCGCTTTCAGCGTCTCCACCACGTTGGGGTAGAGGCTCTGCGGATCGCCCAGCACTTCGAGCTTGACCAGGTCGTGGCCATCGAGCAGCTCGCGCGCCAGCCGCAGAGTGCGCACCGCGTCGTCGGCGGTGTAACACCCCGCCGTGTTCGGCAGATAGGTATAACGGGAGGGCGGCAGCGCATCCAGCAGACTGGGCTGGCTGGGGTCCTGACCGATGTTGGTGCGACGGATGGCCACGGTGACGATGCGCGCGCCCGAGGCATCGATGGCCTCGCGGGTCTGGGCGAAGTCGCGGTATTTTCCCGTGCCCACGAGCAGACGGGAGTCGTAAGCCGTTCCGGCGATGACGAGTGGATCCATAGGAGTCGGCTGCGTCAGGTCATGTCAACCACCGCCCACGGCCACGACGATCTCCAATTGATCGCCATGTTCGAGGTGGGTTGCGCCGTACTGGCCCCGAGGCACGATCTCACCGTTGCGTTCCACGGCGATGCGCCGGTCGGCGAGTTCCAGCTCGACGAGCAACGCGGCGAGCGTGATGGAGGCGGGAAAATCGTGGTCTAGGCCGTTGACGCGAAGGGTGATCACTTTGTGACGTCTGCGAAATCGAGTAGCATGCGGGCCCGCAATTCTACAGCGGCGTACGCAGCGCGGGTGTAGTTCAATGGCAGAACCTCAGCTTCCCAAGCTGATGACGTGGGTTCGATTCCCTTCACCCGCTCCAGCCCCCGTCTGTCCTGCCGCGTTACCCCATGTCCTCGTTGGAA
>CAYTRH010000082.1:0-12250 GCA_964440155.1 uncultured Thiobacillus sp. | reverse complement strand
GATGATGCGCCCCTCGTGCTCGGTGATGGAGCAGAAGGTACAGCCGCCGAAGCAGCCGCGCATGATGTTGACCGAGAAACGGATCATCTCCCACGCTGGGATGTTCGCGTCGCCGTAGACGGGGTGCGGCGCGCGCGCATAGGGCAGATCGTAGACCGCGTCCATCTCCGCGGTGGAAAGCGGGATCGGCGGCGGATTCAGCCAGACATCGCGATCACCGTGCGCCTGCACCAGGACGCGCGCGTTGCCGGGATTGGATTCGAGGTGGAACACGCGCGAGGCGTGCGCGTACAGCACCGGGTTCTTCTCCACCTGCTCGAACGCCGGCAGGCGCACCACGGTATGGGCACGGGCGGCGTGGATGGCGGCCAGCCGCTGGTCACGCGGGAGGTAATGCAGAGGCTGCGCCGCCTGCCCCCCCTCCCCCGGGGGGGGGGGCTGCGCCGCGTAGGGATCGGGATGCCGGTCCACCCGGCCCGGGGTATCCATCGCCAGCGAATCCAGCTCCTGCCAGGCGTCGGCAGGCTTCCAGCCGTGCGGCACCATGAAGGCACTGCCGCGCAGATCGCGGATGGCTTCGATCGGCTCGCCCGCCGCCAGACGGTGGGTGAGTTCGACCAGCGCGCGTTCGGCGTTGCCGAACAGCAGCAGATCAGCCTTGGAATCCAGCAGCACCGAGCGGCGCACCTTGTCCGACCAGTAGTCGTAATGGGCGATACGGCGCAGGGATGCCTCGATGCCGCCGATCACCACGTTGACGTCCTTGTATGCCTCGCGACAGCGTTGCGCGTACACCGTGACCGCGCGGTCGGGCCGTTTGTGTGCTTCGCCGTTGGGCGTGTAGGCGTCGTCCGAGCGGATCTTGCGGTCGGAGGTGTAGCGATTGACCATGGAATCCATGTTGCCGGCGGTGACGCCGAAATACAGGTTGGGCCGGCCCAGCGCGCGGAACGGCTCGGCCGACGTCCAGTCCGGCTGGCTGATGATGCCGACGCGGAAGCCCTGCGCTTCCAGCAGACGGCCGACCAGAGCCATGCCGAAGCTGGGGTGATCGATATAGGCATCGCCGGTGACCAGGATGACATCGCAACCGTCCCAGCCCAAGGCCGCCATCTCCTCGCGCGACATGGGCAGGAACGGCGCCGGACCGAAGCGCCTGGCCCAGTACGGCCGATAGGAGAACAGGGGCTTGGCGGGCTGCATCGCGATCAGTGTTCGACCTTGACCGGCTTGGCGCTGAACAGCGCCGCCTTAGGCCGGTTGTGCGACTCGCGCCGGTTCGGCGTCGAAGTGCCGGTGGCGGCGGCATGATGGCGCGGAGTCTTATGCGGCCCCGCAGGTTTGCCGCCGGTGGCCGGCCGGGTGCCCGCCGATTTGCCGGCACCCTGCACACGCGTCTGGCCGCGTGCCTGACCACCGCCACGCCCCGGGCGAGGCGGTCGCGAATCACGCTCCGGTAGTGCACCGGCCGGCGTAGCCGGCGGCACGAAGCCTTCCACCTCGACGCGGGCGATGCCGCGCTTGATCAGGCGCTCGATGTCGCGCAGATAGCCCATTTCCTCGGCATCCACCAGCGACACCGCGGCACCCGTGCTGCCGGCGCGACCGGTACGACCGATACGATGCACGTAATCCTCCGGCACATTGGGCAGCTCGAAATTCACCACTTGCGGCAACTGGTCGATGTCGATGCCGCGCGCAGCGATGTCCGTGGCCACCAGCACCTGCAACGTGCCATCCTTGAATTGCGCCAGCGCACGCGTGCGCGCGCCCTGGCTCTTGTTGCCGTGAATGGCGGCAGCCGGGATGTTCTCCTTGACCAGCTTCTCGGCAAGTTTGTTGGCGCCGTGCTTGGTGCGCGTGAACACCAGCACCTGCTGCCAGTTGTGCCGGCGGATCAGGTGCGCCAGCAGATCCTTCTTGTGCCCCTGCGGCACCAGATGCACGGATTGCTCGACCAGTTCGGACGCGGTATTGCGGCGCGCCACCTCGATGCTGCCGGGATTGTCGAGCAGACCATTGGCCAGCGCCTTGATCTCGTCGGAGAAGGTGGCGGAATACAACAGCGTCTGCCGCTTACTGGGCACCAGCGCGATGATCTTGCGGATGTCGCGGATGAAGCCCATGTCCAGCATGCGGTCGGCTTCGTCCAGCACCAGGATCTCGACGCCGGACAAGTCCACGGACTTCTGGCCGACGTGGTCGAGCAAGCGGCCGGGCGTGGCCACCAGAATATCGACACGACCGCGCAGCGCGGCGAACTGCGGGTTGATGTTGACGCCGCCGAACATGACCATGGACCTCACGTCGACATACTTGCCATAGGTGCGCACCGACGCTTCCACCTGCGCGGCGAGTTCACGCGTCGGCACCAGGATCAGGCAACGCGGTCGGCCGGCTTGGGTGGTCACCGGCCGGGCGGTCAGCCGATGCAGGATGGGCAGCGTGAAACCGGCGGTCTTGCCGGTGCCGGTCTGCGCAGCGGCGAGCAGGTCGCCTCCCTCGAGCACCAGCGGAATGCCCTGCGCCTGTATCGGCGTCGGCGTGCGGTAGCCGGTTTCGGCAACGGCGCGCAGCAGCGGGGCGGACAGGCCGAGATCGGCAAAGCTCACGGCAACGGGGATACCAGCGGGCGTGACGCCGCCAGCGGCAACTGAAGGGGAAGACATGACTACTCCTGCGACGGCCTGCCGCGCACGCGGCACCAATCGAGGCAGACGTTCAAGTGATCGAATGATCGATGAGAGAAGACACCGCGCGCCGATTGGTGAGGCGCACAGGAACGCGGAGTATACCGACGCGCAAGGATGGCCGCTGCGCTTTCTAGCACCGGCTCACGGTTCCAACTGCACCCAAACCGGCTGATGATCCGACGCCGTGGTGTCACGGTCGATGCCATGCGCGCGCAGGCGCGGCGCCAGATCCTCGGTGACGAAGACGAAATCGAAACAGGCCGGCGCATCGACGAAATCGACCGGATGGATGCCGACGCTGGGCGCATGCGGCTCGCCCGGATGCAGCACGTCCCAACTATCCAGAAACGCCGGCGTGCCATCGGCAAAGGGCGCCAGCAGACGGGTGCGTTCCGGCGCCCCGGCCGGGAAATTCATGTCGCCGCACAATACCGCGGCGGCCGGCCGCTCGAACACTTCGAAACTGCCGCCCTCCTCGCCCTTGCTCACCCGTGGCTGGCGCGCGTGCGCACTGGCCTCGGCATGCAGGTTGCGGATGGCGTCGATCTGCGCGCAGCGCTGCGCCATCGAGTAATACTCCAGGTGGGTGGTCATCACCCGCACCGGACCGAACGCCGAATGCACCACCACCTCCAGCAGCACCCGCTGCATGCTCGGCACTGCGGCATCGACCGGCCAGGGCAGCGCGTGCCGCCAGACCTGGCCGACCGGCAGACGGGAGAACACGGCGTTGCCGAACTGCTTGCGTCCGCCCGCGCCATCCGGCACATCGGTGGCCGGCGCATAGATCGGCCTATGGGCTGGCAGCAGCGCCGCCAGCTCGGCGAGCTGATCGCGGGTGTCGTTGCCGGGCAACCCGGGGAAGTTGACCGCCACTTCCTGCAGGCAGATCACGTCGAAGTCACCGATGGCGCGCACGTCACGCACCAGCCGTTCGAGATCGACCCGACCATCCATGCCGCGACCCCATTGGATGTTCCAGCTCAGCAGCTTCATGCGAGATCCAGTTTCATCGAGGGCATTGCGCCGATTCTAAGTCGCGCCGCCGGTGCCGGAACAACGAAAAAGGCCATCGGCGTCCCCACCGATGGCCTCGATGCCGGACCACGCACAAGGCGCGGTCGGCGCTGGTACGTTACTTGTTGACCGGTGACGCCGGATCGAACAGATAGGCCAGCACGTGCTGGATCTGCTCCTGGGTCATCACGCCGTTGGCGCCCATGCGCGGCATGCTGGTGCAGGCGAAGTAGACGTGCGGGTTGTAGATCACGTCATAGGCGTACTTCAGCATTTCCGGGCTGGAACCGCGCAGTTTGCCGAAGCCGGTCAGGCTCGGGCCCAAGGTACCGCCGGTGCGGTCCTCGGCCAACTGGTGGCAGTTGTAGCAGTTGGCACCGGGCTCGCGGCCGGGGCCATGCACGTCCGGGTTGTGCGCGGTACGGTAGCCGAAACCGGACCAGGCCAGTTCACGTCCCTTCTTCCAATCGCCCAGCTTGATGCCACCCTCGGGATACTTGATGGTGGCTTCGGCCATGGCCTGGATCTTCTCCGCGGTCTTGCCGTCGATGTCCTTGCGCTTGTACGCCAGTTCCGAGCAGATCTTCTGGGTCTCGTCCTGGGTCAGGCGGTCGCGGCCGGTAGTGCCCTCCTGCGTCGGCTGCGCCAGGTCATAGCTGTCGGTGTTGAAGATCAGATATTCGGCCAGCGCTTCCGGGCGCATGCGCGTGTAGTCGACGGCGCGCGGTTTGCCCACGGTGCTGGCCTTGGCCGGCTTGGTGGCCGTCTCGGTCTTGGCAGTGCCGGAGGCGAAGCCGACACCCGTGGAGAACAACAGCCCGGAGGCGACGGCCAGCGAAGCTGCAAGGGTAGTTTTCTTGAACATGTTGCGATTCTCCTCGTCGATCGGCGGTTAGCGCTTCAGGTCGGGCACGATGGCGGGCTGGCCACGCGCGGCGTCGGTCCAGAACGAAATCAGTGCGATGGAAGCGTCGGAACCCGGATGGATGTTGGGATAGCGCATCTGCCACAGACACTCCAGCACGCGATGCTGGCTGCTGCGGGTATGGTCATGGCTGACGCGGTGCGACGGCCAGGAAATCGCCTTGGTCCATTCTTCCGGCACATTCATGTTGGGCAGCACAGAGGCACGGATGCGCTTGCCGGTCTGGGCATGGCAGGTGGCGCAGTTGAAATCCATCGGGCCGGCACGCCGATAGAACATGACCTCCCCGGCGTTGCGCATGGCCTTTTCCAGCGGATGCTTCATCGGCGGATTCCAGGGCATGCCGTTGGACTGGCTGCCGATGTAGGTCTGCAGCTTCATCATGTCCGAATCGGAACCGTGACGCTTCTTGATGGCCGGGTCGTCATCGGTGAAGCCCTGCAGCGTCTTCATGCAGTGCACCAAGCGGGCCTCCAGGTCCATGACCTTGCGCGTGTCGGCGAAATAGCGCGGCAGTTCGACGTACGCACCCTTGACCACGCCGGGGCCCTTGCCCAGATCGCATTTCTCCAGCGACGCGTTCTTGGGCCCGCGCGCCTGCTTGAACAGCGCTTCACCCTGCTCGATCAGATCGTAAGCGGGATTGTCCGGCATCATCATCAGGTTCTGCGGGCTCTGCGTCAGATAGGATGATTCGTGCTTGTCGATCAGCGCCTGAAGCACCTCTTCAGGGGCTTTGGCGGCGCTGGTTCCCGCCACGGCGGCGACGGCCAACGCCACGGGCAACGCGCGCAAGGCTTTCTTGAGCATACTTGTCTCCTCTGGAAAGGATGGAAAAGGAATCACCACTTCACTTCTGTGAGAACGACCCAGGGGTCGGGAACGCGGCCGAAGTGAGAAGCACCGCGAGGTTAAAGGAAAAAGTCGACCGAAAGGATAGGAAATTCTGCCTACAAAGACGTCGCCTGCCGAACCAGCCGGAGCCCCCGTTCCCAACCGCGGCCACGAGCACCCCGGCGCAGCGCAATTTAACGGAAAATCGTTGCGGCGCGCAGCCACGCCGCGCAACACCGACCATGCCCCCCATCCCGGACGAACACGACCTGATTGCCATGCGCGCCGCGTTGCGCCAGGCCGAGCGCGCGCTCGCGCTGGGCGAGGTGCCGGTGGGCGCCGTGGTGGTGCTCGATGGCATCATCGTCGGCACGGGGTGCAACCAGCCGATCAGCGCGCACGACCCCAGCGCCCACGCGGAGATCATGGCGTTGCGTGACGCCGCGACGCGCATCGGCAATTACCGGCTGCCCGGCGCGACGCTGTATGTCACGCTGGAGCCGTGCGCCATGTGCGCGGGCGCCATCATGCATGCCCGCGTGGCGCGCGTGGTCTTTGGCGCCAGCGACCCCAAGACTGGCGCGGCCGGCAGCGTCGTCGACCTGTTCGCCGAACCGCGTCTCAACCATCATGCCGAGGTGATCGGCGGCGTGCTCGCGGCGGAATGTGGCGGACTGCTGAGCGCGTTCTTCGCCGCCCGCCGCAAGCGGCGCCGCACGCCCGCCCAACCGGAGCAGACATCATGAGACTGCGCGTCGACCTGGGCCGTCAGGAACTGGCACTGCATGACGACGACGACCGGATCATTCGCGTCTGGCCGGTATCCACCGCCGCCAACGGCGCCGGCGAGCAGAACGGCAGCCATTGCACGCCGCGCGGGCGGCATGTGATACGCGCCAAGATCGGCGCCGGTCTGCCGCTCAACACGGTGTTCGTGCGCCGGCGCCCGACGGGGGAGATCTACACCCCGGAACTGGGCGCCGCGCAGCGGGGGCGCGACTGGATACTCACCCGCATCCTCTGGCTGTCCGGCACCCAGCCGGGTTTCAACCGGCTGGGCGCATGTGACACCATGCGCCGCTATATCTACATCCACGGCACACCGGACGAGACGTTCGAACAGGCGCCACGCTCGCACGGATGCATACGCATGCGCAATGCCGACGTGGCTGCATTGTTCGATCAGGTGCCGGTCTATACGCCGGTGGACATCGTCGCAACCTGAACCGCACGGCGGGCCCCGGATGCCTCAAGCGCCGCCGTTCCTGGCCGTTAATGCGGCAACGACGACACCAGCGGACGGCTCATGGCACTGCCTCTCGAACGCGAAGAAATCCAGCGCCTCACCGAAGAGTTGGAGGTCATCATCGCCGCGCACCTGGCCTGGTTCAAACAGATCAATCGCACATTGGTATGCGGCAACTCCATCAACCGCGCCGACCTCGCCGACGACGCGCACCTGCGCTCACCGTTCGGTCAGTGGTATTACAGCCGGGAAACGCATGCACTGCGGGAGAACGCCGACTTCCAGGCGCTCGCGGCCACGCAACAGGCCATGCACACCGCCACCCGTCTGGCGCTGCTGGAGGTGCTGGACAAACGCCGTCCCTCGCCCGAACTGTACGACCAGTGCATCGATCTGGCGCTGCGCCTGAACACCAGCCTGCGCCGCATTCAGCTCGACGTGATCGGCGAACTGCTGACCACCGACAGCCTGACCGGCTGCGCCAGCCGGCGCGGCATGTTCAGCCGGCTGCGAGAGGAGCAGGAACGCGCCACGCGCATCCAGCGCCCCTGCTGTCTGTGTCTGATGGATTTCGACCGGTTCAAACAGATCAACGACGAGCGTGGCCACCCGGCCGGCGACGCGGTGCTGCGTCAGGCCATACGTTTCGTCACCGGCGTGCTGCGCAAGTACGACACCATCTTCCGCTATGGTGGCGAGGAGTTCTTGCTCTGCCTGCCCGGCAGTCCGGTGCGCGAGGCGGCAGCGGTGATCGAACGCATCCGCGCCGGCCTCGAGCGCCTGCCGATCCGCCTGCCCAGTGGCGAGACGATGTTCGTCACCGCTTCGTTCGGTCTAGCGGAAATGCATCCGCGCCGCCCGGTCGAAGAGGCCATCGCCGATGCCGACATGGCGCTGATCCGCGCCAAGGAGAACGGTCGCAACCGCGTGGAGATCTGGGCCGCGAGCTGAGCGCGGCGCCTCGGGCGCGCCCGTGCCGGACGCGCACCGGCGCCGGTCGCTCACTTCATCGCCGCATCGTAACGGCGCGTCACCTCGTTCCAGTTCACCACGTTCCACCAGTTGGTGGCGTACTCGCCGCGCTTGTTCTGGTATTTCAGGTAGTACGCGTGCTCCCATACGTCCAGACCGAGGATGGGCGTGCCGCGCTGCACGTCCGGCAGATCCATCAGCGGATTGTCCTGGTTGGGCGTGGACGTGATCGCCAGCTTCTTGTCCGGCGTGACGATCAGCCACGCCCAGCCGGAACCGAAACGGCCCAGGGCGGCCTGGTCGAAACGCTTCTTCATGTCCGCCAGGGAGCCGAAGGTCTTGACGATGTCGGCCAGCAGCGCCTCGCCGGGCTGGCCGCGCTGACCCTCGGGCGCCATGATGTTCCAGAACAGATCATGGTTGTAATGGCCGCCGCCGTTGTTGCGCACCGCCATGTTGAAGCGGGAGATCTGTTTCTGCATGTCTTCCAGCGACATCGTGGCCAGTTCGGGATACTGCTTGATCTGCGCGTTGAGGTTGTTGACGTAGGCAGCGTGGTGGCGGCCATGGTGGATTTCCATGGTCATGGTGTCGATGTACGGCTCCAGTGCATTGGCCGGGTACGGCAAGGGCGCCAGCGTGAACTGGGCGGCCGCCAGTCCCGGCAGCAACGCGGCAAACACGCCGGCGAGCAATGCACGAGGGTTGCTGGCGCACGCGGGCGCAAGGGCGAACGTGGTGGGCATGGGGGTCTCCTGATGTAATCGAGGACAAGGGATGCGGCCGTCCCGACCGCGGACATAGCCATGGGAATTCTGCCTCGCGGGGTTTACGGGAAAATTGACGGCGATCAATCGTACCGTCCCGCGGTCGGCATGAACTAGAGTGCCGGCGTTCCACTGGCGATCTCAGCGCCGCTTGCCCTCCACCCAGGCGAGCATGTCCAGGTAGGTGCGTTGCTCACCGACTTCGAAGCCCTCGATACCGATCTGCTTGAGGATGTCGCGGCCCCTGGCGGTCTTGTCCAGATCGAGCAGTGCCGCCCTCAACTTCTGTTCTGTCGCCGGGGTGACGCGCGAAGAAACGATGATCGACCAGTAGGGCAGCTTGTCGCGCGTGTGCAGGAAACGTCCGCCCTCTCTCTCCCAGTTTCGCGCGACGCCGGAATACGAGATCACCACCCCGGCGTCCGCCAGCTTGTTGCGCACCGAGTAGCCGACCGCCTCCTGGCGGTTCATGTGCTGCAGACGCACGGCCTGGGTGTCGATGCCCGCGTCGCGCAGCACGGCCAGGCCGAGCGCGCTGGGGTAGGCCAGCTCGTCCGGCAACGCGATGAAGCGCCCACGCAGGTCGTCGAGGCTTTGCAGCGGGGAATCACCGGGGACGATGAAATGCACTTTGGACTCCCCTTTGGCGGCCACCAGCAGCCGGTAACCATGGTCGCGCATGGCCCGCGCGGCGATGTGAGCGGGACGCACCAGCAGCACGTCATAGCGCTGGCGTTCCAGGTTGCGCGCCACGATGGGCAGGATGTTGGACGTCTCGGTCTTGACCGCGCCGCCCGCGGCGCGGCCCAGATGCGCCGCCAGATCCGCGTACTTGTTGCGCAGGAAGAGCGCATCGGCCGAACTGGACGTGCCTTCGTTGACGGCAAACAGCAGATTCTGGGCTGCCGCCGGCCATGCCGCCGGCAGCATCAGGATCAACAACCAATGGCTCCACCAGCGCATGCCCGTCCCTCCCGCTTTCTTGCACAGTCATTGGATGATAAACGCGAAAGAATCGGTGCATACGCCCAAGCGACGCGACCGGAGCGGTACTTTCGGCCTGTACTTCGTACCACGTCCGCTGGCCATGCCCCACACGGCCCGGGCATCGATGGTGGTATCCGGCTCGCAGCGCGCCGCAGCGGTTTATCATGTGCGTTCGCGCCCGCCGCCGCCACGCTGCGGCGCGGCGCACGCCGACCGCCATGAACGCTCAACGCCGACACGAGATCTTCCGCCGCCTGCGGGCGGCCAACCCGTCCCCGACCACGGAGCTGGTGTACCGCACGCCGTTCCAGTTGCTGGTGGCCGTGGTGCTGTCGGCGCAGGCCACCGACAAGAGTGTCAACCAGGCCACACAGACCTTGTTCGCGGTGGCGGATACGCCGGAACGCATGTTGGCGTTGGGCGAGGAGGGCCTGAAGACACACATCCGCCGCATCGGCCTGTACCAGACCAAGGCCAGGAATCTGATCGCCGCCTGCCGCATGCTGCTCGAAGCACATGGCGGCGAGGTGCCGCGCGAGCGGGCGGCGTTGGAACGGCTGCCGGGCGTCGGCCGCAAGACCGCCAACGTGGTGCTGAACACCGCGTTCGGCGAACCGACCATCGCGGTCGACACCCACATCTTCCGCGTGGCCAACCGCACCGGCCTGGCACCGGGCAAGACCGTGCTGGAGGTGGAACGCAAGCTGATGCGCCACGTGCCGCGTGAATACCGCCAGGATGCGCACCACTGGTTGATCCTGCACGGCCGCTATGTGTGCAAGGCGCGCAAGCCGGACTGCCCCGCCTGCGTGATCCGCGATCTGTGCGACTACCGGGAGAAGACGGTATGAAGGTGGGCACCGGACTTGCCGTCGGCCCTCAGGCCAGCGCCGACCTCGCCGCCAGTGCGGTGGCCACGGCCATGACGCGTGCGGATCTGTCGATCGCCGGCGCGGTGCTGCTGTATCTGAGCGCCGATTTCGCACCCGATGCGCGTGCCGCGCTGACCGCCGCGGCGCGCGCTGCCAACTGCATGCAGGTCGCCGGCTGCACTGCCGCCGGCGTATTCACCGACGAAGACTGGGTGCTGGATGCACCCGCGGCGGCCGCCATGGTGCTGGGTGAAGGGCCCGCGCTGCGGCCGCGCCACGACGACGACGCGCAGGTATTGACTTTGGCGGCGCCCAATGCCCTGGACCTGCATTGGCTGTCCGGCGGCGGCGCGCGCTTCGGCGGCGTCGCCGGCGACGCCAGCGGGCGCGGCCCGTATGGCGTGTGGGCCGGTGGGCGCGTGCATGAGGATGGCCGGGCCGAACTGGCGCTGACCGGCGTCGGCCTGCGCATGGGCGTATCGCAGGGCGTACGGCCGCTGTGCGCACCGGCGGCGATCGATCAGGTCGATGGCCATGACGTGCGCGTGGTCGGCGGCGAGCCGGCGCTGGTGCGCCTGGCGCGCGAACTGCCGCTGAGCGTGCGCGCGCCGGAACGTATCCCCACGCACCTGTTGATGGCAGGCATCCCGTACGGCGACCCTGACGATGCCATGGCCGCTGGCCGATACCATCTGCTGCCGGTGATCGCCGCCAACGCCGATGACAAGTCGGTCACCGTCGCCGGCCGATTGCAGCCCGGCATGCCGCTGTTCTGGGCGCTGCGCCAGCCCACCGCCGCCGCGCGCGACATGGCGGCGACCATCGCGCAGTTGGCCGACAGCCACCTTGAAGCGCCGCGCTTCGCCCTGATGTTCCCGTGCATGGGGCGCGGCCCGCTGTTCTATGGCGGCGACGATCGCGACCTGCGCACCCTGACCGCGCGCTTTCCGGGCATGCCCATCGTCGGGTTTTACGGCAACGGCGAGATTGCGTACCTGGATGGCACCAATCGGCTGCTACAGTACAGCGTCGTGCTGGCGCTGGCCTACGAGGACGACTGAAGTGTTCAACCCCAGCCGCGAACAGGCGCGCGACTTCTTCTTCGCAGCCTGGCGTAAGTACCAGGCGCACGAACCGCTCAGCGATCTGGAAGCCATCGCCGTCGAACACATCGGCGCGCATCGCGAGTATCACGCCATACTGCAAGACCCTGCGCGCCACCGCGAACGCGAATGGACGCCCGAGTCGGGCGACACCAATCCGTTTCTGCATCTGGCGCTGCATCTGACCATCAGCGAGCAGTTGTCCATCGATCAGCCCGCCGGCGTGCGCGCCGCCTACCAGCGCATGCTGGAGCGCGGCATGGATGCGCATGCGGCGCAACACGAGGTCATGGAGTGTCTGGCAGAAATGATCTGGCAGACGCTGCACGATCGCCAGCCGCCGGACGTTCCGGCCTACGTGCAGTGTCTCAACCGCAAGGCGGGCGGTTGAGGCGGCCGCTCCACTCCAGGAACCGACCCCATGCCCCAGCGCATCACCAAAGTCGTCACCCGCGGCGGCGACGCGGGCCAGACCGGTCTCGCCGACGGCAGCCGGGTCGCCAAATCGGCCCCGCGCATCCAGGCGCTGGGCGAGGTGGACGAGCTCAACAGCCAGTTGGGCCTGCTGCTGTGTGAATCCGTGCCGGATGAGGCTCGCGCGTTGCTGCTGCACGTCCAGAACGATCTGTTCGACCTGGGCGGCGAACTGGCCTGGCCCGGCCATCCGCTGCTGACCGAGGATCAGGTCACCGCCCTGGAAGCCGCGGTGGAACGCTACAACGTGCAACTGCCGCCACTGCGCGAATTCGTGCTGCCGGGCGGTACGCGCGCCGCCGCCGTCGCGCATGTCTGCCGCGCGCTGTGCCGGCGCGCCGAGCGGGCGTTGTGCGCGCT
>CAYTRH010000081.1:0-12367 GCA_964440155.1 uncultured Thiobacillus sp. | reverse complement strand
CATCGGCGCGCGCCTGGAATTCAGCCGCCGCCGCCGCCTCGGCACGCGCGAGCGCATCCAGATCGGCAGCGGCGCCGATCTCGCCGAGCCGGGCGCGGCATTCGGCCAGATGCTCCGGTATGTCCTCGGGCCGCAGGCGCAACTTGCGCGCGACCGCCTGCACCGCGCCGAGACGCGCTTCCGCCTGGCGCAGCGCGTCGGGGTCGAGGTCGATGCGATCGGCATAGCGGGCCAGCTCGCGCGCCAGTTCGTGCAGCGTATCGATCCCGGACTCCAGCAATCCGAGCGGCTCGCGCAGACGCTCGTCGATGTCCGCCAGATCGGCCAGGTTGGCGCGCGCGCCGCGCAGGCGGGTGAGCACACCGGCATCGTCGTCTTCCAGCACGTCCGTCAACCCGCGCGCGCCGTCGAGCAGTTCGGCGGCATGTGCCAGGCGTCGATGGCTGTCCTGCAGTTCCTGCCAGCCCTCCACGCTGAATGCCAGCGCATCGAGCTCGCTCACCTGCCATGACAGCCGTTCGCGCTCTTCGGCCAGTGCGCCGGCAGCGTCACGCGCGGCGGCGTGGCGCTGTGCCGCCGCACGCCACGCCTGCCAGGCTTGCGCCACATCGGCGGCGAGCGCCTCGGCGCCGGCATAGGCGTCCAGCAGCCGGCGCTGCTCGGCGTTCTTGAGCAGGGAGTAATGCGCATGCTGGCCGTGGATGTCGATCAGGTACTCGCCCGCCTCCTTGAGCTGCTGCGCGGTGGCGGCACGGCCGTTGACGAAGGCGCGCGAGCGACCGCTGGCATCGATGACCCGCCGCAACAGCACGCTGTCGTCGTCGCCGGCGAAATCGTTGTCGCGCAGCCAGTCGGCGAGCGCAGGCACATCGTCCAACGCGAACGCCACCGCCACCTCGGCACGCTGGGCGCCCTGGCGCACCACGCCGGCATCGGCGCGTCCGCCCAAGGCCAGCGACAGCGCGTCCAGCAGGATCGACTTGCCAGCCCCGGTCTCGCCGGTGAGCACGGCAAAGCCGGCCTGGAACTCCAGATCCAGGCGATCGACCAGCACGAAATCGGTGATGTTCAGGGACAGCAGCATGTGACGGGCGGCTCAGCCGACGCAGCGCGATTCACAGACCGGGATCACAGCTTCTCTCCCCAGTGCAGCTTCTGCCGCAGCGTGTCGTAGTAGTTGTGCCCCTCCGGATGCAGCAGTCGCACCGTATGGCGCGCGCGGCGGATGACGACGCGGTCGCCGACGCGCAGATCGGCGTGCTGCTGGCCGTCGAAGTGCACGCGCGCGTCTTCCGCGTGGATCAGGTTGATCTCGATCTCCGAGCGGCTGTTCAGCGCGATGGGCCGGGCCGACAAGGTATGCGGGCAGATCGGCACCATGACCACCGCCTCCAGCGTGGGATGCAGGATGGGGCCGCCGCCGGACAGCGCATAGGCGGTGGAGCCGGTGGGCGATGCCACGATCAGGCCGTCGGCGCGCTGGCTGTAGACGAACTGGTCGTCGACGTAGACCTCGAATTCGATCAGCCGCCCCATGGTGCTCTTGCTCACCACCACGTCATTGAATGCATAGTTGGCGATCAGCACATCGTCATGACGCTCCACGCTGGCCTCCAGCATGATGCGTTCCTCGGCCTGGTATTGGCCGCACAGCATCTCGTCCAGCGTGGTGAACATGGTGTCCAGCGACACGTCGGCGAGGAAGCCCAGACGCCCCTGGTTGACACCGATCAGCGGCACGCGGAAATCGACCAGCGCCCGAGCGATGTTCAGCAAGGTGCCGTCGCCGCCCAGCACGATGGCCAGATCGACCAGACTGCCGATCTCCTTCAAGGTGTGGATGGCGTAGCCTTCGATGCGGCAGGACTCCGCAGTGTGTGCGGTGAGCAACACTTGGTGACCGCGCTCGCGCAGGAAGCCGGCCAGCCGCATCAACGAACCCGCGCTGGCCGGACTGTTGTACTTGCCGATCAGGGCGATGGTCTTGAAATCGGAATCCATGGGGCGAAATTATAGACGTTGCATTACCATGCCAGCCGTCAACGCCACCGACGATCCGCCTGCCCGATCACCGACCATGCTCAACGAGCGCGCCCGCATCCTGCTCAAGGTCCTCGTCGAACGTTACATCGAGGAGGGCCAGCCCGTGGGTTCGCGCACGCTGGCGAAACATACCGGGCTCAACCTTTCGCCAGCCTCGATCCGCAACATCATGGCCGATCTGGAAGAAGGCGGCTACATCGTCAGCCCGCACACCTCAGCCGGCCGGGTGCCCACCGCGCGCGGCTACCGCCTGTTCGTCGACACGCTGCTGACGGTCAAGCCGCTGGCGCAGGGTGAGGTGCGCCAGATCGAGGCGACCCTGTCGCCCGATGACCCGCAGCGCCTGATCAACGCGGCGTCGCACCTGCTGGCCGAGCTGACCGCCTACGCCGGCGTGGTGCTGATCCCCAAGCGGCGCGGTCAGAGTCTGCGCCAGATCGAGTTCCTGGGCCTGTCCGACAAGCGTATCCTGCTGATCATGGTCACCGCCGAGGGCGAAGTGCAGAACCGCGTGCTGGTCACCGATCGCGCCTATGACCCGGCGCAACTGGTCCGCGCCGCCAACTACTTCAACCAGCATTTCGCCGGCTGCTCGTTCGAACAGGTGCAACCGCGCCTGGCCCGCGAGCTGGCGGAACTGAAATCGGACATCAGCCAGTTGATGGAACTGGTGGTCGCCGCCGGTGCCGACGCCTTCAGCAGTGCCGGCAAGGAATACGTGCTGTCCGGCGAGCGCAATCTGCTGGACGCGCCCGAACTGGCCAGCAACATGCAGCGGCTGCGCGAACTGTTCGGCCTGTTCGAACAGAAGACGGAGCTGATGCAATTGCTCGACGTGGGCCAGCACGCCAACGGCGTGCAATTGTTCATCGGTGCGGAATCCGGTGTCGCGCCGCTGGACGAGTGCAGTGTCATCGCCGCCCCCTACGAGGCCAACGGCGAGGTGGTGGGCACCCTGGGCGTGATCGGCCCGACGCGCATGGCCTATGAACGTGTCATCCCCATCGTCGACATCACCGCCAGGCTGCTGTCCAACGCGCTGACCTACCCGTGACGCCGGCCAAGGACAACGCCACCCCTCACCGAGCCTCCCCCAGCAACCGCGCACCGCATGCCCTTCTACCTGCCCGAACCGCCCTACCGCCATGACCGGTCCGCCCGCGTCGGCATCCTGCTGATCAACCTCGGCACCCCCGAGGCGCCCACGGCCAAGGCGCTGCGCCCCTACCTGCGCGAATTCCTGTGGGATCGCCGGGTGGTGGAGATTCCGCGGGCGGTCTGGTGGCCGATCCTCAATGGCATCATCCTCAATACCCGCCCGGCCAGGTCGGCCGAGAAGTACGCCGCCATCTGGCGGCCCGAGGGCTCGCCGCTGCGTCATTTCACCGAGCGCCAGGCGACCCTGCTGCGCGATGAACTGGCGCGCCGGCTGCCCCAGCCGCCGGAAGTGGCCTACGCCATGCGTTACGGCCGCCCGGCCGTGGCCGATGCCATCCAGGAGCTGCGCGCACGCAACGTCGACCGCATCCTGGTGTTGCCGCTGTATCCCCAATATGCCGCCAGCAGCAGCGGCTCGGCGCTGGATGCGGTGTGGCGCCTGCTGCTCCGCCTGCGCAACATGCCGGAGGTGCGCACGCTGCGCCATTTCCATGATCACCCCGGCTACATCGCCGCGCTGCGCCAAAGTGTCGAAGCCTACTGGGCCGAGCACGGCCGACCCGATGTGCTGGTGATGAGTTTCCACGGCGTGCCGCGCCGCTCGCTCGACCTGGGCGACCCCTATCACTGCGAATGCCACAAGACCGGACGCCTGCTGGCCGAGGCGCTGGGGCTGGACGCCGCACGATACCGCATCACCTTCCAGTCCCGCTTCGGTCGCGCCGAATGGCTGCAACCCTACACCGACAAGACCCTGGAGGAACTGGGACGCACCGGCACGCGGCGCGTCGATGTGATCTGCCCCGGCTTCGTCGCCGACTGTCTGGAGACGCTGGAAGAGATCGCCATGGAGGGCAAGGCCACGTTCCTCAACGCCGGCGGCGGTGAATTCCGCTATCTGCCGGCGCTGAACGACCGCCCCACCTGGATCGCCGCGCTCGCCGATCTGGCGCAGGCGCATCTGAGCGGCTGGGTGGACACGCAGGCGCCCACGCCGGACAGCGAAGCAGAGAACAGCGCCCGACTGCAGCGCGCGCGCGCGCTGGGCGCGCAAACCTGAACGCACGCCCCGGGTCTCGCCCCGGATGCATGCGGCGCCATGCAGACCGCCTGCGCCGCCATTCGTACCAGCCGTTCATACCAGCCGGCACCCTCGGCGCGATGCCGCGTTCTATATAAGCGTTCGCTTGTTGACTGGTAGAAAAGCGTCATGCCAACATCGCGCCCGCTACGTTTTTTGATCCTGGTCAAGGCGGTTCGCGCCGCGATCCCCACGTCGGCACCAGGGTTGGTAGTTCGTCATGCCCGGCGCCTCGCCGCCTGTTTTTTTCCACCTGGAGGAGCACATGAAGAAAACCCTCGCCGTCTCCCTGCTGATCGCCGGGACCCTGGGCGCCAGCGCCTCGGTCTACGCCACCGACACGCGTGCCCGTTTCATGGCCGCCAACTGCGCTTATTGCCATGGGCCGGAAGGCAAGAGCCGCGGTGCCATTCCCAGCCTGGCCGGTCTGGAAGTCGGCTATTTCGTCGAACAGATGAAAGCCTTCAAGGATGGCAGCCGCCCCGGCACCGTGATGCAGAAGCACGCCATGGGCTACACCGACGCCGAGTTCTTGGCCATGGCCAAGTATTTCGCCGCCATCAAGTAACCGGCTTTGGAGAACACACATGAGCATTGATCGTCGCGATTTCCTGAAGATTTCCGCCGGTGCCGCCGGTGCCGCCACGCTGGCGCCGCTGGTCGGTTGCGCTTCTCAATCCGCCGCCGTCGGTGGCGCGCGCTACAAGGTCGTGGTGGTCGGCGCCGGCTTCGGCGGCGCCACCTGCGCGCGTTATCTGAAGATGTGGGATCCCAAGATCCACGTCACCGTCATCGAGCCGAATGACAAGTTCACCTCCTGCCCGTTCTCCAACACGGTGCTGGCCGGCTTCAACAAGATGGAAGACATCACCTTCACCTACGACTACGTCAAGAAGGCCGTGGACGCCTTCGTGCAGGACTGGGTGACCGCCATCGACACTGGCAAGAAGACCGTCACCACCAAGGGCGGCAAGACCTTCGGCTATGACCGTCTGGTGCTGGCCGGCGGCGTCGAACTGCTGTTCGACAAGGTCGAGAACTACGGCCCGGAAACGCAGAAGACCATCATGCATGCCTGGAAGGCCGGTCCGCAGACCGCCACGCTGCGCAAGCAACTGGAAGCCATGCCCAATGGCGGCGTGTTCGTCATGTCGGTGCCGATGGCGCCGTACCGCTGCCCGCCCGGCCCCTATGAGCGCGCCTGCATGGTCGGCCACTACTTCAAGCAGCACAAGCCGCGCTCCAAGATCATCATCCTGGACGGCAACCCGGACGTAGCCTCGAAGAAGGGGCTGTTCATGGCAGCCTGGAAGAAGCACTACGACGGCATGATCGATTACCGGCCGAACAACATGCCACGTTCCATCGACCCGCAGAAGATGATCGTCGGCACCGAGTTCGACGACGTCAAGGGCGATGTGATCAATGTGGTGCCGCCCATGCGCGCCGCCGAGATCACCGGCATGGCCGGGGTGCGCGACGGCAACAACGGCACCTGGTGCACCATCGACTACCGCACCTTCGAATCCAAGGTGGTGCCCAACGTGCACGTGCTGGGTGACTCCGCCCTGACCAACTTCCCGAAGTCAGGCTCGGTGGCCAACAACACCGGCAAGATGTGCGCCTACGCCATCACCGAGATGCTGGCCGGCCGCCAGCCGGATCCGGCACCGGTGGTCACCAATACCTGCTATTCGGCCAGCTCCGACACCACGGCATTCCACGTCGCCACGGTGTTCCGCTGGGACGAGGCCAAGCAGTCCATGATTCCGCCCCCGGGCGCCAACGGCGTATCCAAGGAGGAAAGCGAGCTGGAGATGGCTTACATGGACTCGTGGGCCAAGAACGTCTGGGCCGACACGCTGGGCCTGCCGGCCTGAGCCTGGCCAGCATCAGGCAAGCAAGGAGGGGCTGTGCCCCTCCTTTTTTTATCGGCCGGCGGCTGCGCCGCCCGTGGGCAAACACGCCCCGACCGAAATCACTCGCCGGAAGGCGCGGTCGGTTTGGCGGGTTTCTTGTGAAAACGCCGGAAAGGCTTCTTCGCTTGCGGCGCAGCGCCGGCGGGTTGCGTCTTGGCGCCACCTGCGCCACGGCGTGCACTACGCTCACCGACACCGCGTTCCACGGGACTGCGCTCGCTGCCGGAATCGATGCGGTTGCCGGGCGCGAACATGATCTCGAGCTCGTTCAGCTCGTCCCACTGCGCCTCGGTGCGTTCACTATCCGGGATCGCCAGCAGGGCCTGCAGGCGGCGGCGGGGGGAGATGGGTTGTGGGTCATTCATGCGCCAATTATGTCACCGTTGCGCGCATTCTTCAGCACCCTGGGGCCAGCGGTAACGTGAAGCCCCGTGCGCCCTGTCGCCTGGATCAGCCCAACGCGCCGGACACGGCCAGTCTGCGCAGCATCGGCCGCCGCTTGCGGTTGTGACCGGCCATGCGCGTCAACACGTTGGCGAGGAAGCGCACGGTGTCGACGATGTAGGGGCCCTTGTTGAGCATGACGCACTCGGCGCGCACACCGAATGCAGCGTCCGAGACTTCGGCGCGCGATGGCACGCCGCGGCGCGCCATGCCTTCCAGCACCTGCGTGGCCCAGATCACCGGCACGTGGGCGGCCTCGCACAGCCAGAGTATCTCCTCCTGCACCTCGGCGAGCCGTTCGAAACCGATCTCCACGGCCAGGTCGCCGCGCGCCACCATGACCCCCGCCGGCGGCCGGCGCAGACAGGCCATCAGGATGCGCGGCAGGTTCTCGAACCCCTGGCGCGTCTCGATCTTGAGCACGTAGTGCAGGTGGCCGGCATCCAAGCGGTCCAGCTCGTCATGCAGGGCGAGCACGTCGCTGTGCTGGCGCACGAACGACAGACCGACGATGTCGATGTGCGGCGCCAGCACGGCCAGATCCTGCCGGTCCTTGGCGCTGAGCGAGGGAATGTCCAGATCGGTGTCCGGCAGGTTGATGCCCTTTTCCGCGCGCAGCTTGGCGCCATTGGGCGGTGCCTGGGTGATTTCCACCAGCAGCGAGCGGTTGCGCGTGGACAGGATGTAGCCGCCGATCTTGCCGTCATCGAACCAGATCGTCTGACCGGCGCGCGCATGTTCGAACACCGCATCCAGCGTGCAGGGTATCGACGCCGGGCGTACCACCTCGCCGTCCTCGTCCACCAGCGCGGCTTCGCCCGGGCGGTCATCCGGGGTCACCACCAGGCGGTCGCCGCGTTTGAGCACCAGCGGTTCCACGACCTCGGGCAACGGTCCAACCGTGCCCTTGGCCAACTGGATCACGTCGCGATACAGCGCGCAACCAGCGCCGTCGCGCAGATAGACGTGGCGATGCGCATGCGCCAGCCAAGAGGCGCCGTACGCCTCGGCCAGCACGATGTCGCGCTGACTGCCGCGGCTGTCCTCCAGGGCCAGACTGTCGCCGGGTCGCGCTTCGCGCAGCACTTCGGCATCGACCGGCAGCACCGCGTCGACCGCTTCCGGCGGCGTCTCCGGCTGCTCGCGCGGCGTCACCCAGACACGCGCCGGACGCTGGATACGTCCCCAGGCATCGCGTGACGGCTTGAAATCGAGCTTGCGTCCGATCGGCCGGATGGCGCCGGTGCGCAGCTTCGGTCCGGCCAGGTCGGCGTATACCCGTGCGGTCAACCCGGTCTCGCGTTCCGCCGCGCGCAGGTTGGCGATCATCGCCAGCCAGGCAGCGGCGTCGTCGTGTGCGCAGTTGATGCGCATCACGTTCATGCCGGCCTGCAACATCGCTTTCACCAGCGCGGGATCGCTGGCTGCCTCGGATGGCATGGTGACCATGATACGCGTGGCGCGATCGGCCGGCGGCGCCCCCAGCAGTTCACGCGCATGCGCATCCAGCAGCTTCTCGCCGCTGCGAATCGCCACCGGCGGTCGCGCCCGCCGCGCCGGCTTGCTGCCGGCCAACGCATGCAGCGCGGCCAGCACCGCATCCAGACTGGCCAGGGTGTGCGCCTCGCTGCGCGCCAGCCGCGACAACCCCAGCCGCGCCAGGTCCACCTGCAATCGACGGATGTCGCTTTGGCGCAGGGCCAGGTAATGCGTCAGATTGCGCGCGCTGGCGCGTCGTTCGGGATGGGCGGCGGCAATGTGCTCGGCCTGCTCCGCTTCCAGCGTCAACGCGCGTGCGCGCAGCGCCTCGACGGCGACGATGAGTTGCTCGATGAGTCGCTGTTGCGTGCGCGCGGCGACGCGGGATTCGCCGCCGTTCTCGGCGGCCGGCTGGATCGGACGGGGCATGATCGGACAGCTTGGCAGGGAATTGTTACAACTCGTCGCATCGCGCGCCTACAGCGTGAAAACCTGCCCCTGTACCAGCGCCGTCACCGGGCAGGGCGCGGCCGCCACCAGTTCCGCCATGATCGCGCTTTCGCCACCGGGTTTGAGGTGTGAAATCCACACCTTGGGACCACTGCGCAGGCGCGCGAGATCGGCCGCCAGCGTGCTCGAACAATAGTGCTTGGACGCCTCGGCGATCTGGGCCTGATCGTCGCCGAACGAACACTCCACCAGCAGATGCATCAGATCCGGAGTGTCGTTGGCCACCTGCCATAACGCATCGTGGCTGGCGGTATCGCCGGAGAACAGCAGGCTGGCGGTAGCGCCGCGCAACAGATAGCCGACCGCCGGAATCACGTGATGCGCCGGGATGGCCGTGAACGCACGGATGCCCAGCGTCACCGTCTCGCCGATACGCAACGGCGCGTAGCGCATGAACGGCGAAGCCTCGGTCGGGATGCCGGAGAAATCCGGCCAGATGCGCCAGTTGAACAGGTGCGCCTTGAGGATGTCGAGCGCCTCGTCGGTGGCATGGATCAGCACCGGCCGGTCACGCTCGCCGGCGACGCTGTCCAGCAGCAGCGGCAGGCTGAGGATGTGATCCAGATGGGTGTGCGTCAGGAACACGTGGTCGATGCGCCGCAGTGCCTCGCGCGACAGCGCGGTCACACCGCTGCCGGCATCGAGCAGGATGTCGTCATCGATCAGAAAGCTGGTGGTGTGCCGGCCGTCGCCGATGCCGCCGGAACAGCCGAGGACCTGGATGCGCATGTTCGCCTACTTGGTGGTGAAGGTGAAGACGCCATCCCAGTCGGCGGCGGGCGGGTTGAAACGGAAGTGGGTGACGCGGTCGAGGTACACCTGGTACAGCTTACGTGGGTTGGCGCGCCCCAGTTCCATCAGCTTGATTTCGGCGTCGTCCCAGCGCTGCGCCTGATAATCGGCGAATGCCGCCTCGAAAGCCTCGGCCTCGGCGCGGCGTTCGGCGGGCAGTTCGGCGGCGATGCCGAGCGGTTCGTAGATGGCCACCGGAACGTCCTTGCCCTTGACGCGCACACGGTCGACGATCTGGAACAGGATGTCCGGACAGGCGGCGCGCGTTGCCTCGCCGGCGAGCACGCCGACCCCGTACTGCTTGGTCAGCCCCTCCAGACGCGAGGCCAGATTGACCGCGTCGGCCATCACGGTATAGGCCATGCGAAATTCCGAACCCATGTTGCCGACGCTCATGCGCCCGGTGTTGACGCCGACGCCGATGCGCACCGCCGGCCAGCCGCGCGCCTCCAGCCGCGGATTCAGTTCGACCAGCGCCCGTTGCATGGCCAGCGCCGCCAGCACGCCGTCGCGCGCGTGCTGCTCGTCGCTCATCGGCGCGCCCCAGAACGCCATGATGGCATCGCCGATATATTTGTCGATGGTGCCGCGCGTCTCCTGGATCACGCGGGTCATGGCCGAAAGGTAGACGTTCAGCATCTCGGCCAGTTGCGCCGCCTCCAGGCCCTCGGAAATGCTGGTGAAATCGCGGATGTCGGAGAACAGCACGGTCATCACCCGCGACTCGCCGCGCAGGCTGTAGCGCGCCGGATCCTTGGCCATCTCGTCCACCAGCTCGGGCGGGATGTACTGGCCGAACAGGCGGGTGATCTGCGCCTTGGAGCGCGCCTCGACGAAGAAGCCGTAACTCATGTTGAGCACGAACAGGCCCCACACCGCCAACAGCGGCGCGGCCAGCGGCAACTGCGCATGCAACCCCTGCCAGGCATACAGGTTGCCGGCGCCGAGCAGCACCGTGAACCCCAAGGTGGCCAGCGCCGCCCACAGCGGCGACACCAGCGGCAGCAGCGCGGCCAGGGCCAGGCCCAGTGCGGCGATGACCAGCACTTCCAGCAGAGTACTGTTGACCGGCTGCCACTTGACCGTGTCGTCCAGCATGCCGGCGATCAGGTTGGCGTGGATTTCCACGCCGGGCAGGATGCGTGACACCGGCGTGACCCGCAGATCCATGATGCCGGGCGCGGTGGAGCCGATCAGCACGATGCGCCCCTCCAGCAGCGCCACCGGCGTGCGCCCATGGATCACGTCGGTGGCGGGAATGTAGGGATAGGCATGGGCCTGGCGGTAGGGCACCAGGGCGCGGCCGGCACCGTCCAGCGGCACCAGCAGCCCGTCCAGGTCCAGACGCGGCGGGCGCCAGCCCTGGGCCGGCTGCAACGCCAGATGCTGCGCACCCATGCCGGCGCCGGTGGTGATCAGCGACAGCGACCCATAGCAGCGGCCGTCGTGGCGCATGATCATGGGCATGCGCCGCGCGACCCCGTCGAAATCCGCCTCCATGTTGAAGAACGCGGCGCCGGCGGCGCGCGCCTGCAGACGCGGCAGATTGGCGTTGTAGCCGATGGCGTCGTGCACTTCGATGCCATGCTGCGCCAGCAGCGCGCAGTCCACGGCCGGTTCGGGCAACTGGCCGACGATCTCCGGCGGCTGTGCGTAGTTGAAATAGAAGCCCAGCACCGCCGGGCCACTTTGCAGCGCGTCGGCCAGTATGCCGTCGTAGTCCAGTTGTGGGCGCATGCGCTCCAGCATGGCGCGGAAGCCGGTCTCGCCGGCCAACGGTCCGCGCGCCAGTCGTTCCAGCACCGGCAGTCCGGAACTCTGGTCCGGTTCGGCGAACACGATGTCGTAACCGATCGCCGCCACGCCGTACTGCTCGAACAGATTGCGCGTGAGCTTGGCGGTGAGGTCGCGCGGCCACGGCCAGCGCCCCAGCTCGCGCAGGCTCTTTTCGTCGATGTCGACGATGGCGACGCGGTCATCCATGCGCGCATCGGCCGACAGCCGCGTCTTCATGTCGTACAGCGCCGCCTCGAACTTGGCGATCAGCGTGAAGGTATAGGCACCGCCGACGTGGCCCAGCAGCAGCAGCAGGAACAACACACTCAGGCCGAACTGGCCCAAGAAACGTCGTGTGCGCAGCGTCATGGTGGCTCAGCGCAGACGATAGAAGCGCTCGGACAGGAGCTTGCCGTCGGCAAGCTGATCGAAACGATCGCCCACCGCCTCACCGAGGTGACTCAGCCGGTCACGCGGATGCGGATGGGTCTTGAACAGCAGCGACACGCTGCGGTCGTTGCCGGCGATGTGGCCGATCTCCGCCAGTACCGCCGGCAGCGCGTAGGGGTCGTAGCCGGCGCGCGCGGCAAGCACCATGCCGATGCGGTCGGCCTCGTGCTCGGCATCCTTGTCCAGGCCGCGCGCGACGATCTCCGCACCGTTGCCGATCAGGTTCTGGATGAGCTCGCTCTCATTACGTGCCTGCCGCCCGAGCAACCCGCCGATCGCCGCGACCATCTGCGACTGCTGCATCAGCTTGAGGTGATGCTGGCGCAGCACGTGGCCGATCTCATGCGCCAGCACGCCGGCCAGTTCGGCCTCGTTGTTGAGCCTGCGGTACAGACCCTTGGTGACGAAGATGAAGCCGCCCGGCGCGGCGAAGGCATTGATGTCGTCGCTGTCGATCACGCCGAAGCGCCAGTTGATGTCCGGGCGTTCGCTTTGCAGCGCGACCCAGCGCCCGACCCGGTTGACATAGCGTTGCAGGCCGTCGTCGCGCACCAGCGGCGCCGCGCCCAGCAGGTTGCCGGCGATGCGCTCGCCGATACGCGTTTCCTCCTCCAGTGACGTGCGCCCGGCCAGCAGTGCGCGCAGCAACTGCTCGCCGGGTGCGGGTTGCGCCTGCGCGGGTGCCGCCGGCTGTACCGGCGGCGTCGGCGGCGCG
>CAYTRH010000080.1:0-12948 GCA_964440155.1 uncultured Thiobacillus sp. | reverse complement strand
GGTCGCCATAGCTGAGCCGGCCGGCCCGCGCGCGCGCCGGGCCGCGCAGGCCGGCGAGGTCGAGCGGCGCGCCGGCGCGGGCGCGGATCGCCGCCTCCTCCGCGTGCGCGCGCGGCGTGCGCAGGATGGCGCCGACCAGACCGATGCGGGTGCGCGCATGACGGCCGACCATGACGTTCTCCAGCGCGGTCATGTTGGCGAACAGTCGGATGTTCTGGAACGTGCGCGCGAAACCGGCCTCGACGATGCGGTGCGGCTTCAGACCGTGCAGCGGCACGCCGTCCAGACGCACCTCGCCACGGGTCAGGTCATACAGACCCGTGACGAGGTTCATCAGCGTGGTCTTTCCGGCGCCGTTGGGGCCGATCAGGCCATAGATTTCGCTGTGACGCACGCTCAGCGACACATCCTCCAGCGCGACCAGCCCGCCGAAGCGTTTGGTGACGCCCTGGACTTGCAGCAAATCCGCCATGTCAGGCCCTGGCGTCGTATAGCGAGGCCTGCTCCTGCTCGGCGACGCCGTCCCGGGCGGTCAATTCGCGCTTGCGCTGACGCGACGGGATCAGACCGGCCGGGCGATAGATCATCATGATCACCAGGGCGATGCCGAACAACAGCATGCGCAGGTCGGCCGGGTCCAGCACCACATGGCCCAGCGTGGCGCGTTGCAGATCGCCGAGATAGCGTAGCGCTTCCGGAATCACCGTGAGCAAGGCCGCGCCCAGGATGACACCGGGGATATGGCCCATGCCGCCCAACACGATCATGCACAGTACCAGGAAGGATTCCCACAGCGAGAAACTCTCCGGGCTGACGAAGCCCTGGAACGAGGCGAACAGGCCGCCGGCCAGACCGGCAAAGGTGGCGCCCATGGCGAACGCCAGCAGTTTGACGTTGCGCGTGTTGATACCCATGGCGGCGGCGGCCACCTCGTCCTCGCGCAGCGCCGCCCAGGCGCGGCCGATGCGCGAGTCCTGCAGGCGGATGGCCACTGCCATGACCAGCAACGTGAAGGCAAGGAACACATAGTAGTACAGATAGGTGGACGGCACCGTCATACCGAACAGTTCCAGCGGCCGGCTCAAGGCGTGTCCGCCGATGGTGATCGGGTCGATCAGGTTGATGCCCTGCGGGCCGTTGGTGAGGTTGTAGGGCGCGTTCAGGTTGTTGAGGAAGATGCGGATGATTTCGTGGAAGCCGAGCGTGACGATGGCCAGGTAGTCGCCGCGCAGGCGCAGGGTCGGCGCGCCCAGTAGCACGCCGAACAGTCCGGCCAGCGCCATGCCGATCGGCAGGATGGCCCAGAACGGCAGATGCAGGCCGAAATGCGGACTGGCGAGCAGGGCGTAGACGTAGGCGCCGATGGCATAGAAAGCGATGAAGCCCAGGTCGAGCAGGCCGGCATAGCCGACCACGATGTTGAGACCGAGCGCCAACAGGATGTACAGCAGCACGAAATCCAGCACCCGTACCCACGAGTTGCCCAGGCCGGCGCCGACCAGGAAGGGCAGCGCGACCAACAATGCGGCGAGCAGCGCGAAGGCGAGGCGCGGGCGCGCGCGCAGGGCGTCAAGCGCGGTTCGCAACCCGTTCCCCCAACAGGCCGGATGGGCGGAACACCAGCACCAGGATCAACACAAAGAAGGCGAACACGTCCTGGTAATGGCTGCCGAGGAAGCCGCCGGTGAGGTCGCCGATGTAACCGGCGCCCAGCGCTTCGATGATGCCCAGCAGCAAGCCGCCGAGCATGGCGCCGGCGATGTTGCCGATGCCGCCCAGCACCGCCGCGGCGAACGCCTTGAGGCCGAGCAGAAAACCCATGTGGTAATGCGCCAGACCGTAATAGGCGCTGACCATGACGCCGGCGATGGCGGCGATGGCGGCACCGATGACGAAGGTAGCGGAGATGACCCGATCGACGTTGACCCCCATCAGTGCCGCCACCTCCTTGGACTGCGCGGTGGCGCGCATGGCGCGGCCCAGACGGGTGCGCTCGACCAGCAGCCACAGGCCGGCCATGGTGGCCAGCGACAGCACGATGATGACCAGTTGTAGATCGGTGATGTGCGCGCCGAACACTTCATACTGCCCCTGCGGCAGGATGGCGGGAAACGCCACGTACTGCCGGCC
The DNA here is from genome assembly GCA_964440155.1 of uncultured Thiobacillus sp. Classification (GTDB taxonomy): domain Bacteria; phylum Pseudomonadota; class Gammaproteobacteria; order Burkholderiales; family Thiobacillaceae; genus PFJX01. The sequence continues at coordinate 10,818 of CAYTRH010000080.1, read as the reverse complement.
CCACACCAGCATGGCCACGTTCTGCAGGATGATGGACACGCCGATGGCGGTGATCAGCGGCGCCAGGCGCGGCGCGCGGCGCAGCGGCCGGTAGGCGACCTTCTCGATCGCGAACGCCAGTGCCATGCAGGCGGGCATCGCCACCAGCAGACCGGACAACACCACCAGCAGGCCGGGCAGTTCCGGCGCCATGCCCAGCAACAGGCCGATCACGGTCAGCGCCACCATGGCGCCGATCATGGTGACTTCGCCGTGCGCGAAGTTGATCAGCTCCAAAATGCCATACACCATGGTGTAACCCAGTGCCACCAGGGCATAGATACTGCCCAGCACCAAGCCGTTGATCAGTTGTTGGGTCAAAATGTCCATGAGCGATGCGGAGCAGATGAGCGCGGCGATCCGGCTCCGTCAGCGGGCCGGATCAGCGCTTCACCGTCTCCAGCACCTGCCAGGCGCCATCCTTGACCTGATACAGCGTCACCGCGCCGCCCAGCGTGTCGCCCTTGTGGTCGAAGCGGATCGGACCGGTGACGCCGTTGTGGTCGGTATTGGGCAGTTCCGCCAGCACTTTGGCCGGGTCGGCCGAATTGGCACGGATCATCGCCGCGACCAGCACGTAGACCGCATCGTAGGCATACGGCGCGTACACCTGGATCACGCCGTACTTGGCCTCGAAACTCTCGCGGAACGCGGCACCGCCGGGCATGGAAGCGATGGGCAGACCGGGCGAGGAGGCGATCACGCCTTCGGCGTCGGCACCCGCCAGCTTGATGAAATTGGCATTCTGCAAGCCATCCCCGCCGAGCAGGCGGGCATTGATGCCCAGCCGTTTCATCTGCTTGGCCATGGGCCCGCCCTGCGGGTCCATGCCGCCGAAAAACACCAGGTCGGGCGACTTGCCCTTGATGTTGGTCAGGATGGCGGCGAAATCGGTGGCGCGGTCGTTGGTGAACTCGCGCGCGACGATCTCGGCACCTGCGGCGCGCGCGGCCTTCTCGAATTCGTCGGCCAGACCCTGGCCATAAGCGGTGCGGTCGTCGATCACCGCGATGCGCCGCGCGCCCAACGGGCCGGTGGCGTATTCGCCCAATACCTTGCCCTGCTGCTCGTCGTTGGTCATCACCCGGTAGGCGGTCTTGTAACCCTGGGCGGTGTAGGCGATGGCGGTGGCGGACGGCGAGATCTGCGGAATGCCGGCGTCATGGTAGATCTTGGACGCGGGGATGGTGGTGCCGGAATTGAGGTGGCCGATCACCGCCTTGACCCCCTGGTCGACCAGCTTCTGCGCGACGATGGTGGCGGTTTTCGGCTCGGCATGGTCATCCTCACCGATCAGCTCCAGGCGCACCTTGCGGCCGTTCAGCACCAGCCCGCCGGCGTTGATTTCCTCAACTGCGAGACGCGCGCCGTTCTCGTTGTCCTTGCCCAGATGCGCCTGCGGACCGGTGAGCGGCGCGACCGAGCCGATGCGGACGACCTCGACATCGGCGGACTTCTTGTCGCCGCAGCCGGCGACGAGCAGCGCCAGCAGCAGCGCTGAGGAGGCGAACAGGGTGGACTTCACGCGGGACTCCGTTGGGCCGTTCGTAACGGTGGATTTATATCACACCGCCGACGGCGCTTTCCGAACGCGCCGATTTCGGCCAGCCGCACGCGCATCGCACCGCGAAAATGAAAAAGGCCGGGTCACCCCGGCCCCGCGCTGTGCTCGTGCTGTTACAGCGACAGCACCCAGTCCGCCAGCTTCTTGGCGTCGGCGTCGGAAACCTGCGGGTGCGGCGGCATCGGCACCGGACCCCAGACACCCTTGCCACCCTTCTTGATGACGTTGACCAGATGCTCGGCGGCCTTGGCGTCGCCCTTGTACTTCTTGGCGATGTCCTTGTAGGCGGGGCCGACCACCTTGCGTTCCATCTGGTGGCAGCTCATGCAGGCGCTCTTCTTGGCCAGGGCCTCGTCGGCGGCGGCGATGTTGGATCCGATGGCAAGTGCGGCAGCGGCGGCGATCACGATAGCTTTCATGTCGAAAATCTCCTTATGTGGACGATGGCAACAGATGTTGCGCGGCGGATATTACTTGACCGCGGGTTCACTGAAAATGGCCAATAGATCAGTCAATTGGACTATTTCAGGTAGGCAGTTAACGCCAGCGCAAACGTAGGCGTTGACGGTGCTGCCCAGCGGTTTGCGCAAACTGGTAGGAATTTCCCAGGCTTCCGCCTTTGCGCCGAGCGCGAACACCATCGTGGCGTCATCGGCCACGCGGCCGACCGCGCCATGCCACGCGCACAGCCCCGCGTCCGGCCCGCGCAGCAGTACCAGACGCGGCGGCTGCAATTGCTCGCGCAGTGCGCCGAGCAGACCCGGGAAGGCCGCCGGCTGCGCATCCAGCTCGGCCATGAACAGCGCCACGCAGCGACGCGCGGCGGCTTGGTAATCCGGCCGGTCCAGCAGCAGCGCGAGGCGGCCGAGCGCGCGCGCGGCGACGCCGTTGCCGGATGGCATGGCCTGGTCGTAACCGTTCTTGATGCGCTGGATCAGCCGCTCGTGATCGTGACCGGTGAAGTAGAAGCCGCCCGCTTCCGCATCCTCGAAATCGCGCAGCAGCGTGTCGGCGAGGGCGCGCGCCCAGGTCAGCCAGTCGCCGTGCCAGTCGGCCTGCGCCAGCTCCAGCAGCGCATCGAGAAAAAAGGCATGGTCGTCGAGATAGCCGTTGTGGCGGGCGCGGCCACCCTGCCAGGTCGCCGCCAGACGGCCGTCACGCCAGACGCGGGTGTGCAGTGCGCGCGCCGCCCGTGCCGCCAGATCGATCCAGTCGGCGCGGGCACATCGGCGGCCGGCGCGGGCGAGACCGCGGATCATCAGGGCGTTCCAGGCGGTGAGCACCTTGTCGTCGCGCGCCGGTGGCACCCTTAGGCGACGCGCCTCGAACAGTCGTTCGCGCGCACTTTCCAGCAGACGTTCCGCCTGTGTGCGGTCGATGGCCAGTTCCTGCGCCACGGCCTCGACAGTACGCACGCGCTGTAGATGCCAGGCGCGCTGCTCGAAATTGGCTGCGCCGTCCAGACCCCATACCGCGGCCGCCACGGCGTATTCCTGCGCCGATAGCAGGGCAGCGACCTGCGCCGGCGTCCACAGATAGAACCGTCCCTCCTCGTGCTCGCTGTCGGCGTCCTGAGCGCTGTAGAACAGGCCTTCCGGCGAGGTCATCTCGCGCACCAACCACCCCACCAGCAGCTCGGCCGCGCGCATGAACTGCGCGCGCCCGGTCACCGCCCAGGCATCGCCGTACAGCGCCAGCAGCGGGCCGTTGTCGTACAGCATTTTCTCGAAATGCGGGATGGACCAGCGTTCATCCACGGAATAGCGAAAGAAGCCGCCGCCCAACTGGTCCATCAGGCCGCGCGCGGCCATGTTCTCCAGTGTAAGCAGCACCATGGCGCGCGCTTGCGCGTCGCCCGACCAGAACAGGAACTCCAGTTCCGGCGGGCGCGGGAACTTGGGCGTGCCGCCGAAGCCGCCGTGGCCGGCATCGTAGCCGCGCTTGAGATCGGCGACGGCGCGCAGTAAAGGCGCTTCGTCCAGCCGCGCCGCCATTCGAGCCTGCGGCACGCTGCGCGCCATGGCGTCCAGCAGCGCCGCATGGCCGGCCTGGATCTCGGCGCGCCGCTCGCGCCAGGCCGTGGCCACGGCGGCGAGCACCTGGGGGAATCCGGGCAGCTGGTAACGCGGCTGGGGAGGAAAATAGGTGCCGCCGAAGAACGGCACGCCGTCCGGCGTCAGGAACAGCGTGAGCGGCCAGCCACCGGCGCGACCGGTCAGCACGTGCAGCGCGTGCTGATAGAGCTGATCGAGATCGGGCCGCTCCTCGCGGTCCACCTTGATGCAGATGAAGTCGCGGTTCATGGCCGCGGCGATTTCGGCATCACTGAACGATTCGCGCGCCATCACGTGGCACCAGTGACAGGTGGAATAGCCCACCGACAGCAGGATGGGCTTGTCCTCGCGGCGCGCCAGCGCCAGCGCGTCCGCATCCCAGACGCGCCAGTCCACCGGATTGTCGGCGTGTTGCAGCAGATAGGGACTGGTCTCGCGGGCGAGCGAATTGGCCATGGCGACGCGGCGCAGCGCAAAGCCGGCAGTGTAGGCGCAGGCGCCATTACCTGACAAATATGGTCGGGATTACAGCAGGGTCTCGCAGGTACGTGCCAGCAACGCCATGTCGGCGTCGTCGACCACATAGGGCGGCATGAAATAGACCGTGTCGCCGATCGGCCGCAGCAATACGCCGTGCTCCAGCGCGCGGCGGTGGAAGTCGCGCGCGAAATGCGGCGGTGCGTGGGCCACGTCGAACGCCCAGATCATGCCGATGTTGCGGAAATGGCGCACGCGCGGATGCGCGGCGAGGTCGGCCAACAACACATTGAAGCGCGCGGCCTTGGCCCGATTGGCTGCGAGCACGTCGTCCGCCGCGAAGATGTCCAGCACGGCCAGGGCGGCGCGGCAGGCGAGCGGATTGCCGGTGTAGGAATGCGAATGCAGGAAGCCGCGCGCCGTGCGCTCGTCCAGGAATGCGGCATGGATATCGTCGCGCGTGAGCACGCAGGACAACGGCAGATAACCACCGCTGATGCCCTTGGACAGGCATAGGAAATCGGGCCGGATGCCGGCCTGCTCGCAGGCGAACAGGGTGCCGGTGCGACCGAAGCCGACCGCGATCTCGTCGGCGATCAGATGCACCTGGTAGCGGTCGCACAATGCGCGCGCGCGGGTCAGCCAGACGGGGTGATACATGGCCATGCCGGCGGCGCCCTGCACCAGCGGTTCGACGATCAGCGCGGCCGTGGCGTCGGCGTGCGCAGCCAGCCAGGCTTCCAGGTCCGCCGCGGCACGCAGCGCGTAGGCTTCGGCGGATTCACCCGGTTCCGCCAGGCGCCAGTCCGGGCTGGCCACCTGATGGCTGTGGCGCAGCAAGGGTGCGTAGGTGTCCTTGAACAGCGCGACATCGGTCACCGACAGCGCGCCCAGGGTTTCGCCATGATAACTCTGGCGCAGCGAGACGAAACCGGTCTTGGCGCCGCGACCGACGTTGCGCCAGTAATGGAAGCTCATCTTCAGCGCGATCTCGGTGGCGCTGGCGCCGTCCGAGGCGTAGAAGGCATGGCCCAGGCCGCTCAGCGCGGCGAGGCGCTCGGACAGTTCGACCACCGGCGCATGCGTGCAGCCGGCCAGCATGACGTGCTCGATGCGGTTGAGCTGATCGATGATGGCGGCGTTGATGCGCGGGTTGGCGTGGCCGAACAGGTTGACCCACCAGGACGAGATGGCGTCGAGATAGCGACGGCCATCGTGATCGTACAGCCACGGCCCCTCGCCGCGCGCGATCGGCAGCGGCGGCAAGTCGCGCAGGTGGAGCATCTGCGTGCACGGGTGCCAGACGGCGGCCTGCGTGCGCTCCAGCCAGTCGCCGTTGCTCACCATGGCGCGACCGGCTCAGGCAAAGAACCCCTTGGACAGCAGCTCCATGGTCAGCAAACGATAGTCATGGGCGCCGGGCGAGTCCGAGGAATAGGCGAAGATGTCCATGCCGTGCGCGGGGCTCTCGGACAGCGCCGGGTCGTCGCTGATGCGCGTCTCGCACAGGCTGTCGCCGTAGCGGCTGCGCAGGCTGGCCAGCGCTTCGCGGCAATGGGCCTTGGCTTCGTCGAAACGGGTGAGCACGATGCGGCGTTCGATACGCCGCTTCAGCGGCCCCTCCAGCACGCCCAGGGCCAGGTCCAGACGGTACAGGCCCTGCATGGCGAGGAAATCCGCGGTGACCGGGATCAACACCCGGTCGGCTGCGAACAGGGCGTTCAGCGCGAGCACGCCCAGCGCCGGCGCACAGTCGATCAGTATCGGGGTGTCGTGACTGTGCGCGAAGGCGGTCGTCAACCCGTTGCGCAACGTGGCTGCGACGCCGGGCTGGGAACCCAGTTGCGCCTCGATCTTGGACAGGTCGGGGTGGCCCGGCAGCAGACGGATGTCGTTCGCCAACCGGCGCAACAAGGAGTTGATCGGCGTTCGCTCGCGAAAGAACGCGGCGCTGGTGCTGGCCGCGGGCGGATTGCGCACGCCCAGTGCCAGGCTGACGTGCGCCTGCGGGTCGAGATCGAGTACTACCGGTTTGCGCTCCAGCAGGGCCAGGGACGCGGCCACGTTCAGCGTCGTCGTGGTCTTGCCGACGCCACCCTTCTGGTTGAATACCGCGATCACCGGCATGGCACGTTCACTCCACGGTGACGGACTTGGCGAGATTGCGCGGCTGGTCGACGTCGGTGCCTTTCAGCACGGCGACATGATAGGCCAGCAGTTGCAGCGGTACGCTGTAGACGATGGGCGCGGTGGTCGGGCGGATGTCGGCCAGCGTCAGGTTCTGATAGTGGTCCAGTTCGATCCTGACGTTGTGGTCCGAGAACAGAAACAACTCACCGCCGCGCGCGCGCACCTCCTGCAAGTTGGACAACACCTTGTCGAGCAGCGGGTCGTCCGGCAGCGCGCAGATCACCGGCATGTCGGCATCCACCAGCGCCAGCGGGCCATGCTTGAGTTCGCCCGCGGGATAGGCTTCGGCATGGATATAGGAGATTTCCTTGAGCTTCAGCGCGCCTTCCAGTGCGATGGGGTAGAACGGTCCGCGCCCGAGGAACAGGGCATGATGCTTGTCGGCGAAGGCCTCGGCCATGGCGCGGATGGCGTCCGACAGTTCCAGCACCACTTCCACCTGACGCGGCAGGGCGTGCAGTTCATCGACCAGGCGCTGTTCGTCCTCCGCGCTCAGGCCGCGTTGTTTGGCCAGCGCCAGCACCACCAGACGCAGCGCGGTGAGCTGGGTGGTGAACGCCTTGGTGGAGGCGACGCCGATCTCCGGACCGGCGCGGGTCATCAGCGCCACGTCGGACTCACGCGTCAAAGACGATTCCGGCACGTTGCAGATGGTCAGGCTGCCGGCATAGCCGGCAGTCTTGGCGAAGCGCAGCGCGGCCAGCGTGTCGGCGGTCTCGCCGGACTGGGAGATGGACAGGAATAGCGTGTCCGGCGGCACCACCACCTTGCGGTAACGGTATTCGCTCGCCACCTCGACGCTGCATGGGATGCCGATCTCCTCCAGCCAGTAACGCGCCACCAGTCCGGCGTGGTAGCTGGTACCGCAGGCGACGATGTGCACGCCACGCGCGCGCTCGAACAATTGCCGCGCCTCGTGGCCGAAGCTGTCCTGCAGCAGCCGCCCCTTGTGGATACGCCCTTCCAGCGTCTCGGCGATCACCGCCGGCTGCTCGAAGATCTCCTTCAACATGTAGTGGCGGTATGGCCCTTTGTCGGCGGTGGAAGCCGGCAACTGCGACAGACGCTCGGCGCGTGCCACCGGCCGGCCGTCGGCGTCGTACACCTGGATGCCGTCGCGGCGGATCTCGGCGATATCGCCCTCCTCCAGAAACACGAAACGCTGTGTGACCGGCAGCAGCGCGAACACGTCGGAAGCGATGAAGTTCTCGCCCACACCCAGGCCGATGACCAACGGACTGCCGGCGCGCGCCACCACCAGGCGGTCGGGCTCGCCGGGGCTGGCCACGGCGAGGCCATAGGCGCCGACCAGCTGGCGGACGGCGCGCTGCGTGGCGCGCAGCAGGTCGGGTTCCTCGTCCAGCAGATGCGCGAGCAGATGGGCGATGACCTCGGTATCGGTCTCGGAGGTGAAGTGAAAACCGCGCCGGCGCAGATCCTCACGCAGTTCGGCGTGGTTTTCGATGATGCCGTTGTGCACCACCGCCACCTTCTCGCCGCTCATGTGCGGGTGGGCGTTGCGCTCGGCCGGCATGCCGTGCGTGGCCCAGCGGGTGTGGGCGATGCCCAGGTCGCCGGTGATCGGGTTGCTCTCCAGCAACTGGCGCAGCATGGCCACCTTACCCAGCGCGCGGATGCGGCCGATACCGCCGTCCGCCTGGCGTACCGCCAGACCGGCGGAGTCGTAACCGCGATACTCCAGACGTTGCAGACCCTCGATCAGGATGGGAACGACGTTGCGTTGCGCAATCGCGCCGACGATGCCGCACATGGCTCAGACTCCGGATGCTGTGACGAAAACGGGGGACTGGGTCGGGCGTGGCGCGAGCATCAAGGCTTGTCCCGGGTGGCCCTGGTCGGTCGCTGCCAGCCGGCCACCGTCACTTGGCGCGCACGCGCCAGCGTCAGTTCGCCGGCCGGCGCGTCGCGCGTCAGCGTAGTGCCGGCGCCCAGCGTGGCGCCGCGGCCGACCGTGACCGGCGCGACCAGTTGCGTATCCGAACCGATGAAGGCTTCGTCCTCGATCACCGTGCGATGCTTGTTGGCACCATCATAGTTGCAGGTGATGGTACCGGCGCCGATGTTGACCTTGCGGCCGACCGTGGCATCGCCCACGTAGGACAGATGGTTGATCTTGGAATTGCAGCCGACCTCACTGTTCTTCAGCTCGACGAAGTTGCCGATGTGGACGTCGTCGTCCAGCACGCTGCCCGGTCGGATACGCGCATACGGGCCGATCACCGCATGGGCGCCGATACGAGCGCCTTCGATATGGCAAAACGGCTTGATCTCGACCCCCGCGGCCACGTCCACGTCCTTGAGCACGCAGTGGGCGCCGACGCGCACACCGTCACCCAACGTAACCCGCCCTTCGAATACCGCATTGACATCGATCAGCACGTCGCGGCCACAGCGCAGTTCGCCGCGCACGTCGATGCGCGCCGGGTCGATCAGCGTGACGCCTTCGGTCATCAGCGCGTGCGCGAGCTCGCGCTGGTGCACGCGCTCCAGGTCGGCGAGCTGCTGCCGGCTATTGATGCCCAGCACCTCCCATTCGGCGCCGGGATGGCAGGGGATGACCTGCACCCCATCCTGCACCGCCATGGCGATGATGTCGGTCAGGTAGTACTCACCCTGGGCGTTGTCGTTGCGCAGCCGTGCCAGCCATTGCGCCAGGCGAGCGACCGGCAGGCACAGGATGCCGGTGTTGACCTCGTCGATGGCCAATTCCTCGGCGCTGGCGTCCTTGTGCTCGACGATGCGCTGCACCCGCCCGCCCGGGTCGCGCACGATGCGGCCGTAACCAGCCGGGTTGGCCAGCCGCACGGTGAGCAGGGCGACCGCGTCCCGGCCCGCGATCAGCGTCATTTCGCGCAGCGTCTCGACGCGGGTCAGCGGTACGTCGCCGTACAGGATCAGGCACAGGGCGGCATCGTCCAGATAGGGCAACGCCTGTTGCACCGCGTGGCCGGTGCCCAGTTGCGGCTCCTGGCGTGCCCAGGCAAGGTCGGGGCGGTCGATGGCGCGCGGCAGCGCATCACCGCCGTGGCCGTAGACCACGCAGATGCGCGCAGGGGCGAGCGCGTCGGCGGCGGCCAGCACATGGCCCAGCAAAGGACGGCCGGCCAGCGGGTGCAGCACCTTGGGCAGATCGGATTTCATGCGCGTGCCCTTGCCGGCGGCGAGGATCACGACGTTGAGCGGGTCGGTCATGGGGAAGTCGGGCAGGCAAAACCGCGCGCAGTATAAACCGACGGCATGGGCTGGGCATGCCGCCTTGCGCTCTGCCGCGCCCAACCAAACGAATAGGGCGGCCGTAGCCGCCCCGTGCCCGTCCGCGGCGAACCGATCAGTGCTTGATCTTGCGCAGCTTCTGTATGGCCTGCAACTGGGCCACGGCTTCGGCCAATTCCGCCTGCGCGCGCGCATAGTCCATGGCCGAGGAGCGGTTCTTCATGCTTTCCTCAGCCTGACGCTTGGCTTCCAGCACGCGCGCCTCGTCCAGATCGGCCCCGCGGATGGCGGTGTCCGAGAGGATTGTGACCACCCCCGGCTGCACTTCCAGGATGCCACCGGAAACGTAGATCAGATCCTCATCGTCGCGCTCGGGCACCTTGATGCGCACGGATCCCGGCTTGATACGCGTGAGTAGCGGGGTGTGGCGCGGATAGATGCCGACCTCGCCCATCTCCGCGGGCACGACGACGAATTCCGCCAGCCCGGAATAGATGGACGCTTCCGCGCTGACGATGTCGATGTGCAGAGTCATGGCCATGGTGAATTCCTCGTTACCGCGTGCGCAGCGCGCACGGACGGTTTACTGGATGGTCTTGGCTTTCTCCACGGCTTCCTCGATCGGACCGACCATGTAGAACGCCTGCTCGGGCAGGTGGTCGTACTCGCCGTTGACGATGGCCTTGAACGCGGCGATGGTGTCCTTCAGCGGCACGTACTTGCCGGCGGCACCGGTGAACACCTCGGCGACGAAGAACGGCTGCGACAGGAAGCGCTGGATCTTGCGCGCGCGCGCCACCACCAGCTTGTCCTCCGGCGACAGTTCATCCATCCCCAGAATGGCGATGATGTCGCGCAACTCCTTGTAGCGTTGCAAGGTGGCCTGCACCTGACGCGCGACGGAATAATGTTCCTCGCCGACCACCAACGGATCGAGCTGGCGCGAAGTGGAGTCGAGCGGGTCGACCGCGGGGTAGATGCCCAGTTCGGCGATCTGCCGGCTCAGCACCAGCGTAGCGTCGAGGTGGGCAAACGTGGTCGCCGGTGACGGGTCGGTCAAGTCGTCCGCTGGCACGTACACCGCCTGGAAGGAGGTGATGGAGCCGGTGCGGGTCGAGGTGATGCGCTCCTGCAGGCGGCCCATCTCCTCCGCCAGCGTGGGCTGGTACCCCACCGCCGAGGGCATGCGGCCGAGCAGCGCCGAGACTTCGGTACCGGCCAGGGTGTAACGGTAGATGTTGTCGATGAACAACAGCACGT
>CAYTRH010000079.1:1744-12992 GCA_964440155.1 uncultured Thiobacillus sp. | reverse complement strand
GAGACCGTGTTCGTGCTACGGGCCACGCCGCCCATCCATGGCGCATTGCCGCTGAACAAGGTCTGGTACATCGACCGCGAACGACACGAACTGGGCGAACTGACGCTGGATGCGCCCACCGCCGTGATCGCGCGCCTGCTCACCCTGCCGGCGCTGAACGCGCGCGAACTGGCGCTGGTGGCCGGCGCGCTGCGCCAGCACGCGCCGCAACTGCCGGCGCCCGCCACCCCGACGTTGCGCGTGATCGACGTGGAACCGCGCTGCTCCCTGGCGCTCGGCACCCAGGAAGTGATCGACGCCAGCCGCTATCGGGGTTACCGCTATGGTGACCGGCTGTTCGATTTCCTGCTGCCGACCTTCCACTATGACGAGGTGAGTGTGCAGCCGGGACAGCGCCAGGAGTATTTCGTCACGCCGCAAGGCGAAACCGTGCACGTGCGCCGGCGCATCGAGCACGAAAACGCGCGCCTGGCCGAGCTCGCGCAGCACGGCATCGAACCGGTGCCGGCCAACACGCTGTTCGCCACGCGGCCGCGCCCGCCGCACCTGTACGGCCTGGAAAGCCCCGCCCACTGGCCGGCATTCATGGCCGAAGATGTGCCGGCGCTGCGCGCAGCCGGCTGGCAGGTGGAAATGGCGCCGGATTTCCGCCATCTGGTACTGGACGTCGAGGCCTGGGACGCGCGTCTGGAAGAGAACGAGGGCGGCTGGTTCAGTCTGGACATGGGCATCGTCGTCGACGGCCGGCGTCTGCCGCTGGCCCCGCTGCTATACGAACTGTTCAAACGCGACGTGCGCTGGCTCGACGCCGACAGCCTGGCGCGTATCGCCGATGACGCGCCGGTGATCCTGACCACTGCCGACGGCACCCGCCTGCGCATGCCCGCGGGGCGCATCAAGCCGCTGGCGCGCACACTGATCGATCTGTTCGACGCACCGCCCGGCGACGGTCCCCTGCGCCTGTCGCGTCTGGATGCACCGCGCCTGGAGGAGCTGAACGAAGGCTGGCGCATCGAGGGCATGGCGGCGGTGACGCGCTTCGCGCGCGAACTGCGTCAGGCCGACGGCGTCCGCGCCGTGCCGCCGCCGGCCGGGCTGGCGCTGACCCCGCGCCCCTACCAACTGGAAGGGTTGGCCTGGTTGCAATACCTGCGTGAACACGGCCTGGCCGGCATCCTGGCCGACGACATGGGGCTGGGCAAAACCGCGCAGACGCTGGCGCATCTGTTGCTCGAAAAAGAGGCCGGACGCATGGACCGCCCCAGCCTGGTGGTGCTGCCGACCTCGCTGATCTTCAACTGGAAACGCGAAGCGGCGCGCTTCGCCCCCGACCTGCGCGTGCTGTCGCTGCAAGGTCCGGAGCGTGCCGAGCGCTTCGCCGACATCCCCGGCCACGACGTCATCCTCACCACCTACCCCCTGCTGTGGCGCGACGAGGAGGCGTTGGCGCAGCACGACTACCACCTGCTGATCCTGGACGAGGCGCAGACCGTCAAGAACGCCGCCAGCCACGCCGCGCGCGTGGTGCGCACGCTACGCGCGCGCCATCGCCTGTGCCTGACCGGCACGCCGCTGGAGAATCACCTGGGCGAGTTGTGGGCGCAGTTCGACTTTCTGCTGCCCGGTTTTCTCGGTGATGCCAAGTCGTTCACCCGGACCTGGCGCACACCCATCGAGAAACACGGCGACCGCCTGCGCCGCGACCTGCTGGCGGCGCGCGTCAAGCCTTTCATCCTGCGCCGGCGCAAGCAGGACGTGGCGCGCGAACTGCCGCCCAAGACGGTGATCGTGCGCAGCGTGGAGCTGGAGGGCGGCCAGCGTGACCTGTACGAAACCGTACGCAGCGCGATGGACGAGAAGGTGCGCGAAGCCATCGCCGCGCAGGGCTTCGCGCGCAGCCAGATCGTCATCCTCGATGCGCTGCTCAAGCTGCGTCAGGTCTGCTGCGACCCGCGCCTGGTCAAGCTCGATGCGGCGAAGAAGGTCAAGGAACGCGCCAAGCTGGACCAACTCATGGACATGCTGCCGGAACTGGTGGACGAGGGCCGGCGCATCCTGGTGTTCTCGCAGTTCACCAGCATGCTGGAGCTGATCGAGCGCGAGCTGGTGCGGCGTGAACTGGGCCACGTGCTGCTCACCGGCGAGACCCGCGACCGCGAGGCGGTGATCCGTCGCTTCCAGGACGGCGAGGTGCCGATCTTCCTGATCAGCCTCAAGGCCGGCGGCGTCGGCCTCAACCTCACCGCCGCCGATACGGTGATCCACTACGATCCCTGGTGGAACCCGGCGGCGGAGAACCAGGCCACCGACCGCGCACACCGGCTCGGCCAGGACAAGAACGTATTCGTCTACAAGCTGGTGGTGGCCGGCAGCATCGAGGAGAAGATCCTGGCACTGCAGGAGAAGAAGGCCGAGCTGGCCGCCGGCGTGCTGTCCGAGGACGCCGCCGCATTGAGCAAGTTCGGCGAGGCCGACATCCAGGCGTTGCTCGCCCCGCTGCCGGCAGCCGGACGCGTCTGATTCACCCGGCGCGATGCGCAGCGGGTGGCGCGCGGAATGGGAGTAACATTGCTCATCCCACGCGCCGGATCGAACATGCACGCTAGCCGCCACATCCTCGCCTGGGCCTGCGCCCTCGCGCTCGCCGCGCCGGCATGGTCCCAGGAGCCCCAGGCCGAAACCGCCGCGCCGCCGGCAGCGAGCGTTTCGCCACCGACGCTGTCGGATCTGGGCCGTTCGTTGCGCACCTATTTCAGCGAAGAGGAGCTTGCACTGCTGTTCGAGTACATGCGCAACTCGGTCATCGCCGCGTTCAAGGGCGAAGAGGTCTACCTGCCGCCGGACATCACGTTCAAACTGGAAGTCTTGATGGTGCGCCTGAAGAAGGAAGGCGGCCATTACATGGACAACCTGATCCGCCAGATGGAGCGCGATCTGGCACGCAGCCTGAAAGAGAAGCTGAAGCCGCCACCGGTCAGGGATCAGCCCTACGAAGTGCCCCCCTACCCACGCCCACTGCCGCCGCCCACGCTGCCGTTGCCGCTGCCGGCGCCCCCGCCGCCGCCGATGTTGCCGCCGGGCGTGCCGTTGTCGCCGGGCATCACCACCCCATCGGCCGGCCCGGTGGCGCCAGCGGCGCCGGCCAACGCCCGGTAGGTTGCCGAGAAACCGGCGTAGCCGGCGGCGAATGCGGCCGCCGTCTGCGGCTGCGCCAGCAGGTAGCCCTGTGCCGCGAAGCCCAGGCCACCGGCCAGCGCATGCAGGCCACGCAGTTGCCCGGGCGTCTCGACGCCCTCGGCGACCACTGCCATGCGCAGGCTGCGCGCCAGGCCGATGACCGCCTCGACCACCGCGGTGTCGTCGCTGTCGATGCCCAGACCATCGACGAAGGTCTTGTCGATCTTGAGCACGTCGACCGGAAAACGACGCAGATAGGCGAGCGACGAATATCCCGTGCCGAAGTCGTCGATGGCGATGCGGCAACCCATGCGCTTGAGCCGGCGCAGCACCTCCTGACCGCGTGCCACGTCCTCCATCACCACCGATTCGGTGATCTCCAGTTCCAGCGCGTCGCCCGGCAGGGCATGCGCCGCCAGTATCTCGGCGATGCGCTCGGCCAGTCCGTCGTGGCGGAACTGCGCGGCCGACAGGTTCACCGCCACGCGCAACGCCGGGTCCAGTCGCGCGCGCCATTCGGCGCACTGGCGGCAGGCCTCGCGCAGCGCGAAACAGCCGAGGTCGGTGATCAGCCCGCTTTTCTCCGCCACCGCAATGAAGCGTGCCGGAGCCACCTGGCCCAGCTCGACCGAATTCCAGCGCAGCAGCGCTTCCAGGCCGGTGACGCGGCCATCCTGATCGAACTGCGGCTGATAGTGCAGTTCCAGTTCGCCGGCCGACAGGGCGTTGCGTAGACCGTTCTCGATACGCAGGGTCTCCGCCACCGCCGCCGCCATGTCCTCGGTGAAGAACTGGTACGTGCCGCGCCCGCGATCCTTGGCCCGGTACATGGCCACGTCGGCATTGCGCAGCAACTGCTCGGCGCTGCCGCCATCGGCCGGATAGAAGGTGATGCCGACACTGGCACCGCAGACGATGGCGTAACCGTGGACATGGCAGGGCGCGGCCAGCGCGCGCGTGATCTCCGCAGCCACGGTCGCAGTGTTCTCCGGACCGCCGGGATCGGGAAGCAACAGCGCGAACTCGTCGCCGCCCAGCCGCGCCACGGTGTCGGCCTCGCGCACGCATGCGCGCAGGCGGCGCGCGATCTCCACCAACAGTTCGTCGCCGGCGGCATGGCCCAGCGTGTCGTTGACGTTCTTGAAGTTGTCGAGATCGAGGAACAGCACGGCCAGGCTGCCGCGTTCGCGCCGGGCGCGCGCCAGGCCGTGGCGCAGCCGGTCATGGAACAGGAAGCGGTTGGGCAGGCCGGTGAGCGTGTCGAAGTAGGCCAGACTGGACAGGCGCTCGCGCGATTCCACCAGTTCGGACACGTCGGAGGCGATGCCGACGTACAGCCGCTCGCCGGCGTCGGTGTCCACGGCGTCGATGTTGATCCACTGTACGAACGCCGCGCCGTTCTTGCGGCGGTTGCGCATTTCGCCCTGCCAGCGCCCGTCGGCCAGGAGACCTTGCCACAGCGCCCGATAGAACCCGGCATCCTGCTGGCCGGATTTCAAGATGCGTGGGTTCTGCCCCAGCAACTCGGTCTCGGCATAGCCGGTGATGTCGCAATAGGCGCGGTTGACGCGCACGATGGTGCCGTCGCGGTCGGTGACCACGATGCCCTGGTGGCTGCGGTCGAACACGGTGCCGGCCAGACGCAGATCGCGCTCGCGCTGGCGCAGGCTGTCGACGTAACGCACGGCCAGCCCGGCCAGCGCCAGTGACAACACCCCGATACCCAACAGCAGGCCGATACGATGACGCTCCACCCGCTGCTGTTCGGCCAGCAGCAGGCCGTGATTGGCGGCGGCCAACGCAGCCAGGTGCGCACGGCCGTCGCCATGCACGATGGCCGTCAGGTCGCGTTCCAGTGCCGGGCTTTCGCGCGCGATCAGCTCGGCATGGCGCCGCAGCCGCGACAGCTCTTGGCGCGCAGCCACGGGCAGCCCCGTGACCTGCGGCGGCAGCAGGGCATGATCGGCGCTGGTGCCGGCCTCGCCCAGGGCATGCATGAACAACTGCTGCGATACCGTGGCCAACTGCTGACGCAGCCGATTGCCCTCGGTGGTCGCAGGCAGCGCACGCATGAACTCCAGCGCATCGCTCTGGAAATAGCGCAGCGAGTTGCGCACCAGCGCGTTGCGCAGCTTGAAATCCTCCCAATGCTGCTCCAGGGAGGTCTCGGCCCGGTGATAGGCACGCCAGGGCGCGCGCAGCGCGGGCAGGTGCTCGAGCTCGGCGGACAGCGCGGCCTGCTCCGCCTGTATCCGCGCCAACCAGGCGTTACCCTCGTCATAGTTGTTGACGATGCCATGGCGCAGGCCGATGGTCAGTTCACGCAGCCGGCCGTGCGCCACTTCCAGTGCCGTGATGCGCGCGCGCGCCCGTTCATGCCGTTCCACGTCGCCACGCACCTCCGGCAAAGACCACGCCACGGCCAACACGGCCACGGCCAGCGCTGCCAGGATGCCCAGGCGTGGCGACAGCCGCTTCATGGCACCGCCCCTGGCAATGCCGGCCGCTTCCCGGTCAGGCTGCGCAGAAAGGCCACCAGCGCCGCCTTGTCCTCGCCCGACAACGTCACGCCCAACTGGTAGCGCGCCATGATCACCACCGCCTCCTCCAGTGTGGCGACCGAGCCGTCATGGAAATACGGGCCCGTGACCGCCACGTTGCGCAGCCCGGGCACCTTGAATACGTGTCGATCCCGTTCCCGGCCGGTGACGTTGTAACGCCCCAGATCCCCCTTGACGACGGGCCGGCCGCGCTCGGCGAAGAAGTCACCCATGACGCCGAGGTGGGCGTACATGTTGCCGCCCAGGTTGATTCCCTGATGACAGGCGATGCAACCCAGTTCGCGGAAGCGCTGCCAGCCGCGCTGCGCCAGTGGATCCAGCGCCGACGCGTCGCCGCGCAGGTAGCGATCGAACGGTGCGTCAGGGGTGATCAGACCGCGCTGGAACTCCGCCAGCGCGGCCTGGATGTTGTCGGCGGTGAGGCCGTCCGGCCAGATCGCGCGGAAATCGCGCTGATAGCCTGCGTCCCGCCGTAAACGGTCGAGCACCTGCGCCCAGTTGGAGTCCATCTCCAGCGGGCTATGCACCGGGCCGGCCGCCTGTTGCTCCAGGGTCGCGGCGCGGCCGTCCCAGAACTGGCGGAAATTGAACGCCGTGTTGAGCACCGTCGGGCTGTTGCGCTCGCCCACGCGCCCGTCGATCCCGACCGCCAGCGGGCGCCCGTCGATCCCCGCTCTGGACAGGTCATGGCAATTGGCGCAGGCCACCGATGCGTCGCGCGACAGACGGGTATCGTGGAACAGCCGCCGGCCCAGCTCCACCTTGCGCGCGTCCAGAGGCAGTTGAGTCGGCAGCGGCGTCACCGACTGACCGGTGCCGACCGGAAACCAAAGGAGTTCAGCGGGTTCGGCACCCTCCGGCCGCATCCACGACCACCACATCGCCCACGCCAACGCGACGGGCACGACGATGAGCACTGCCAGCCGATACTTCCTGCGCAAACCCTTGGCCCCCATCCTGCGAAGGGGCGAATTATCCCTCAAGCCTGCCGTATATTAACTATTTGCATAGTTGTTATTACCTAAGGTCTTGCCGAACGCGGCGTGATCCGGCGACGCTCCCCCCAAGGCGCGCGCCGCCGGCACGCCATCACAGACTGGCGGTTTCCAGTTCGAACGCGATCGACTTGATGCCCTCGCGCGCGCACGCCTCGTCCTGTTCACCGGTGGCGGCGCCGGAAACGCCCACTGCGCCGACGATGTTGCCGGCGGCCTCGATGGGGATACCACCGGCGGAGAACACCAGGCCATCGATCTTGCCCACCGAGAACGGCTTGGTGAAACGGTCCTCCAGGGTGGACAGCGGCGCATTGAAGTTGACCGCGGTAAAGGCTTTCTGCCGGCTCACCTCCAGAGTCACGCGCGGTGCCAGGGTGTCGCGCAGCACCACCATGGCATCACCGCTGCGATCGACCACGGTGACGCCGATCTGTATGCCTTCCTTGCGACACGCGGCCACCGTCGCCAGTGCGATCTTCTCCGCGGCCTCCAGGGTCAGGCGCGGAATCTTCACCACCACCGGATCGGCCTGCGCCAGCAGCGGCGCGCACAACAATGGCAGCAGGGGATACAGGACTTTCTTCATGATGTCTCCTCTCGGTTCGACGGAACGTCAGGTTATGAAAGCGCGGCCAGCGCGACGGGAGCCGTGGTACGCCCGCCCCGGGCCGAAGGCCGAGAAAGCGGGCTGACCGCGCCGGCTAGACGCCTCGAAGTCAGGGCGAGTTCCCGCACCGAAACCAGCCGGTCGGCTGGACAGGCGGCGGATCCGCCGATCGGGGGGCTCGCCCGCTGAGGCGCGCTCACCGGGTCACGCAAAACGATACACTGGACGCTACGCCCGATACCCCGCGCCACGATGAAGCTCGCCACCTGGAACGTGAACTCCCTCAAGGTCCGCCTGCCGCATCTGCTGGACTGGCTGGCCGCGGCCGGGCCGGATGTGGTCTGCCTGCAGGAAACCAAGACCGAGGACGCCAAGTTTCCCCGGACCGAGATCGAGACCGCCGGCTGGCAGGCGGCCTTTGCCGGCCAGAAGACCTACAACGGCGTGGCCATCCTCAGCCGCCATCCCCTGGCGGACGTGCAGGCCGGCATCCCGGGATACGCCGACGAGCAGAAGCGGGTACTGGCCGCCACAGTGGCGGGGGTGCGCGTGGTGTGCGTGTATATCCCCAACGGCCAGAGCCTGGATTCGGAAAAATACGTCTACAAGCTCGCCTGGCTGGACGCCCTCATCGCCTGGCTGAAGGAAGAGCTGGTACGCCACCCCCATCTGGCCCTGCTCGGGGACTACAACATCGCGCCGGAGGATCGGGACGTGCACGACCCGGCAGCCTGGGCGGGCAACGTGCTGGTGTCCGAGCCGGAGCGGCAGCGCTTCCATGCCCTGTTGGATCTGGGACTGAAGGATGGCTTCCGCCTGTTCGACCAGCCGGACGGCAGCTTTTCCTGGTGGGACTACCGCGCTGCCGCGTTCCGCCGCAACCTGGGTCTGCGCATCGATCACATCCTGCTGTCACCGAGCCTGGCGGACCGATGCCGCGCCTGCGCGATCGACCTGGGGCCGCGCAGGCTGGAGCGGCCTTCCGACCATGCCCCGGTGGTGGCCAGCCTGGCCTGGCCTCCGCCGGGCTGACGCGTGTTTCTTGCTGTCCCCCATCGTTCCAGGCTTCGTGCAAACAGGAGTGTCATCGTGCAAGAACATCTGTTCCCGGAACTCTCCGAACAGACCATCTCCGGGGAGGTGCTGCTGGAGAAGTACGCCAAGGGCGAGGAGCGCACGGTCACCGACGTGCGCATGCGCGTGGCGCGCGCGCTCGCCTCGGTGGAGAAGAAAGCGGAGCGGACGAAATGGGAACGCCAGTTCTTCGCCGCCATGGAAGCGGGCTTCATCCCTGCCGGCCGCATCAACTCGGCCGCCGGCACCGAGCTACAGGCGACTTTGATCAACTGCTTCGTGCAGCCGGTGGGTGACGCCATCTCCGGCGAGGTCGACGGCAAGCCGGGCATCTACGTGGCGCTGGAGGAGGCGGCGGAGACCATGCGTCGCGGCGGTGGCGTCGGTTACGACTTTTCCTCCATCCGTCCCCGCGGCGCGCTGGTCAAGGGCACGCAATCGCGCGCCAGCGGGCCGGTGTCCTACATGCGCGTGTTCGACCGTTCGTGCGAGACGGTGGAATCGGCCGGCAGCCGGCGCGGCGCGCAGATGGGCGTGCTGCGCTGCGACCACCCGGACATCGAACTGTTCATCCACGCCAAGGACCAGGGCGATCTGAAGAACTTCAACATCTCCGTGGGCCTCACCGATGACTTCATGCGGGCGGTGGAGACGGATGGCGAGGTGGACCTGGTGCACAAGGCCGAGCCCGGTACCGAGCAGAAGGCCGCCGGCGCCCATCGGCGCGCCGACGGCCTGTGGGTCTACCGCAGACTGCGCGCACGCGACCTGTGGACCCAGATCATGGCCTCCACCTACGACCACGCCGAGCCGGGCGTGCTGTTCCTGGACCGCATCAATCGCGACAACAATCTCTACTACTGCGAACACATCGAGGCGACCAACCCGTGCGCCGAACAACCCCTTCCCCCCTACGGCTGCTGCTGCCTGGGCTCGGTCAATCTGACCCGCTTCGTGCGCCGGCCGTTCGATGCGCAGGCGGACTTCGATTTCGATGCGCTGGCGGCCATGCTGCCCACCTGCGTGCGCGCGCTGGACAACGTGCTGGATCTGACCGCCTGGCCGTTGCCGAAACAACGCGCGGAAGCCATGGCCAAACGCCGCGTCGGCCTGGGCTTCACCGGCCTGGGCGACACCCTGGTGATGCTCAACCTGCGCTACGACACGCCCGCGGCGCTGGACTTCGCCAGCCGCATTGCCGCATTCATGCGCGACCACGCCTATCGCGCCTCGGTGGCACTGGCGCGGGAGCGCGGCGCCTTTCCGTTGTTCAACGCCGATCTGTACCTGGCCGGCGGCAGCTTCGCCAGCCGGCTGCCGGATGACATCAAGGCGGACATCCGCGCGCACGGCCTGCGCAATTCGCACCTGTTGTCCATCGCCCCCACCGGCACCATTTCGCTGGCCTTCGCCGACAACGCCAGCAATGGCATCGAGCCACCATTCTCCTGGGCCTACATGCGCAAGAAGCGCGAGGCGGACGGCGGCTGGAAGGAGTACCGGGTGGAAGATCATGCCTGGCGGGTGTATCGGGAACAGGGCGGCGACGTCGACCACTTGCCCGCCGCCTTCGTCACCGCGCTGGACATCTCCGCGCGGGCGCACATGGACATGGTGGCGGCCGTGGCGCCCAGTGTCGATTCCGCCATCTCGAAAACCGTGAACGTGCCGGCCGATTATCCCTACACCGATTTCGAGGGCCTGTACTTCGCCGCCTGGAAGGCCGGGCTCAAGGGCCTGGCCACCTACCGGCCCAATCAGGTGCTGGGCAGCGTGCTGTCCACCGCCTCACCGGCAGACAGCACCCCGCAAGCGCGGGCGCCACAGGATTTCGAACTGTCGGACGTCAATCGCCGCATCGAGATCAAGGCCCTGCCGGCACCGGTGCTGGACAGCCTGAAGTGGCCCGGCCGGCCGAAGCTGCCTGGCGGCAATCCGGCCTGGAGCTACATGATCGAATCGCCGGCCGGCAGCTTTGCGCTGTTCGTCGGCCACACCGAGAGCGACGGCCGCGCCTGGCCGTTCGAGGTGTGGGTCAACGGCGCCGAACAGCCGCGTGGCCTGGGCGCCGTGGCCAAGACGCTGTCCATGGACATGCGCGCCAACGACCGTGCCTGGCTCAAGCTCAAACTGGACACGCTGGCCAGGACGCGCGGCGACGATGCCTGCTCCATTCCGTTCCCGCCGGACGGCGAGGCACGCCCCATGCCCAGCCTGGTCGCCGCCACCGCACAACTGTTGCGCTGGCGGTTGGAGGAACTGGGCGCGCTCGATGCGGGCGGACCGACCCCGGTGCTGGACGCGCTGTTCTCGCTGAAGGAGCCGAAGACCGGCACCGACGGCACGCTGTCGTGGACGGTGGACGTGCTCAACCCATCCAGCGGTGACGACTTCGTACTGGGCCTGAAGGAAATCCGCCTGCCGGACGGCGTGACCCGACCGTATTCGGTGTGGCTGGCGGGCGAGTATCCGCGCGCGCTGGACGGCCTGTGCAAGCTGCTGTCGCTGGACATGCGCGTGATGGATCCGGCCTGGATCGGCATGAAGCTGCGCAAGCTGCTGAACTACCCGGAACCGCTGGGCGACTTCATGGCCTTCGTGCCGGGCGAATCGCGCCAGACCAACTGGCCGTCCACGATCGCCTATGTCGCCCGGCTGATCATTCACCGCTACGCCATGCTCGGCATCCTCGGCGAGGATGGCCTGCCGGTGAGGGAGATGGGCATCCTGCAGACCCCGGCGTTGCCCGCCGGGCATGCCGGCGAGCGCGTCGGTGTGGTGCTGACCGGCACGGTGTGCAAGGAATGCGGCAACGCCACCGTGATTCGCAA
>CAYTRH010000079.1:0-1728 GCA_964440155.1 uncultured Thiobacillus sp. | reverse complement strand
TTTCTGCACCGCCTGCGGCGCGGTCGGGGCGTGTGGCTGAGCCCACCCGGCCCGCGCCGCCGGTCGCGCCGCCAACCGTGGTCGCACGCCGCCTGCGCCTGAGCGGCTACGTCCAGGGCGTGGGCTACCGGCCGTTCGTGTACCGGCTGGCGCATGAACTGGGGATAGCCGGCTGGGTGCAGAACGTGACCGGCGCGGTGCTGACCCATGCCGAGGGCACGGCGCCCGTGCTGGCGGCATTCGAACATGCCCTGGTGGCGCGCGCGCCCGCGATTGCGCGGCCGCAACTGGCGGACTCCGTCGAGGTGCCGGTGGAGGGTCACACGCGCTTCGTCATCCGCGACAGCGAGGCAGGCGCACCGGACATCCACGTGCCGCCGGATTTTTTCGTATGCGCGGACTGTCTGCGTGAACTGGCCGATCCCGCCGACCGGCGTCATCGCTATCCCTTCATCAATTGCACGCAATGCGGGCCGCGCTACACGCTGATCACCGCGTTGCCCTACGACCGGCCCAACACCGTCATGGCCGGCTTCCCGCTGTGTCCGGCTTGCGCTGCGGAGTACCGCGACCCCGGCAACCGCCGCTTCCACGCCGAACCGCTGGCCTGCCCGGTATGCGGGCCGCATCTGCGCCACGTCGCCGCCGATGGCGGCCAGACCAGCGGCGACGCCGCGGCACTGGCCGCCGCCGTGGCCGATCTGCGTGCCGGCGGTATCGTGGCGGTCAAGGGTATCGGCGGTTATCACCTGATGTGCGATGCCGGCAACGCCGACGCGCTGGCGGCCCTGCGCGCACGCAAGCCGCGTCCGGCCAAACCGCTGGCAGTGATGTTTCCGGATCTGGCGCAATTGCGCGCCGCCGTGCGCACCACGCCGGCGTTGGAAGCGCTGCTGAGCACTCCGGCGCGGCCCATCGTGCTGTTGGACAAGCGTGCCGACGCGCCCCGTCTTGCCGACGGCGTGGCGCCGGGGCTGAACGAGATCGGCTGTTTCCTGCCCTATTCGCCATTGCACGCGCTGCTGTTGCAGGACTTCGGCGCGCCGCTGGTGGCCACGTCCGGCAACCTCAGCGGCGAGCCGGTACTGACCGATGCCGACGAAGCGCAGGCACGCCTGGCGCACATCGCCGACAGCTTCCTGCACCACGACCGTCCCATCGTGCGGCCCGCCGACGATCCGGTGTACCGCGTCATCGACGGCCGCGCGCGCCCCCTGCGCCTGGGGCGCGGCGTGGCGCCGCTGGAACTGACCCTGCCGGCGCGGCTGGCGGAGCCGGTGCTGGCACTGGGCGGCCACATGAAGAACGCGCTGTGCCTGGCCTGGGAAGACCGTGCGGTACTGTCGCCGCACATCGGCGAACTGGACAACGTGCGCAGCCTGGACACGCTGGCGCGTGTTGCCGAGGATCTGCAACGCCTTTTTCAGGTGCGCGCCCGCACGCTGCTGCTCGACGTCCATCCCGGCTACGGCTATCACGGCTGGGCGCGCGAACGGGGACTGCCGATGCTGCGCGTGCGTCATCACCACGCCCATGCCTCGGCGCTGGCCTGGGAGTTCCCGCAGGTGCGCGACTGGATCGTGTTCACCTGGGATGGCGTCGGCCTGGGCGAGCACGACGAGGCCTGGGGCGGCGAAGCGTTCATCGGCCGCCCCGGCGCCTGGCAACGCCGCGCCAGCCTGCGCCGCTTTCGCCTGCCCGGCGGCGACAAGGCCGGGCGCGAGCCCT
>CAYTRH010000078.1:0-13002 GCA_964440155.1 uncultured Thiobacillus sp. | reverse complement strand
GCATGCGCGCGCCGCCTCGGCCGGCCGCAGCCTGCGGCAGTGCAGCGCGGGCCGGGCTGGATCGTCTGCGCGAGCGCATCCGCACGCATCTGCGCGAACGGCTGGGCGACGCGCCACAGGGCGGTGTGGTGGTGGCGCTGGCGATCGGTGATCAGGACGCCATTGCGCCGGCACAATGGACCCTGTTCCGCCAGACCGGCACCACTCACCTGTTCAGCGTGTCCGGGCTGCATATCACCTTGTTCTCTGCCATGGTGTTCGCCGGCGTGCGCCGCGTCTGGCGCTTTTGGCCGGCGTTGAACCTGGGGCTGCCGGCCCGGCGCGCGGGCATCGCGCTGGGCATGCTGGCGGCGCTGGGCTACACCGCGATTTCCGGTTTCGGCATCCCGGCGCAACGCACGCTGCTGATGCTGCTCGCGGCCGCCGTGGTGGCCTGGCTGGATCGCGCCGCGGACGCCTCGCGTCTGCTCGCGGCGGCCTTGCTGGTGGTGGTGCTGTTCGACCCCTGGGCGGCGCTGGCGCCGGGTTTCTGGCTATCCTTCGGCGCCGTCGCGGCACTGCTGTACGGCGGCACCGGCCGGCTGCGCCCCCCCGCCCTGTGGTTGGGCTGGCTGCGCGCGCAGTGGGCGGTGACGGTGGCGCTGATGCCGGCGCTGCTGGCGCTGTTCCACGAGATGTCGCTGGTATCGCCGCTCGCCAACCTGATCGCCATTCCCGCCATCAGCCTGCTGGCCGTGCCGTTGTCGCTGTTGGCGGCCGTATCGCCCTGGGCCGAAGTGGCCGCGCTGGCGCATGCGGTGGTCGCCGGCGTGGTCGGCTTCATGCGTCTGCTGGTGGCGTTGCCCCAGCCGCTGTTCCATGCCGCCTCGCCGGACGGGGTCGCCCTCGCGCTGGCGCTACTCGGCACTGCGGCGCTGCTGCTGCCGCGCGGCGTGCCGGGACGCTGGCTGGGTGCGCTGCTGTTCCTGCCGCTGCTGTTGCCGCGCGTGCCGGCGCCGGCGCCGGGGCAGGTCTGGCTGACCGCGCTGGATGTCGGCCAGGGTTCGGCGGTGGTGGTGCGCACGCACACGCGCACGCTGCTGGTCGATGCCGGCAACCGCTACGCCTCCGGCGAGGACGCCGGTGCGCGCGTGGTGGCGCCGTACCTGTGGAGCCGGGGTGTCAAACGCCTGGACGGCCTGGTGATCACGCATGACGATCTCGACCACAGCGGTGGCGCACAGTCGCTGCTGGTCAGCCACCGGCCGACGTGGCTGCTGACCTCCATCGCGGGCCTGCCCGAGCACCGACGCGACGACAGCGGCCGGCAACTGCTCGCCCGTCGCGCCGATGCCATGGCCTGCACGGCCGGCCAGCGCTGGCGCTGGGATGACGTCGAGTTCGCAGTGCTGCACCCGCCGGCCCACCACTATGCCATCCGCGGCTTCGCCGACAACGACCGCAGTTGCGTCATCGAACTGCGCGCCGGCCGCCACCGCGCGCTGCTGACCGGTGACATCCAACGCCTGGGCGAGATGAACCTGATGGAGCGCGATGCGCTGCGCGCCGTCGACGTGGTGGTGGTGCCCCACCACGGCAGCAAATCCTCCTCGACGCCGGCCTTCGTCGCCGCCACCCGCCCCGCTTGGGCGGTGATCCAGGTCGGCTGGCGCAACCCGTTCGGCCACCCGCACCCGGAGGTGCTGGCGCGTTACCGCGCCGCCGGCGCGACCATCCTGCGCACCGACCGCGACGGCGCGCTGACTCTGGTTCTGGGCGGTGATGACATCGCCGTCAGCCGCGCGCGCGACACGCAGCGGCGCTATTGGCACGCACCGTGATCGAGCATCGTCCGTTCGGTGTGCTCGCCGCGCTCCGGTCCGCTTACTTCTTGCTGAAGAAATCGGCTACGCCACGCAGTATGGCCTTCAGTTCCTGCGCCGCGATGGTCGCTGCTTCCTTGCGCTGGATACCCAGGGCGTCGGCTTCATGCACCGGGTCGGCCACGCCGATGACGATCTTGCCGCCATCCGACTGGGCGCCGCCCGCCTTGCCAGCGTAGTCGACGCGATAGACCGCGAAGCGGCAGGGCACCAGCAGCGTGATGTTGGGGTCTTCGTCGATGGCCTGGGCCAGATACTGCGACTTGCAGGCATAGACCACCTTGTTCTGGATGTCCTTGCCGTAGTTGCCACGCAGGCCCTCGTCGATATCCTGCACACGCAGCACCTCCCAGTTCTGCGCTTCGATCTCGCTGTTGAGCCGGTCCAGCACCTGGGCGAACGCGACGCTGGGCGGCAGGTAGATGTAATACGCGCCGCCTTTCTTGTGAACGTCGCCGGCGTGACTCATGCCTGCCAACAGCACGACGGGCCATAGCAGCAGCAGCGCGAGAGTTTTGATGTCCTTGCACATGATCGTCCTCCATTTCCGGTAACCGAGTGGTGGAACAACGCTTGTGCACGCAGCGCGTGCGTTCTCAGCATAGCAAGCGAAGCGGAGCACGCGATCCGGCGGCCCGGTGCCGGGGCAGCCATGCCGTTGGCTCAGGCGCCGGCCTTGGCCTCCAGTGCCTCCCAGCGCGCCAGCAGGTCGAGCAGTTCGTCCTCGATCTGCGCGGCGCGCGTATGCAGTTGCGCCGCCGTTGCGTGGTCGGCGTACATGGCCGGGTCGGCCAGACGGGCGGTGAGCGCAGCCTGCTCGTCTTCCAGTTCGGCGATGCGGGCCGGCAGTGCCTCCAGTTCCTTTTGTTCCTTGTAGCTGAGGCCGGGTTTCTTCGGCTTCGCGCCGGGCGCGGCGGCGGCCGGTTTGGCTGTGGCGGTTCTCGCGTTGTCCGCCGGCGTCGCGCGTGCGCGCCAGGCCAGCCAGTCGGCATAGCCGCCGGGCAGTTCCAGCAGTCGGCCGTCGCCGGCGAAGACGATGGACTGGGTGACGACGTTGTCGAGAAAGGCCCGGTCGTGCGACACCAGGATCACCGTGCCGCGATAGTCCTGCAACAGTTGCTCCAACAGTTCCAGGGTGTCGATGTCGAGATCGTTGGTCGGCTCGTCCAGCACCAGCAGGTTGGCCGGCCGCGCGAACAGGCGGGCCAGCAACAGGCGGTTGCGTTCGCCGCCGGACAGTGCGCCGACCTTGGCGCGCGCGCGTTCGGCGGGGAACAGGAATTCCTCCAGATACCCGATCACATGCTTGCGCTGCCCGCCGATGACCACGTGATCCGAGCCCGGCGAGATGGTATCGATCAGCGTCGCGTCGTCGTCGAGCTGATTGCGGAACTGGTCGAAGTAAGCCACCTCCTGACGTGTGCCGCGCCGCACCCGTCCGGTGGTGGGCTCCAGTTCACCCAGGATCAGCCGGATCAGCGTGGTCTTGCCGGCGCCGTTGGGGCCGATCAGTCCCAGTTTGTCGCCGCGCAGGATGCGGGTGCTGAACTCGCGGATCAGCGGGCGCGCGCCATAGGCGAAGTCGACTCGCTCGAACTCGGCGATGAGCTGGCCGGAACGCGCGCCGGCGTCGAGTGCGAAACCGACCTGGCCCAGGCGTTCGCGTCGCGCCGCACGTTCGCGGCGCAGGTTCTCCAGCCGCCGCACCCGGCCTTCGTTGCGGGTGCGGCGCGCCTCGATGCCCTTGCGTATCCACGCCTCCTCCTGCCGCCAGAATTTGTCGAACTTGCGCTGCTGAGCCGCTTCCACGTCGAGTTCTTCCGCCTTGCGTGCCTGATAGGCAGCGAAGTTGCCGGCATAGGCGCGCAGACGGCCGCGGTCCAGTTCGACGATGCGGTTGGCGACGCGATCGAGAAAAGCGCGATCGTGCGTGACCAGCAACAGCGCGCCGGGAAACCCGGCCAGTTGTTCTTCCAGCCACTCGATGGCGCTGAAGTCGAGGTGGTTGGTCGGTTCGTCCAGCAGCAGCAGTTCCGGTTCGGCGGCGAGCGCGCGTGCCAGGGCCACGCGTTTGCGATTGCCGCCGGACAGCGTATCGACGCGTGCGTCGGCGTCGAGCTGGAAGCGGTCGAGGAGTTCCTGCACCCGGCTGTTCAGGCGCCACACGTCATGCAACTCCAGTTCGTGTGCCAGACGCGCCAGTTCGGCCAGCGCCGCCGCATCGCCGTCGCCGGCCGCGCGCGCGGCGGCATGGTAGGTTTCCAGCAGGCCGTGCGCCGGGCCGGCGCCCTGCGCCACGGCGGCGAACACGGTGACGTCGGCAGGAAAGTCCGGTTCCTGCGCCACGTGCGCCAGGCGCAGGCCGGGCTGGCACCAGATGCTGCCGTCATCCGGCTGGATGTCGCCGGCCACCAGTCTGAGCAGGCTGGATTTGCCGGCGCCGTTGCGGCCGATCAGGCCGATCCGCTCGCCTTTGTCCAGTACCAGCGCGGCGCCGTCGAGCAGCGGCCAGTGACCGTAGGCGAGGGAGACGTCATCGAGGATCAGGTAGGGCATGGGTTGGAAGCGACAAGAAAAACGGGTGGTCGCGCCACCCGTCGGCAAGCGGGGAATCGATGGGTCAGAAGCCGGCCGAGGGTTCGCCGGCGTGCGTATGCTCGTGCTGCGCCTGGCAGCGCACGCAGCGGGTCGCCGCCGGGTTGGCGATCAGTCGGGCGAGCGGGATGGCCGCGCCGCAATCCTCGCACAGGCCGAAATCCTCGGCATCCAGGCGCGCGCGCGCGGCGTCCAGCGCGCGCAGCATGCGCACCTCGTGATCCAGACGCGCGGCCGACAGATCGCCGAGCGTGACCGCCAGCGCCTCGTCACCGCTGTCGCCGGAAGCGCGTCCGAGCACCTCGGCATACTGCGTGCGGCCGCTCTCCGCCAGTGCGGCTTTCAGGGCTTCCAGCAACGCCGCGCGGTGGCTTTCCAAGGCAGCGCGGATACGGTCTCGGTCATGTGCGGAGAGAGGGTCCATGGCAATACGCCCGAAGGCATGGTGTGTGACAGTTGGTTTCATTATGGACCATGGTGGCGAAAGCGCCCGCCGCATCACCACGGCGCCATCACCTGCCGCCGGCCAGTGCGCAAGGGCAGAAGCGGTCCGGCAAAGCGCGGTAGAATGCCGCCCGCACGCCTTACCGCCCCCGTAGCTCAGTGGATAGAGCATCCCCCTCCTAAGGGGAGGGTCGCACGTTCGATTCGTGTCGGGGGCGCCAACCAGACATGTTAACGGCTGACGGACTTGATCCACCCGATCCGCTGGCTGAGCCCTCGCTATCCGATAGCGTTTGCACAGGGCACAGGCGATCCAAGGGTGAGAGGAATCTGTAAGATATTTCGACAATCGTCATTGGCTGGCATCTCGAGGCGGAGCGGCCGAAAAAAAGCGGCGACTGAGTCAGTCGCCGCTTTCTTGGGGCACCGGGTCAGCCGGGTTGTCGCATCAGGCCTTGCGCCGGCGCATGTACCCCAGTCCCAACAGGCCCATGCCGAGCAAGCCGAGCACGCCCGGCTCGGGTACGCTGGACTCGTTGGGACGCTGCATCAACAGGAAGTTGTCGCTGCCGAAGTTGCTGTTCACGCGGATGGCAAACTGCATGTAGTTGTCGGAACCGCCGTTCACCAAAGTGCCGTTGTAGAAGTCGATGAAGTCGCGCACGTCGGTCAACTCGTCGGCGATCCAACTGGCGAACGCCGTGGACGTGCGTGCCGGGTTGTTGGGGCTGCCTTGATTGAAGTGCAGACCATCGATGTCGTTCGAGGTGGAAAATCCAGCCGGCACATGGCCGGGATAAGGCAGCGGATCGGCGCCGTCGTCATTGACGTTGTCGAGCGGATCAAGCAATTCCAGGGCCATACGCGTCCAGTCGACACCCGAATTGTTGTTGATGATCTTGCGGATGGTGTAGACCGTATCCTTGTCCGCTGCGGTGAAGCCGGTGAAATGCAGCACGCCGGGCCCGGTGGCGTCCCAATCCTCGGTGATGGTGAAGGTGAAGGTCGTAGCATCGTAGGCGACGGAAATGCTGTCGATGCCGACGTTGCTGCTGTGCAATGAAACAGCGGGTACCGCAAAAGCATTGCCGATGAACGGCAGAGTGGTCATTGCGGCGGCGATGATGATCTGTCTGGGTTTCATGTTCGTCTCCTGTGTTTGTGTTGCAGTCTGGTGTACCGGGTTGGGTAGGCTACCAATCGCCGACATCAAGTCGACTGCACGCAAAACA
This sequence comes from uncultured Thiobacillus sp., assembly GCA_964440155.1. Classification (GTDB taxonomy): domain Bacteria; phylum Pseudomonadota; class Gammaproteobacteria; order Burkholderiales; family Thiobacillaceae; genus PFJX01. Next base: position 6,869 of record CAYTRH010000078.1, on the reverse strand, counting down.
GCAAATTTCGCGCCAGAACTAATTTGTGTTTTTAATCAGTTGGTTAGGCGTTAATTCCGCGGGCATGGTGCGACCGAATGTAAAAAATATCGACATCCGCTTCGAACTCGGGTAGTTGTCTTGTCCGAACTGCGGTCTTGCCAAGCGTGTTCATCCGCAGCGTCCGGTGTCTGTTCGTAGACTCTAGGGGTTGGCGTAACCCCATTCCCAGAAAAGCGGTGCGCGGTGGTCCGCTTTCCTTTCTCGTCGCCTTGAGCTGACAACGCCACCATTCACGCCAGCCACCCCTCGATCTGCTTGCGGTCCGGCACGCCACCGGCATGCACCACCTTGCCGTCGACGACCACGCCGGGCGTGCTCATGATGCCGTAGCCGAGGATCGCGGCCATGTCGGTGACCTTCTCCAGTTCGATGGCGACGCCCTTGGCGCTGGCGACTTCCGCGACCAGTTTGGCAGTGGTTTCACAGTTGCGGCAGCCGGGGCCGAGTACCTTGACCTGTTTCATGGGATTTCCTCCAGGGGTTTGACCGCCTCGATACGGGCCGAGGCAATGTATTGCTCGATGCCGCGCCCGGGCGCCCAGTGCCGGATGAATTCGGCGCTGGCGTCCTTGGGCGCGACGCGGATGTCGGCGAAACCCGCCGCGGCGAGCATGGCGGTGAGCTCGTCGACGCTGGCGGCGCCGGCCACGCAGGCGGTGTACAGGGCGATTTCCGCCTTCATCGCATCCGGCAGTTCGGCGGTGAGAACGATGTCGGAGATGGCCAGGCGCCCGCCCGGTTTCAATACACGCCAGGCTTCGCGGAACACCTGGGCCTTGTCCGGCGACAGGTTGATCACGCAGTTGGAAATGATCACGTCGACACACGCGTCGGCGACCGGCAGGTGCTCGATCTCGCCGAGGCGGAACTCGACGTTGGCATAGCCGCCCTCGAGCGCGTGGGCGCGAGCTTTCGAGATCATGTCCGGCGTCATGTCGACGCCGATGACGCGGCCCGTCTCGCCGACCGCGCGCGCGGCGAGGAAGCAGTCGAAACCGGCGCCGCTGCCCAGATCGAGCACGGTTTCGCCGCGGCGCAGCGCAGCGATGGCCTGCGGATTGCCGCAACCGAGGCCCAGGTTGGCACCTTGCGGAGCGGCGGCGGTGTCCTCGGCGCTGTAGCCGATGCCGCGTGCCAACAAGGTGGCGACGTCCTGCCCTCCCGGCGTGCAGCAGCCACTGGCGGCGGCCGGGGCGCAGCAACCGCCGGCGGCGTCGGTCGTGCCGGCGCGGGCGATGGCGCCGTAGGCGGCTCGCACCTGCTGGCGGATGTGGTCGTGTTCGAGGGAGTTCATGGCATGCCCGGTGCGCATGGCGGGCTCAGCAGCACGCCTGTCCCGACGGCGTCGGCGTGCAGCAGGCACCGCCTTCGACCACCGCGATGTTGGCGAACGGGTCGGGTTTGATCGCCGGCTTGGCCGGCGCCATCGCCGCGGCATAGGCTTCGTCGAAGCGGGCGTCGAGCTTCTGCGCGGCCTCGTCGCGGATGTGGCGGGCGATGTCGATGACCGCGTCGATCTGTTCGCGCGCCACGCCATAGCCTTTCAGCTTGTCGATCTGGCACAGACCCTGGTTGGGATGATTGGACGCGATGTTGGCGGACAGCGCCACCAGCGCGACGATGGACGGATGCAGCTCGGCGCTCATGCGAACACACTCCTCAGACCGTTGAACAGGACGCCGACCGCGACGAAGGCGACGGCGAGATAGGCGGCGAAGAAACCGAGCAGCGGCCACTTCACCACGCGGCGCAATATCAGCATCTCCGGCAGCGACAGTGCGATCACCGCCATCATGAAGGCGAGCACGGTGCCGACCGGCACACCCTTGCCGAGCAGGGCCTCGGCCACCGGGATCACGCCGACCGCGTCGGAATACATCGGCACGCCGGCGAGCACGGCGACGATCACCGACAGCACCGAGCCGTCGCCTGCGACGCGCGCGACCAGATCCGCCGGCACGTAGCCGTGGATCAGCGCGCCGATGCCGACGCCGATCAACACGTATTTCCAGATGCGGCCGACGATCTGGCGTACCTCGTTCCAGGCGTAGACGTGGCGGCCGCGCAAGCTGTCGTCGCGCGCGACCGCCACCGCCTCGCCCATCTGGATCTTCCACACATATTCCTCGACCCAGCGTTCGAGTTTGAGCGCCTGCAACACGTAGCCGCCGATGAAGGCGATGGAAAGGCCGGTGAGCACGTAGATCAGGGTCATCTGCCAGCCGATCACGCCGGCCAGCACCACCACCGCCACCTGGTTGACCATGGGGCTGGCGATCAGGAACGACAGGGTCACGCCGAGCGGGATGCCGGCCTCGACGAAGCCGATGAACAGCGGAATCGACGAACACGAACAGAACGGCGTCACCGCGCCCAGGCCGACGGCGGTCAGACGCGCGCCGGGGCCGGAGCGGCCGCGCATCATGGCGCGCACCTTCTCCGGCGTGAGCAGCGCGCGCAGCCAACCCATCAGATAGATCACCGTGGTCAGCAGCACCAGGATCTTGGCCACGTCCATGACGAAGAACTGCACCGCCAGCCCGGCCGGGCTGTCCGGCGCGAGGCCGAGCAGGGTGAAGGCGACGGCATCGCCGAAGGCGTCAAACATGGCCGAGCCCGCGCTCGTACCAGCCGCGGCTGCGGTTGACCACCTTCACCACCAGCAGCATCACCGGCACCTCGATCAGCACGCCGACCACGGTGGCCAGCGCCGCGCCGGACTGGAAGCCGAACAGCGCGATGGCCGCCGCCACCGCCAGCTCGAAGAAGTTGGAGGCGCCGATCAGCGCCGACGGACAGGCCACGCTGTGTTTCTCGCCGACCTTGCGGTTGAGCCAGTAGGCGATGCCCGAATTGAAGAACACCTGGATCAGGATGGGCACCGCCAACAGCGCGATGATCAGCGGCTGGGCGATGATCTGCTCGCCCTGGAAGGCGAACAGCAGCACCAGGGTGACCAGCAGCGCGACGATGGAGGCGTGGCCGAGCGTGGCCAGCGTCGCATCGAACTTCGCCTGGCCGTGAGCCAGCAACCGCTTGCGCCAGATCTGCGCGAGGATCACCGGAATGACGATGTACAGCAGCACCGAGGTGAACAGCGTGTCCCAGGGCACGACGATGGCCGACAGCCCGAGCAGCAGGCCGACGATGGGCGCGAAGGCGAAGATCATGATGGTGTCGTTGAGCGCCACCTGGGTCAGCGTGAAGTACGGATCGCCGCCGGTCAGCCGGCTCCATACGAACACCATCGCGGTGCACGGCGCCGCCGCCAGCAGGATCAGACCGGCGACGTAGCTGTCGAGCTGTTCGGCGGGCAGATAGGGCGCGAACAACTGGCGGATGAACAGCCAGGCCAGGAAGGCCATGGAGAACGGCTTCACCGCCCAGTTGACGAACAGGGTGACGCCGATCCCTTTCCAGTGCGACCTGACCTGAGAGAGCGCACCGAAGTCGATCTTCATCAGCATGGGGATGATCATGATCCAGATCAGCACGCCCACCGGGAGGTTGACCCGGGCCACCTCCATGCGCCCGAGTGCCTGGAACGGCGCCGGGAAGAACTGGCCGAGCAGCACGCCGACGACGATGCACGACGCCACCCGCAGCGTCAGCCAGCGCTCGAACGGGCTCATCGGCGCGCCGGCGGCGCGCCGGGCCGTCACCTCGCACTGAGCGCTCATAGACCGAGCGCGGTCTTCACGGCGGGCACCAGGCGGGCGCGGATGTCGTCGCGCACCGCGATGAAGCTGTCCAGCGGCTCGCCGTGCGGGTCGTGGAACGGCAGGTGGATGGCCTTGACCGGGCGCGGGAACACCGGACAGGTTTCCTTGGCGTGGTCGCACACCGTCACCACCAGGTCGATGTCCTCGTGCATCACCGCGTCGACGTCCTTGGGGTACAGGCCGTCGGTATCCAGACCCGCCGCTTGCAGGGCGGCGATGGCGCCATCCGCCACCTTGGGCTGCGGCCGGGTGCCGGCGGACAGCGCATGTACCTGGCCGGCGAGATCGTGGTTGAGCAGCACTTCGGCCATCTGCGAACGGCAGGAGTTGCCAGTGCACAGGATCAGGACGTTTTTCATGGCGGGTCTCGCGTCGGGTTGGAATTCGAGGGTGCGGGCATCAGGCGGCGCAGGCGACGCACCCGGCAGACTCGTCGGCCGGTGTCTCCAGGTCCAGACCCTGCTTCATGTGGGTCAACACGCGGAACGCCCAGGCCGGCAGTTCGGGATGCAGCCGGTAGTGCACCCACACGCCCTCGCGCCGCGCCAGTACCAGGCCGGATTCGCGCAACACGGCGAGATGGCGCGATACCTTGGGCTGCGGCGCGTCCAGTGCCTCGTGCAGATGGCAGACGCAGCATTCGTCGCGGCTCAGCAGCATCGCCAGGATGCGGCGCCGGATGGGGTCGCCCAGCGCGTCGAACAGGGTTTGCGTGTCCATACGTAAAATCGAATATGTCTGGCGTGCGTTACGGCCACCGATACGGCCAGTTGGTGCCTAAAGTCACGAATAAATGCTGATCGTGGCATCATCGGGTCGGCATCATACGCCCACATTCATATATGTCAAACCGAATATGTTCGGGGACGTTCGCGGGTGCCGCGCACGGTCTATTACTTTGGTGAAATTGCCGGCCGGGGGCGGCACGCTTACATTGGCGCGGCGCCAATTCCGGCGCGATAAATCCACGGAGGCATCATGAAAAGGTTGTTCGGGAGTGTCTGTCTGGCCTTGTTGCTGAGCCTGCCCGCTTGGGCTGCAGTCGACATCAACAGCGCAACGCAGTCCGAGCTCGAGGCGGTCAAGGGTATCGGCCCGGCCAAGGCGAAAGCCATCATCGAGTATCGGCAGAAGCATGGTCCGTACCAGTCGGTGGATGATCTGGTCGCGGTGAAGGGACTGGGCAAGGCCAGCGTGGACAAGCTGCGCGATCAGTTGGAAGCGCGTCCGCGCAAGGAAGCGGTGCGCTGACCGCGGGCTGAAACGTCATCACCGGGCACCCGTCATGTCCGTACCGGCGTGACGGGTACCCGTACCAGCCGGGGGACGCCGCGTTGCCGACCGCCGTACCCGCCCGGTAGAATTCCGGACCAGCACATCCGGAGCGCGTCATGAATCCCTTCAGCAAGACCAATCTGCCGTTGACCCTGGTGGTCATCCTGATCGTCTGGGCCTGGATCAGCTTCCTGTCGGTGGCGCTCACCTCGCTGTTCTGACTCGAAACGGGTCATGCGACGAGCCCCGTGCGGGGCGCGCGGTGATATGCTGGCCGACCTCGATCACCGCGCCTTCTTCACGCCATGACTTCCGCCCGCAACGAACTCGAAGCCCTGCTGCTGGACATGCAGGCCGGGTCACTCGATCCCGAGAACTTCGCCCGCCGCCTGCTCGACCAGCAGGTGTTCATGCCGATCCGCGACGAGAAGCACAACATCGCCGGCTTCCAGTTGTCCACCAAGGCGCAGCCGCTGGTGGTGGAGGACGACGAAGGCAATCGCGTGCTGATCACCTTCACCGCGCCGGAACGGGCCAAGGCGTTCGTCGCCGACTACCCGGGTTTCGGCGGTGGCTTGCTCACCGAAGTCTCCTGGATACTGCATCGTATCGGCGCCGACATGGGCCTGTCGATCAATCCCGGCCAGGAGCCGGGTTTCGATTTCGATGCCGACATGGTGGCCATGATGGCGTCGCTGCTGCCGGAGCAGGATCAGTGAGCACGCGCCAGGTCGGCGAAATCTACAGCCCCGAGCACACGCGTTACGACGAGGGCGCGCGCTACCTGTATAGCGACGGCGCGCACGAACTGGTGCTGTTCTGGAATGCGCCGACGCCGGCCGAGATCGAGGGCTTCCGTCTGCAACCCATGGAGGTCGGCCTGTTCTCGCATGGTCCGGCCGGGTTCTTGCTGTACAAGATCGCTTCGGTCTGCGAATGGTCCGACGTCGCCTTCAATCTGCACCTGGTGCCGGAGGCGCAGCGCCAGTTGCCCGACGAGCCGCCGGGTGACCGCGCCCGCCTGCGCCTGGTGCTGGTGGATGCCGAGTCCGGCCTGATCCGCGCCAAGCGCATCGTTTCGCTCGACAAGGTCATGACCCAGGCGCTGAAGATGACCCTGCGCGCGCAGGCCGCCGACGCCTTCAACCGCGTGATCTACGAGGCCGCCGTGCAGCAGGTGTATGCGCGTTACCCCGACGGCGACGCGCTGGCGGCGGTCGCGGAGGTCGTCGAGCCGGCGCTGGGTTGATGCTCGCGATCCCCGCCCTCGCCGAATTCCAGGCATTGCTGGGTGCCGACCGCGCGCGCGCCGATGCCGACACCCTGACGCTGTACGCCAGCGATGAGACGCCGCGTGCCTGCCCCCCGGAGGCCGTGCTGTTTCCAACCGGGCATGACGAGGTCAAGGCCATCGTCGACATCGCGCTGCGTCATCGCCTGCCGCTGGTGGCGCGTGGCGCCGGCTCCGGCAACGTCGGCGGTGCACTGCCGGCGCCCGGCAGCGTGGTGATCAGCTTCGAATGCATGCGCCGCGTGCTCGCGTTCGATGCGGCGGACCGCGTGATCGTGGTCGAGGCCGGCGTGGTCACCGACGAGATCGACCGTCTGGCGCGCGGCGCCGGTCTGATGTACGCGCCCGACCCCGGTTCCGGCGCCTATTGCCGTATCGGCGGCAACCTGGCGATGAACGCCGCCGGGCCGCGCGCGGTCAAGTACGGCGCTACGCGCGACCACGTGCTGGGCCTGCGCGCGGTGACCGGCGACGGCCGCGAGCTCCCAACCTGACCCCGGAACGCCCGCTGCGGCGGCGGCGGTGCCGATCGCGGTTCG
>CAYTRH010000077.1:0-13288 GCA_964440155.1 uncultured Thiobacillus sp. | reverse complement strand
ATGATGCGCGGCACCTTCGCCAACGTGCGCATCCGCAACCTGATGGTGCCGGGCAGCGAGGGCGGCGTCACGCTGTACCAGGGCCAGCCGATGTCGATCTATGACGCGGCCATGCGCTACCAGGCCGACGGCGTGCCGTTGATCGTGTTCGCCGGCGAGGAATACGGCACCGGCTCCAGCCGCGACTGGGCCGCCAAGGGCACGCAACTGCTGGGCGTCAAGGCGGTGGTGGCCAAGAGCTTCGAGCGCATCCACCGCGCCAACCTGGCCGGCATGGGCGTGTTGCCGATCCAGTTCAAGGACGGCGAAAGCGTGGCCGACCTGGGCCTGACCGGTGCCGAGTCGTTCGATCTGCTCGGCCTGGAACAGGGCATCACGCCGCAGCAGGAGGTGACGCTGGTCGTTCGCCGCGAGGACGGTTCCAGCCGCAACGTCGTTGCGCGCCTGCGCCTGGATACGCCGATCGAGATCGAGTATTACCGGGCGGGTGGCATCCTGCCCTATGTGCTGCGGCAGTTGCTGAACTGAGCGCGCCATCCGGCACGGCGGGGCGAATGGCGGGGGCCACGCCGCGCTGCGGGCGTTTAGACTTGCGCCATGGACCTGGATGCGCTGTTTTCCCCCACCGGACCGTTCGCGCGCGTGATCCCGGAGTACCGGCCACGGCCGCAGCAACTGGCGATGACCCGCGCCATCGGCGATGCGTTGCAGCGGCGCGCGCGCCTGGTGGCGGAGGCCGGCACCGGCACCGGCAAGACCCTGGCGTACCTGGCGCCGGCCATGCTGTTCGGCGGCAAGGTGATCATCTCCACCGGCACCAAGGCACTGCAGGATCAACTGTTCCATCGTGACATTCCCGCCGTGCGCGAGGCATTGGCGCGTCCGGTGGCCATCGCGCTGCTCAAAGGCCGGGCCAACTACGTCTGTCCCTACCACCTCGAACGCGCACTGTCCGAGGCGCGCCTGCGCAGCCGCGAGGAGGCGCTGCAACTCCAGGCCATCGCCCGCTATGCCGCGCTGACCGACAGCGGCGATCGCATGGCCTGCCGCGAGGTGCCCGAAGACGCGCCGGCATGGACGTGGGCCACCTCGACGCGCGACAACTGCCTGGGCGGCGACTGCCCGCACCACAATAACTGTTTCGTGCTCAAGGCGCGCAGGAAGGCGCTGGAGGCGGACATCGTGGTGGTCAACCACCATCTGTTCTTCGCCGACGTGTGGCTCAAGGACGAGGGTGCCGGCGAACTGCTGCCCGCCAGCAACGCCGTGATCTTCGACGAAGCGCACCAGTTGCCGGCGACCGCCAGTCTATTCTTCGGCGAGACCGTGACCACCGGCATGCTGCTGGACCTGTGCCGCGACACGCGTGTCGAAGCCGCGCTCAAGGCGGCTGATTTCGCCGAGTTGCCGCAGGCGGCGCTGGAACTGGAGACCGCCGCGCGCCAGACCCGGCTGGCGCTCGGCACGGCGCAGGTGCGCCTGCCCGCGGCGGTGGTGTTGCAACGCACCGATTTCCGCGTGGCCGTCGACGCGCTGACACAACGTCTGGCGCGTCTCGACGCCCTGCTGGAGAGTCAGGCCGAACGTGCCGAGGAACTGGCACGCCTGCACGCGCGCTGTCGCGATGCGGCCGGCCGCCTGGAACGCTGGTTGACGCCGCCGGCGGGGGTGGCGGACGAGGGTGGCGAACGCGTGCGCTGGCTGGAGGCGGCGCTGCATTCCGTGCTGTTCCATGCCACACCGCTGAATGCCGGTGAATTGTTCGCGCGTCAGATCGAGGACGACGCCCGAGCCTGGATCTTCACCTCGGCCACGCTGTCGGTGCGCGGGGATTTTTCGCATTACCTCGCCGAGATCGGCCTCGCCGACGCGGAGACGGCGGTGTGGGACAGCCCGTTCGACTATGCCGCCCAGGCCATGCTGTACGTGCCCGAAGGCATGCCCGACCCCAACCTGCCCGGCTACACCGAGGCCGTGGTAGCGGCTGCCTGGCCGCTGCTACGCGCCGCGCGCGGCGGAACCTTCCTGCTGTTCACCTCGCTGCGCGCCATGAACGAGGCCCACCGGCTGTTGAGCGCGCGCATGGATGCCACGGGCGAACGTCTGCCGCTGCTGTTGCAAGGCGAGAACAGCCGCACCGAGCTGCTGGCGCAGTTCCGTGCGCTCGGCAACGCCGTGCTGCTGGGCAGCCAGAGTTTCTGGGAAGGGGTGGATGTCGCCGGCGAGGCGTTGTCGCTGGTGGTCATCGACCGCCTGCCGTTTCAGCCACCGGACGATCCGGTACTGGCGGCGCGCGTCGATGCGCTCAAGCGGGCCGGACGCAATCCGTTTGCCGACCATCAACTGCCGCATGCCGTGATCAGCCTCAAACAGGGCGCGGGCCGGCTGATCCGGCGCGAATCGGATCGCGGCGTGCTGGTCATCTGCGACCCCCGTCTGGTCGATCGGCCCTACGGCCGACGCATCTGGCAGGCGCTGCCGCCGATGCGACGCAGCCGCAAACTGGACGAGGCGGTGGCGTTCCTGCGCGCCGGACCGGACGCGCCGGCGAGGACATGAACGCGACGCGCGCCGCACTGCTGGCCTGCCTGGCCGTGGCGCTGCCCGGCAGCAGCTGGGGCGCGCACAGCGACAACCGCATGATCCTGCAAACCTCGCCGCTGGCCGGTTTTCAGCACCATGCCGGCGGCGCGCTGTTCGCGCTGATGCGCGTGGGCGACATGCTGGAACTGCGGCGCGAGGCCGACAACCCCTATGACCCGCGCGCCGTGCGGGTGTACTGGCACGGCGCGCAGATCGGCTACGCGCCGCGCGTCGACAACGTCGATCTGGCCCGGCTGATGGACCGCGGCGTGCGGGTGGAGGCCCGCATCCTGCATCTGCAGGAGGCCAAGGATCCGTGGAAGCGCGTGTTGCTGGAGATCTACGTCGTCGATTGAGCAGCTCCGTTAGAATTTCACGCTTGCGCCATCCGAACGACTTGAGCTTGAACTTCCTCGCTTTCGACACCGCCACCGAATGGTGTAGCGCCGCATTGTGGCGCGACGGCACCTGCACGACGCGCGCCGAGCATGCCGGCCAACGCCATTCCGAGTTGCTGGTACCCATGTTGCGCGCGTTGCTGAACGAAGCCGACCTGGATTTCCCCGACCTGGACGCGCTGGTGTATGGCATGGGGCCGGGCTCGTTCACCGGCCTGCGCATCGCCTGCGGCGTGGCGCAGGGGCTGGCGCTGGCCGCGGACCTGCCGGTACTGGGGGTAAGCACGCTGGAAGCGCTGGCCGAGGAGAGCGGCTCGTCCCGCGTGGTCGCCTGTCTGGATGCGCGCATGCGCGAGGTCTATGCCGGCATCTATCAACGCAGCGACGACGGCTGGCGATGCCTGTCCGGCCCGCTGGTCTGCCCACCGCACGCGGTGCCGTTGCCACCGGGGTCGGGTTACCGCGGCGTGGGCTCCGGCTTCGCCGCTTATAGCGAACTGGCGCGGCATCTCGGCGCCTGCCTGGATGACGTGGACCCTGCCTGCATCCCGCACGCCCGCGCCATGGCCCGTCTGGCGGTCGATCGCCTGGCGCGCGGCGAGGCGCGCCCGGCCGAATACGCCGAACCGTTGTACGTACGCGACAAGGTGGCATTGAAGACCTGCGAACGCGCGGGGGTGGTATGAGCGCGGTGCTGAAACCGCTGGAGTTCTCCTTCCGGCCGATGACGCATGACGATCTGGAATCCATCGTGCGCATCGAACGGGCCGCCTACCCTTACCCGTGGACGCTGGGCAATTTCCGCGATTGTCTGGAGGCCGGCTATTCCTGCTGGACCGCCGAACTCGACGGCGAGATCGCCGGCTACTGGATCATGATGCTGGCGGTGGGCGAGGGGCACATCCTCAACTGCTGCGTCGCGCCCGCCTGGCAGGGACGCGGCTTCGGACGGCAGATGATGGAGCACCTGATCGCCACCGCGCGCAGCCATGGCGCGCAATTCATCTTTCTGGAGGTGCGGCCGTCCAACACCCCGGCCGTGCGGCTGTATCAACGTCTGGGTTTCAGCGCGCTGGCGTTGCGCAAGGGCTACTACCCTTCGGACCAGGGCGCCGAGGACGCGCTGGTCATGAGGCTGGACCTGTGATCCCGACATCCGCCCGGCGCCTGCGCGAGCTGGAACTGTGGCCGGTCTGGCGGCTGCGTCCCAGCGGCGCGCAAACCACATCGGCCGAACCCTCCATGGCCGGGGTAGAAGACATGCTGACCCCATCCCCGGTCACGGTGGCCGTTGAGACCGGGCCAGCCGACGAGACCCCGGCCGCGCGTGCCGACGTAGGCGTCGCCACCGAGATCGCCACCATGGATTGGGACCAGCTCGAAGCGGCAGTGCGATCCTGCACCCGCTGCCCGCTGTCCGCCAGCCGCACCCAGGGTGTGCCGGGTGTGGGCGATCGTCGCGCGGAGTGGCTGTTCATCGGCGAAGCGCCGGGTGCGGAGGAAGACCGGCTGGGCGAACCCTTCGTCGGTCAGGCCGGCAAGCTGCTCGATGCCATGCTCGCCGCCATCGGCCTGGAACGGGGACGCAACGTCTACATCGCCAACGTGCTCAAGTCCCGCCCACCGGGCAACCGCGACCCGAAACCCGAGGAAGCCGCCGCCTGCCTACCCTATCTGGAGCGCCAGATCGAACTGATGCGTCCGCGCCTGATCGTCGCGCTCGGGCGTATCGCGGCGCAGAACCTGCTGCTGACCGACACCCCCATCGGCCGGTTGCGCGGGCACGTCCACTCCTGGCGCGGCGTGCCCATGGTGGTGACCTATCACCCCGCCTACCTGTTGCGCAACCCTGCCGACAAGGCCAAGGCGTGGGAAGACCTGCTGCTGGCCCGGCGCACGCTACAGGCGCTGCGGCAGGCCGAATCCGGCTGAACATCCCGCAATCACCGAGGAGCTTCCATGCGCGCGTTCTTCCTGGCCGTGATCCTGACGCTGAGCGCCACGCTGCTGTCCGGCTGCGGCTACAACACGTTGCAGGCACAGGACGAGGCGATCAAGGCCGGCTGGGCGGAAGTGCTCAACCAGTACCAGCGGCGCGCCGATCTGGTGCCCAATCTGGTCAACACGGTCAAGGGGTACGCCGCGCACGAGGCGCGTGTGCTGGAGGAGGTCACCCAGGCTCGGGCCCGCGTGGGCCAGATCGCCGTCACCCCGGAGGTGCTGGACGACCCGGCAGCGTTCGAACGCTTTCAGGCGGCGCAGGGCCAACTCGGCAGCGCGCTGTCGCGCCTGCTGGCGGTGGCGGAGAATTACCCGCAACTCAAGGCGGACGCGAGCTTCCGCGACCTGCAGGCACAACTGGAAGGCACGGAGAACCGCATCGCCGTGGCACGCAACCGGTATATCGCCGCGGTACGCGACTACAACGTCACGGTACGCTCCTTCCCCAGCAACCTCACCGCCAAGCTGTTCGGCCATTCGACCAAGCCCAGCTTCACCGTCGAGAACGAGCAGGCCATCAGCGCGCCGCCGACGGTGGATTTCGGCACGCGCTGAGGTCCCGGGCGGTCGATCGCCTATCGTACCCCCGACGTCCCTGCAGCCTTGATGGGCGTGCGGATTCGACCCGCATGCGTCCCTCCGCTGCCCGGGCGGGCCAGGCGAAACTTGAGCCCGCGCCCCACTGCGGGTAAAATCCCCAATCACATCAATATGTTGCGATACCGCATCAGTCGTTTATGTCGATCATGTGGAATTCACTTCCTGTCAAACGCCTGCTGCCGGCATTGCTTGCGTGGCTGATCATCGCACCGACCCATGCCAGCGACGGCCGCCTTCAGCCCAGCCTCAAGGTCAGCTACGCGTTGAGCCAACCGGAGATGACCAGCACCGTTGCCGAGGAAGGCGATCTGTGGGATCGCATCCGCAACGGCTTTGCCTTGCAGGAACCCAATCCGGCGTTGGTGCGCACGCACGAGCAGTGGTACGCGCGGCGTCCGGCCCATCTGGAACGGGCGATCGAGCGCAGCCGCCCCTACCTGTTCCACATCGTGGAGGAGGTGGAGCGGCGCGGCATGCCCATGGAGATCGCGTTGTTGCCGCTGATCGAATCGGCTTTCGATCCACAGGCGGTATCACCGCAGAAAGCCGCCGGCATCTGGCAGTTCATACCGTCCACCGGGCGGGTGTACGGACTGAAGCAGAACGAATGGTTCGACGGCCGCCGCGACATCGTGCAGGCGACGCGGGCGGCGCTGGACTACCTCCAGTACCTGAACAACATGTTCAACGACTGGGAACTCGCTCTGGCCGCCTACAACTGCGGCGAGGGTTGCGTGCAGCGCGCGCTGCGCGCCGGCAGTCAGCGCCGCTACGCCGATCTGCGTCTGCCCACCGAGACGCGCCACTACGTGCCCAAGCTGATTGCCGTGCGCAACATCGTGCGCGAGCCGGAACGCTTCGGCGTGCGGTTGTCGGAGATCGCCGATGAGGTCTATTTCATGCAGGTGCGTCTGAACCATCCGATCGAGGCGCGTCAGGCCGCGCGCCTGGCGGAAATGGATCTGGACGATTTCCTGACGCTGAACCCGGCGTTCCAACGTCGGGTGATCCACACCGATACCCGTGGCGTACTGCTGTTGCCGGCGGACCGGGTGGAAACCTTCCATCACAACATGCACAGCCGCGGCGAACGCAAACTGCTGGATACCTACAGTGCGCGCCAGGGCGAGAGCCTGCAGGCCATCGCCCAGCGCTTTGGCGTGACCGTCGCCTGGCTGCGTGAACACAACCCGGTCACGTTGCACCAGGGCCGGCTGACCAAGGCGCAGACCCTGGTGGTGCCGCGCGGCACGCGCGAGGACACGGCTCAACGCAAGGTCGCGGAGAAACCCGCCGGGGCGACGGCGACGCCGCGCACCCACGTGGTGCAGCGCGGCGACACGCTCGCGGCGCTGGCGCGGCGCTACAACGTGCGCGTCGCCGACCTGATGCGTTGGAACGACAACATCGAAGTGTTGATGCCGGGACAGCGCATCAACGTCGGCGGCCAGTCGGGCTGACGGTTACCTCTCCACCCCGGCGCACCGGATGCACCACGGCGCCACCCGGCTCGACCGGACGTAAACCGTCTGTCAGCGCGCCGGCTTGTGCTGGCGCTGACGGGCGCGTTCCGCGCTGCGTTGCTGGCGCGGCGTGAGATTGGCGGGCTTGCGTGCATCGAACGGATTGTGGCCGGACTTGAAGTCGACACGCAGCGGCGTGCCGCGCAAGTCGAACGTGGTGCGGAACACGTTTTCCAGGTAACGCCGGTAGTCCGCACCGACGCCTTCCAGGTGATTGCCGTGCACCACGATCACCGGCGGATTGCTGCCGCCTTGGTGCGCGTATTTCAGCTTGGGCCGGAATGGCCCCGACTTGGGCGGCTGATGCTGCGTCACCGCGTCGAGCAGCACGCGGGTCAGCCGTGGCGTCGGCAGCTTGGCCATGGCTGCGGCATAGGCCTCATCCACCGACTTCAGCACGCCGCCGATGCCATCGCCACGCAGCGCGGAAATGAAATGGACGCGGGCAAAATCCAGGAAGCCCAAACGCCGTTCCAGTTCACGCTTGATGCGCTGGCGCCGGTAATCGTCCAGTCCGTCCCACTTGTTCACCGCCAGCACCAGCGCGCGGCCAGCCTCCATGACGAATCCGCCGAGGTGCGCGTCCTGATCGGCGATCTCCTGGCGCGCGTCGAGCACCAGCACCACCACGTTGGCTTGTTCGATCGCCTGCAGGGTCTTGATCACCGAGAATTTCTCCACCGCCTCGGTGACCCGCCCCTTGCGGCGCACGCCGGCGGTGTCGACCAGGGTGTAATGCCGCTCGCCGCGGTGGAATTCGACATCGATGGCATCGCGCGTGGTGCCCGGTTCATCGAAGGCGATGACCCGGGTCTCGCCCACCAGCGTGTTGACCAGCGTGGATTTGCCGACGTTGGGACGGCCGACGATGGCGATGCGCGGATGTTCGGCAGGCGGTTCCGCTGCCGAGTCGTCCGGCGGAAAGGGCGCCAGCGCCAACTCCACCAGTTCGCGCACGCCTTCGCCATGCGCACCGGAAATGGCCACGGGATCGCCCAGGCCCAGTTCGTGGAACTCCGCCGTGACCACGTCCCGGCGCATGCCCTCGGCCTTGTTGACTGCCAGCAACACCGGGCGCCCGGTGCGCCGCAGCTTGTCGGCGATCAGCTTGTCCTGCGGGGTGAGCCCGGTGCGCGCATCGACCATGAACACGACGACATCGCCTTCATCCACCGCCTGCAACGTCTGGCGCGCCATTTCCGCGAGGATGCCGCGATCGGCGACGGGCTCGAAGCCGCCGGTATCGACCACCAGAAAAGGTCTGCCGCCGATACGGCCCTGGCCGTAGTGGCGGTCGCGGGTCAAACCCGGCTGGTCATGCACCAGCGCATCCCGCGTCTGCGTCAGCCGGTTGAACAGCGTCGACTTGCCGACGTTGGGGCGACCGACCAGGACCAGGGTGGGGAGCATGGGGAAAAGGTGAGCAGCGGCTGGGGAAGATCGACGGCAGCGATGCGGGTCAGGGCCGGCACTCGGCGCCAGATGTCATGGGCCGCGCCGCCATCACTCGACCCTGAACGCGAACACGCCGCCGTTCGCGGTCTGCACCACCAGACCGCTGCGCAGCGACAGCATGACGCCCTGGATGGCGCTGCCGTCGGTGGCGGCACGGGCCGCGAAAGCGCCGGTGTCGGTATCGAGCAGGTGCACGTGGCCCTGATAGTCGCCCACGGCGACGAACGCCTGGGCCACCGCGACCGGGCTGGACAGGCCGCGGTCGCGCAGTTTGTCCTGCTTCCAGGGGTTGGTGCCGCGCGCGCGTTCGAACGCCAAAACCGCACCGCGCTCGTCGACGGCGTAGACGTGGCGTGCATCCATGTCCAGGCCGCGCAACGCCGACAACTCACGCGCCCAGATGCCGTTGCCGGTCAGCCGGTCGAAGCAGGCAACCCGCCCCTGGAAGGCCGCGGCACACACCATGCGCCCATCCAGAGCCAGCGGCCCGGCCACGTCGGCGATGCGCTCCAGTTCGGTGGCGCCGCGCGGCAACGCGACGTTGGCTTCCCACAGCGGCGCGCCGTTGTTCAACGTCAATGCGGTCAGGCGGCCGCCGGCATGGCCGGCGTACAACGCCACCGGCGTCAGCAGCAGATGGCCCTGCTCGCGCAGCGTCAACGCCGGCAGCGCACGGCTGTACTGCCAGCGCACCTGGCCGGTGGCGGCATCGAGCAGGTAGATACGGCCATCGTTGGCGCGTGCCGCGGCCATGCCCTCCAAGGCGACCGGCGGCACCAAAATTTCACCCGACAACCGCGTGCTCCAGGCGAGCGAGCCATCGGTGGTGCGGAAGGCCAGCACCTCACCGCGCGGCGTGCCCACCAGGGCCAGACCGGCGCCGACGCCTACGCCGGCGGACAACGTCCGGCCGGCATCCGCACGCCACAACTCGCGCCCGTTGGCCAGATCCAGCTTGGCCACGCGGCCATCGCGATCGGCGACATACACGGCGGAGCCGTCGCTACCCGGCGAAAACACGTATGGGCCGGCACCGCCCACACTGGCGCTCCAGGCGCGCGTCAGCGTCGCCGTCGGTTTGAACTCGACCAGTTCCGCCGGCTTGGTGACCGTCTTGCCGCCGGAGAACCACCCGCTCACGGTGCCGCAGCCGCCCAGCAGCAAGGCCACCGCCAACAGCAATGCCGGTTTCAGCACGTCAGCCTCCCAACGCGTCGAGTCGGATCTCCACCAGCGGCTTGAGCGGGCTGTCGTCGCCCAGCTTTTGCAACGCCTGGCGATAGGCTGCGCGCGCGCCGTCGTCATTGCCCTTGGCCACCAGCAGATCGCCGCGCAACTGCTCAGCCAGTCCGGCGAAGGCCGGCTGGAAAGGTGTCTCCAGCAGTTTCAGGGCGGCATCCAGATCGCCCTGTTCGAACAACAGGGCGGCCAGCCGCAGGCGCGCCATCTGCCGCATACCTTCGTCGCGCGCGCGCTCCAGCGCGAATTCGTACTGCGCCCGGGCACTCTTCAGGTCGCCGGCTTCGAGGTTCAGATGCCCGGCCAGCCACGCCGCCGGCGTGGCATAGGCCGTGCGCTTGTGTGCTTCCATGATCTGCGCGGCCGCCTCCTTGGCGGTCTTGTGGTCGTTCAGATTGGTCGCCTGCACGGCGCGATCGAACAGCATCGACGCCTCGGCCGCCTGATTGCGCGTCCACGTCTCCCAGCCGCGCCAGCCCGCCACCAACAGCAGGAACAGGGTCACACCCCAGATCACCTTGTTGCCGTGCTGTTTCCACCAGGCTTTCGCCTCGTCGATCTTTTCCTGTTCTTCCAGATCCAATGCCATGAGCTGTCCTTCGATTGATGCAGTACGCGGATGGTGGCGGCCGGAAACGGACGCCGGCCTCCGCCCGGTTACGGGTTGTGCGCCGCCGGATCCTCCAGGATCCGGGTCACCGCGGCAGCCAGCGGCAGACGACACTGCTCGCCCGCGCCGCGCAGCGGTTTGAGGCTCAACTCGCCGTTGGCCGCCTCGTCGTCGCCGATGATCACGGCATGGCGCGCGCCGCTGGCATCGGCCTTCTTCATCTGTGATTTGAAACTGCCGCCGCCGCCGTGCAGCACCACGGCGAGACCGGCATCGCGCAACGCCTCGGCGGCACGCAGCGCGAAGCGTGCGGCGGCCTCGCCGACGTTGACCAGATAGACGTCGGGCGCCTCCGCCGGCGGCGCGATGCCGGCCTCGTCGAGCAGGGCCAGCAGGCGTTCGACACCCATGGCGTAGCCGCAGGCCGGCGCCGCCTTGCCGCCCAACTGTTCGATCAATCCGTCATAGCGCCCGCCGGCGCACACCGTGCCCTGGGCGCCGAGGCGGTCGGTGACCCATTCGAATACCGTCAGGTTGTAGTAATCCAGGCCACGCACCAGGCGTGGGTTGACCGTATAAGCGATACCGGCATCGCGCAGCCCCTGCTGTACCGCCTCGAAGTGCGCCAGCGCGGCATCGTCGAGTTCGTCCAACAGCCGCGGCGCCGCCTCCACCAGCTCGCGCATGGCCGGGTTCTTGCTGTCCAGGATGCGCAGCGGATTGCTGTGCAGTCGCCTGCGCGCGTCGTCGTCCAGCAACGCCTGGTTGGCCTCGAGATAGCCGATCAGCTTGGTGCGATGACGCGCGCGCGCCGCGCCGTCGCCCAGCGAATTGATCTCCAGCCGGATGTGCGCGGCCACGCCCAGTTGCCGCCACAGACGCGCGGTCATCAGCAGGTGCTCGATGTCCAGGTCGGGCCCGGCGAAGCCCAGTGCCTCGACGCCGAACTGGTGGAACTGCCGGTAGCGCCCCTTTTGCGGCCGCTCGTGGCGGAACATGGGGCCGGCGTACCACAGCCGCTTGCCGCCGTCGAACAGCAGGTTGTGCTCGATCACCGCGCGCACGGCGCTGGCCGTGCCTTCCGGACGCAACGTCAGCGACTCGCCATTGAGCTCGTCGGTGAAGGTGTACATCTCCTTCTCGACGATGTCGGTCACTTCGCCGATGGCGCGCTTGAACAGGCCGGTGTGCTCCAGTATCGGCGTGCGCAGCTCGCGATAGCCGTAAGCGGCCAGCCAGGCGCGCAGGGTCGCCTCGAACTGGCGCCAGCGCGGCGTATCCGCCGGCAGGATGTCGTTCATGCCACGCACGGCACGCAAGGCGTTACTCATCGTTGCGCCACGGAAAACCGAGAATCGGTCAGGTGTTTCATGCCACGCCACCGCTGCCGTAGGTGCGGCGCACGTAGTCCTCGACGATGGCCTGGAACTCCTCGGCAATGCGATCACCCTTCAGGGTCACGGTCTTCTCGCCGTCGACGTAGACCGGCGCCACCGGTGTCTCGTTGGTGCCGGGCAGGCTGATACCGACGTTGGCGTGCTTGCTCTCGCCCGGACCGTTGACCACGCAGCCCATCACCGCGACGTTCATGGTCTCGACGCCGGGGTAACGCTCACGCCAGGCCGGCATCTGCGCGCGCAGCCAGGTCTGGATCTTCTGCGCCAGCTCCTGGAACACGGTGCTGGTGGTACGGCCGCAGCCGGGGCAGGCGGTCACCAGCGGCGTGAACGAACGGATGCCCATGGTCTGCAGGATTTCCTGCGCCACCTGCACTTCGGTGGTGCGCGATTCACCCGGCTGCGGCGTCAGCGACACACGGATGGTGTCGCCGATACCCTCCTGCAACAGTACGGCCAGCGCGGCGGTGGAGGCGACGATGCCCTTGCTACCCATGCCGGCCTCGGTCAGCCCCAGGTGCAGCGCGTAATCGCAGCGCGACGCCAGGTCACGGTAGACCTTGATCAGATCCTGCACCCCGGACAGCTTGCACGACAGGATGATGCGGTCCCCCGGCAAGCCCAGTGCCTCGGCGCGCGCGGCGGAATCGAGCGCCGATGCGATCAACGCCTGGCGCATGACCTCGTCCGGCGCGTGCGGGCGCGGGAGCCGCGCGTTCTCGTCCATCATGCGCGCCAGCAGTTCCTGATCCAGGCTGCCCCAGTTGACGCCGATGCGCACCGCCTTGCCCAGACGCGCTGCGGTCTCGATCAGCGTCGCGAACTGCTCGTCGCGTTTGGCACCGCGGCCGACGTTGCCCGGATTGATGCGCAGCTTGGCCAGCGCCACGGCGCATTCCGGCACCGCCTTGACCAGACGGTGACCGTTGAAGTGGAAATCCCCCACCAGCGGCACGTTGCAGCCGGACGCATCCAGTCGCTCGCGGATCGCTGGCACGGCGCGTGCCGCATCCTCGGTGTTGACGGTGATGCGCACGACCTCGGAGCCGGCCTGCCACAGTTCGCGCACCTGCGCGACGGTGCCGGCGATGTCCGCCGTGTCGGTGTTGGTCATGGACTGCACCACCACCGGCGCGCCGCCGCCCACCGGCACATGGCCGACCATGACGCGCCGGGTCGGACGGCGTGCGATGAGCGAGTTCGTGGTCATGCCACCTCCATGGTCGCCGGGTTATTCATTCCAGGGTCAGACGCGCGACCTTCTGGCCGATGAACGGGCGCAGATCGATGCTGTGACCGTTATACGTCAGCTTGACCCGCGCCGCTTCACCGACCACCAGACGGAACGGCGGTTCACCGCTGAACGTTTCGCTGGTGCCGGCACGGATCAGCTTGGAAAAGCTGTTGCCGCGGTTGTCCACCACCTGCACCCAGGCGTCCAGCTCGGGTTCGAAACGCAACGTATGCCGACCGGTGGTCACC
>CAYTRH010000076.1:679-13706 GCA_964440155.1 uncultured Thiobacillus sp. | reverse complement strand
GCGCGCGTGGCCGCCATCTTCCGGCGCGACCGCACCATCGTCCCGGAAGGGCGCACGGTGATCCAGGACAACGACGAGATCTTCTTCATCGCCGCCACCGAGAACATCCGTGCGGTGATGAAGGAGATGCGCCGTGGTGACAAGAGCGTGCGGCGGGTGATGATCGTCGGCGGCGGCAACATCGGTCAGCGCCTGGCGAAGAATCTGGAGGACGATTACGAGGTCAAGCTCATCGACCACAACAAGAAGAGCACGGCGCGCCTGGCCGAAATGCTCAAGCACACGCTGGTGCTGACCGGCGACGCCACCGACGAGGATCTGCTGCTGCAGGAAAACGTCGAGGACATGGACGTGTTCTGCGCCCTGACCAACGACGACGAGGACAACATCATGGCCTCCCTGCTGGCCAAGCGCCTGGGCGCGAAGAAGGTGATCGCGCTGATCAACCGCGCCAGCTATGTCGATCTGCTGCAAGGCGGCGAGATCGACATCGCGCTGTCGCCGGCGCAAGCCACCATCGGCCCGCTGCTGACGCATATACGGCGCGGCCACATGGCGGTGGTGCATTCGCTCAGGCGCGGCGCGGCGGAAGCGCTGGAAGCGGTGGTCCATGGCGATGCCCGTGCATCCAAGTTGACCGGGCGGCGCATCGAGCAGGTCGACCTGCCCGAGGGGGTCACCATCGGCGCCATCCTGCGCGGCCAACAGGTGTTGATCGCGCATCACGACAGCGTCATCGAGTCCGACGATCACCTGATCCTGTTCGTGCCGAACAAGCGCCTGATACCCAAGGTGGAGAAGCTGTTCTCGGTCGGCATGAGCTTCTTCTGAGGCGCGTCGTATGCTGGTGCGCCATCTGTTTCCGCTGCTGCACGTGCTGGGCATCATCGTCGCCGGCTTCGGCGTGTCGATGCTGGTGCCGCTGACGCTGGCGGAAATCACCCGCGACGGTGCGCAGCACGCCTACGACGAAGCCTTTCTGATCACCGTCGGCAGTGGCGGGTTGCTGTGGCTGATCGGGCGTCACTGGCGTCGCGAGCTGAAGACGCGCGACGGCATCCTGCTGGTGGTGCTGACCTGGACGCTGCTGCCGTTGTTCGCCGCCCTGCCGCTGCTGTTCTACATGCCGGAGATGAAACCGGTCGATGCCTATTTCGAAGCCATGTCCGGCCTCACCGCCACCGGCGCGACCGTGCTGGCGGGCCTGGACGCATTGCCCAATTCGATCAACCTGTGGCGCGCGCAACTGCACTGGCTGGGCGGTCTGGGCGTCATCGTGCTGGTGGTGGCGGTGCTGCCACTGTTGGGCGTGGGCGGACGCCAGATGTTCAAGGCGGAAACGCCGACGCCGATGAAGGACCAGAAACTGACCCCGCGCATGGCGGAGACCGCCAAAGGCCTGTGGGTGGTGTACATCCTGCTGACGCTGGCCTGCATCGCGGTGTTCCATGTGCTCGGCATGTCGCTGTTCGACGCGGTGGTGCACGGCTTCTCGGTCATGGGGCTGGGCGGTTTCTCCTCGCACGATGCCAGTCTGGGTTATTTCGACTCGGTGGCGATCGAGATCGCCGCCGCCACCTTCGCGCTGATCGCCGGCATCAACTTCGCCACCCATTTCGCCGCGCTGCGCGGCCTCAGCCTGCGCGCCTACGCGCATGATCCGGAGATCCGCTGGTTCCTCGCCTTCGTGCTGATCAGTTGCCTGCTGCTCGCGCTGTTGCTGTGGGCGCGCGACTACTACCTGGATTTCCCCACCGCGCTGCGCTACGCCGCGTTCAACACCATATCGGTGGCGACCACGCTCGGTTTTTCCACCACCGACTACGGCCACTGGCCGTTCTTCGCCGGGCTGTGGCTGATGTTCCTGTGCAGCTTCTCCACCAGTGCCGGCTCCACCGGCGGCGGCATCAAGATGATGCGGGCGATGCTGCTGTACAAGCAGGTGTATCGCGAACTGCGCAAGCTGATCCATCCCAACGCGCAGATTCCGCTGCGCCTGGGCGAGCAGTTGGTGCCGAACAAGATCGTCTATGCGGTGCTCGCCTTTTTCTTCATCTACGTGGCGTCCATCGTCACGCTCAGCTTCATTCTGTCGTTTTCCGGCCTGGACGTGCTCACGGCGTTCTCCGCCATCGTCGCCTGCATCAACAACACCGGCCCCGGTCTCGGCCAGGTCGGCCCGGCCACGACCTACGGCAGCCTGACCGATTTCCAGACCGCGGTATGTACCTTCGCAATGCTGCTCGGCCGGCTGGAACTGTTCACCCTGCTGGTGGTGCTGACGCCGGCCTTCTGGCGCAAGTGAACCGGGCGACGGCGGCCGAGGCGGACTGGGCACGGCGCTTCGCCGCCTGGCACGAAGCACAGGTGCGGCACGGCGCCGCGCGCGCCTACCCGTGGGCCTGGCGCCTGCCGGAGGCGGCGCGCGGACTGGGGCGGGCGGCGTCCGCAAGCGCGCACACCGCCCTCGGACTGACGCTGTTCCAGCTCGGCCGCTACGCCGAAGCGCTGGAGGCCATGGCGCCGGCGGGCGAGGACGAAGACGAATACGGAACGACCTGCCCCCTGCTGCTGACCGCCACACGCGCGGCCTGCCTGCATGCGCTCGGCGCCCACGCCGAGGCCGACGCGCTGGTGACATCGCCGCCGCTGCGCGCCACCACACCGGAAGCCCGCATCGCGCGCATCGCCCTGGCGTTCCTGCGCGACGCTCCGCGGGACTTGCCCGTCGACACCGGTCGGGGACCGAGCGAACGGACGCCGAGCGAACGCGTCGCGCTGGCGGAAGTCTGTATCGCCATCGGCCGCCACTGGGCCGCAGCGTCGACCGGCCGGCACGACACGTTTGCGTCCGCTCGTGCGGCGCTGGCCTTGCTCGACCGTCAGTTGCCGGTCGCCGCCGCGCTGGCCGAGGCGGCGCTGGCCGAAGCGCGATGGCGGATCCGTCCGGCCGATGCACTGGTCTGGCTGGACGAAGCCCTTCGGCTGTGCGAACGCTATGGCCAGCATCACTTGAAGGCGCGGCTGCTGGCACGCAAGGCGACTGCGTTGCTGGCCGGCGGCCAGCTCGCGGAGGCACGCCGCTTCGCACGACTGGCCGACACGCTCGCCCAGCGGCAAGGCATGACGCACGGCCCGACGCTTACGGCCTGACCACCATCGCTGCGCTGCGAGGCGGAGCCGCCCGGTCGCGCTCACGCCGGGGCGGCGGACATGGCGAAGCGTATCGTGAAGCGCGCGCCACCCTGCCGCCCGCCGTCCAGTTCGACGCTGGCACCGTGCCGGGTGGCGACCTCGCGCACGATGGCCAGCCCCAGACCGCTGCCGGGCAGCGACGTGCCGGGCACCCGACGAAAGCGCTCGAACACGCGCTCGCGGTACTCCGGCGCGATGCCGGGTCCGTCATCCTCCACCTGCAACCAGGCCGAACCGTCGCCGCCGACACGCACGGTGACATGGCCGCCGCGCGGCGTGTAGCTCACCGCGTTGTCCAGCAGGTTGTCCAACAGATCGCGCAACGCCGCGGCATCGCCCGGTATCGGCAGAGCCCGCCCGGCCCCCTCGAAAGCCAGATCCAGGCCACGGCGCAGCGCCTCGGGTGCCCAATGGGCCGCGGCCTCGCGCGCCAGATGCTCCAGATCGACACGCTCCGCCGGTGCATCCGGGCGCGCCTGCGGCTCGTTGCGCGCCAAGGTCAGCAACTGGTTGACCAGTCGGCTGCACCGCTGCGCGCCGTCACAGATGCCGTCCAGCGCCGCGCGCACCGGCTCCGGTACCGGCTCGCGCCGCGCCAGCTCGGCCTGGGCACGCAGGCCGGCGAACGGCGTGCGCAACTGATGCGCGGCATCGGCGACGAACCGACGCTGCGCCTCCATCATCGCCTTGACCCGCTCGATCAGCGCATTGACCTCCTGGATCAACGGCCGCACCTCATCCGGCGCGCGTGTCTCGTCCAGCGGACGCAGATCGTTGCGCGGCCGCGCGGCGACCTCACGGCGCAGACGCTCCAGCGGTTCGAAACCGCGCTTGAGACCGATCCACACAGCAATGCCGGCGATGACGATGAACATGAACTGCGGGATGACGATGTTGCCCAGGATGCTGCGCCCCAGGGTCAGCCGCGCCTCGATCGGCTCCGCCGCCTGCACCAGCAGCCAGGCACCATCGCCATGGGGCACGCGCAAGGTCACCAGACGCAGTTTGCGCCCCTGGAACCGGGTATCGCGCAGCAGCGGCTCGACGCGGTGATAGTCGGATGGACGCGGTGTCGGCAGTACGCCGTGCACGTGTAACCGCTGCCCGGCGGTGTCATGAATGGAATAACGGAACTCGTCGCCGCCCGGCACCACCGGCGGCGGTGACGCACCGTCGTCACGTGCGTACTGGCCGGCGAGCAGGCGCGCACGCTCCAGCAACACCAGATCATAGGGCCTGTTGGACAGATTCACCGCGGCCATGTAGCCGGTGACGGTGGAGAACAGCAACAGCAGAAACAGCGGCGTGAACAGCCAGTTCATCAACTGGCTGCGCAGGGACAGGGTTTCGTCGTCTGACATGGGCGCGCGCACGGCGGAGGATGGCGTATTGTGTCGCCAAGCGCCGCGCGCGTGGCGCGCCGCGCATTCAGCCGCCCGTCACCGGCGGGAAGATCGCCACTTCATCACCGGCGCGCAACGGCACATCGAGCGTCGCCACGTCCTGGTTGACGGCCACACGGAAGGCCCGGCCGGCCGCCAGTTCCTCCGCCCACACGCCGCCGCGATCACGCAGCAGGTCGAGCAGGTCGGCCACGCTGGCCGGGTCTTTGGGCAATTGCACGCTTTCCCGCGCGCACGCGAAACATTCACGCAGGCGGGCGAAATAGAGCACGTCCAGGTTCATGCCAGCAACTCCGACAGTGGCAGGAAACGCACCGGTTCACCCGCCTCAACTCGCGCCCCGGCGGCGACGTCGACCAGACCGTCGGCCCACGCCAGCGAGGTGAGCACACCGGAACTCTGATTGGCGAACAACCGTGCGCGACCATCCACCAGACGCGCGCGCAGAAACTCGCGCCGCTCGCCCGGCTTGACCCGCGTGAAGTCGGCGGGCACCACGAACGCCGCCGGCGCGCGCACCGCCGCACCCATGCGTGCGAGCAGGAAAGGCCGGGCGAACAGACAGAATACGACGAATGCCGACACCGGATTGCCGGGCAGGCCGATGAAATCGGCCTCGCCGATGCGGCCGTGCGCCAGCGGCTTGCCCGGTTTCATGGCCACCCGCCACAGATCGATGGCACCGCCCAGCGCCTGCACCGCCGCCTTGACGTGATCCTCCTCGCCCACCGACACACCGCCGCTGGTGATCACCACGTCGGCCCGACCGACGGCGCCGCGCAGCGCATCGACGGTGGCCTGGAGTGTGTCGGCAACCTGACCGAGGTCGTGGATCTCCACATCGAGGCCGCGCAACAGCGCCAGCAGCGTCGCCCGGTTGGAGTTGTAAATGCGCCCCGGCGGCAAGGGCCGACCCGGCGGCACCAGCTCGTCGCCGGTGAACAACACGGCGACGCGCAGCCGGCGGTAGACGGTCAGCGCGGCCGCGCCGGTGGCGGCGGCGACACCGAGCCGGGCCGGACCGAGACGAGCGCCGACCTCCAGCACACACTGGCCGACTTGGATGTCCTCACCGGCACGGCGGATGTTGGCGCCCAGCGGCGGCGGACGCAGGATGCGCACCCGATCGTCGATCTGTTCACTGTCTTCCTGCATGACCACAGTATCCGCGCCCTCGGGTATGGCGGCTCCAGTGAAGATGCGCGCCGCGCTGCCGGGGCGCAGCGGCTGGCCGGGATGGCCGGCCGGGATGCGCTGACTCACCGGCAGCCAGGTGTCGTTGCCCACCTCCGCCAGACGCACGGCGTAGCCGTCCATGGCGGAATTGTCCAACGGCGGCACGGCCACGCCGGATACCAGCGGTTCCGCCAGCACGCGGCCCAAGGCGTCGTCGGCGGCCACGGTCTCGCGTTCGGTCACCGGCCGCGCAGCGGCCAGCAGATGCGCCAGGGCATCCTCGACAGTCAATGCTCCACTCATCGTGCAGTCCACTCCAGGATGAAGGCCGCAATGGCCTCGATGTCGTTCAGATCCAGATGACGCAGCGCCGAGGCCGGCGCCTGGTCGCTGGCCACGGCGATCACCGCCGCATCCTGACCATACAACCAGGGACGCCCATTGGCCCGGCGCCAGACCTCGATCTTGGCATGCGTGCCGTGGCGATAGCCTTCCACCAACACCAGATCACACGGCGACAGCCGCGCCACGTGCTCGGCCAAGGACGGCTCTGCCGCGCCACGCAGCTCACCGACCAGCATCCAGCGGTACGGCGAGGTCAACAGCACCTCCTGCGCACCCGCTCGACGATGACGCCAGGAATCCTTGCCCGGCACATCCACCTCGAAGTCATGATGACTCTGCTTGATCACCGACACGCGCACACCGGCCGCGTTCAGACGCGGCAGCAGGCGCTCGATCAGCGTGGTCTTGCCGGCACCACTGTAGCCGGCGATGCCGAGAATCTTCATGGGGCAGGTGGATGGTGGCTGGCCAAGGGAGCATAACCGTGCCCCGCGCGCCCTGCCACCGGCTTTGTCGTTAGGCTACCCGCCGCGTCTCGGGCACGACAAGCGCGAGACTTGACGCCGGTCAAGCTTGCGTATTTCGGGCACGGGGACGCGGGGCTATATTTCCGTAGCCGAACCTCACCGTCCCATGTCATGAACGCCCTCATCGATCGCTTCGGTCGCCAAATCGAATATCTGCGCCTGTCGGTGACCGATCGTTGCGACCTGCGCTGCGCCTACTGCATCCCCGAGGGTTTCAAGGGTTTCGAGGAACCGGCGCATTGGTTGAGCTTCGACGAGATCGAGCGGCTGTTGGCCGTGTTCGCCGACCTGGGCTTGAAGCGCGTGCGTTTCACCGGCGGCGAACCCTTGCTGCGGCGCGATGTGGTCCAACTGTGCGCACGTGTCGCCGCACTGCCCGGCATCGAGGATCTGTCGCTCTCCACCAACGCCACGCAACTCGCGCACATGGCCGCCGATCTGCGCCGCGCCGGTGTCACCCGGCTCAACGTCAGTCTGGATTCCCTGCGCGCCGAGCGCGTCGCCCACATCAACGGCCGTGACGTGCTCGGGCAGGTGCTGGCGGGCCTGGACGCGGCGCGCGCGGTCGGATTCGCCCCGATCAAGCTGAACATGGTGGTGATGCGCGAGAACGCCGACGAGATCGACGCCATGGTCGACTACTGCATGGCCCAGGGTTTCGTGCTGCGCCTGATCGAGGTCATGCCCATGGGCGACACGGCGCGGCGCATGGGCTATGTCGACCTGCAGCCGGTCAAAGCGCGCCTGCGCCAACGCTATGGCCTGGTCGATACGCTGTTGCCCGGTGGCGGGCCAGCGCGTTACCTGGGCAGCGCCGACGGACGTTTCACGGTCGGCTTCATCACACCGATCTCGCAGCATTTCTGTGATACCTGCAACCGCGTGCGTCTGACCGTGGACGGTATGCTGCATCTGTGCCTGGGGCAGGAAGAACGCATGGACTTCCGCGCGCTGATGCGGGCCGGGGCCAGCGATGACGATCTGCGCACCGCCATCCGCCAGGCCATCGACCTGAAGCCGGAAAGGCACGAGTTCACCGAGGCGCCGCACAAACTGGTGCGCTTCATGAACATGACCGGCGGTTGATCCGTCCGCCCGGCCGGTCGGCGTTGCCCACCAACACGGCGTCACGGCGCGGGGAGCCATACGCATCGATCCCGGGCTTCACCCTAAGGACTGCCACGGCTGGCGTGATCGGCGTATTATTTCGTGCGAAACGCCGCCCGGACGCCATGTCATGGCCCTATTCTCGCCCCACCGCCGCTATTGGCTGTTGCCGCCGCTGATCTGGGGCCTTCTGGCGCTACTGTCCTATGGCTGGAGCATCACCCAGTTGCGTCAGGGCACGCGCGAACTGGTGCTGCACGAAGGCCGCTTCGTGTTCGGCATGATTCAGGCGACGCGCGAATGGAATGCGCGCCACGGCGGCGTGTACGGCCTGATGGATGCCGGCACGCCGGCCAATCCTTATCTGGACGTGCCGGAACGCGACCTGACCACACCGGCCGGCCGGCGCCTGACCCTGCTCAATCCGGCCTACATGACCCGGCAACTGGGCGAGGTCATCCACCAGCAGACCGGCATCCGCATCCATATCACCAGTCTCAATCCGCTCAATCCGGACAATGCCGCGCGCGATTGGGAAGTGGACGCCTTGCGCAGCTTCGACAACGGCATGAAGGAATACCTGGCGATGCCCGGGGGTGACGAAAACGGCCACTATGCACGTTATGCCGCGCCCCTGGTCACCGGCGAATCCTGTCTGCGCTGTCATGCGCGCCAGGGTTACCGCGTCGGCGACATCCGCGGCGGCATCACCGTGGTCTATCCGATCGACTCCTTTCTCGCGGTTCAGCAGCAGCGTGCCCATGCCATCGGTCTCGCCCATGTCGCCGTCTGGCTGCTGCTCAGCGCACTGGGATGGCTCGCGTTGCAGCGCATCCGCACGCAATGGCTGTCGTTGCAGGCGGCCAAGGCCGAGCAGGACGCGCTGGTGGCGCAACGCACCGCCGAGCTGCGTGCCGAGGTACGCGAACGTCAGGAGGCCGAGGCCAGCCTGCGCATGCTGATCGATGCCTCGGGCGAGGGTATCTTCGGCATCGATCGTCATGGACGCTGTTCGTTCTGCAATCCGGTCGCGGCCGACCTGTTGGGTTACCGCAGCAGCGATCGCCTGCTCGGACGCGACATCATCGAACTGATCCGGCCGCGGCGCGAAGACGGCAGAGCCCCGCTGCTCAGTTCCCGCACACTGCGCGAAGGCGGCCCGATCCACGAGGACGAAGCGTGGTTCGCGCGTGCCGACGGCAGCTTGCTGGCCGTGGAATACCGCGCCCATCCCATCCTGGAGGAAGGCGAATTGGCCGGGGCGGTGGTGACCTTCGCCGACATCACCGAACGCAAGCACCAGCAGGACCGCATCTGGCGTCAGGCCAATTACGACGCGCTCACCGGCCTGCCCAACCGTGAGCTGCTGCGTGACCGGCTCGATGGCGCGCTGGCTCAGGCACAACGCCGTCGCGGACGCCTGGCCGTGCTGTTCGTCGACCTCGACCAGTTCAAACAGGCCAACGACCGCCTCGGCCATGCCGCCGGCGACCACATCCTGCGCGAAGTCGCGCGCCGCATGCTGGAGTGCCTGCGCGACACCGACACGGTGGCGCGCCTGGGCGGCGACGAGTTTCTCATCGTGCTGCCGTTCGTCGAGGAAGCCGAGGCAGCGGAAAAAGTGGCGGCGAAGCTGGTGGAAACCCTGGCCAACCCGTATGCCACCGCAGCTGGCAGCGCCAGGATCTCCGCCTCCATCGGCATCGCCTACTATCCGGACGACGCCAGCAGCCATGAAGAACTGATCCGCCGGGCCGACGAGGCCATGTACCGCGCCAAGCAGGCCGGGCGCAACCGCTACCGCGCCTGGCGCGAATAGAGATAGCTCAATCCGGCGCCAGGAACGGCACGTCGACCACGTGCCATTTGCGTTCATGGCGTTGCACCAGGCGCAACAGCGTATCGGCGAACAGATCGTTGATTCGTTCCCAGTCGAAACCGGCCACCGCTGCCGGCGCGCGCGCGCGCAGTGCGGTCAGGCGGGCGGGGTCGAGCGCGACTTCCAGCGCAGCGGCGACGAAGGCCGCGCCGTCCTCCTGCGCCACCAGGCGGCCGCTGACACCGTCCTCGATCAGATCGGCCGCGCCGGCACGCGCGAATGCCACCACCGCCAGACCGCTGGCCAACGCCTCGGCGATGACGTTGCCATAGGTCTCGGTCAGGCTGGGGAACAGGAACAGGTCGGCGGAGGCATAGTGCGCGGCCAAGTCCTCACCCAGACGGGTGCCGGCGAACACGATGTCCGGCTCGCTGGCGGCCAGTTCCGCGCGCTGCGGACCGTCGCCCACCAGCACCAGACGGGCGCCGGGCAACTGCTCGCGCAAGGTCCGCCAGGTGGTCAGCAACAGGTCCAGATTCTTCTCCGGCGCCAGACGACCGACGCAGGTCACCACCAGGTCGTCGTCCCGTGCCCCCCAGCTCGCGCGCAACTGCGGGGAACGACGCGCCGGGTTGAACAAACTGGTATCCACACCGCGCGCCATCACCGTCAGGTTGCGGTAGCCCTCGCGTGTCAGCTTGTCGGCGATGTCGCGCGCCGGTACCAGCGTCACGTCGGTGCGATTGTGCAGGCGGCGCAGATAGCCGGCCACCGGGCCGCGCAACCAGGCCAGACCATAGTGGCGGCAATAGGCATCGAAATTGGTATGGAAGCCCGAGCTGATCGGCAGCTTCAGGCTGCGCGCGGCATTGACGGCCGACCAGCCCAGGGGACCTTCGGTGGCGACATGCACGATGTCCGGACGTTCGCGCGTCCACAGACGGCGCAACGCCGTCCGCGCCGGCAGACCGAAACGCAGACCGCGATAGTTGGGAATGCCGACACCGGTGGCCAGCACTTCACGATAGTCGCCGACCTCGACGGCCTGATCGGCGTGATTCTGGCGTGGACGGATCAGTTGCAGGGTGTGACCGCGTCGACGCAGGCCGTCCACCAGACGGCCCAAGGTCATCGCCACGCCATTCACTTCCGGCGGGTAGGTTTCAGTGACCAGGGCGACACGCAGTTGTGGGCGCGCCGGCGGGTAGCGCTGCACCAGGAAATGTTCGTGCGATTGCATGCGCGCCATGCTCGCAGGCGCATGCGTCAGTTTGATGACAAAGCCGCGACGAAACGTCGATCACCCGGCGCGGTGCTGCGACGACAATGAGCGATACAGGGTTTCGAGCTGGCGTGCGCGTTCCGGCGATGACCAGCACTCGGCGAACTCGCGCGCCTGTGCCGACAGCCGTGCGCGTCGTGCCGGATCGGCGATCAGCATGGCCACTTCCACGCCGAAAGCGGCCTCGTCATCCGGCGCCGCGATCGCGCCGCGCGCTGGCAGCACGATGTCACGCGTCCCCAGCACCGCCAGGGCCACGACTGGCACGCCGGCCGCCATCGCTTCCAGCAACACCAGCCCCTGAGTCTCGGTACGCGAGGCGAACACGAAGACATCGGCGGCCGCATAACAATCCGGCAGTTCGCGCTCGCGATCGAGATAACCGACGAACAGGACGTGCTGGGCCAGGCCATCCGCCTCGGCATGATGCCGCAGCGCGCGCAGCGCCGGCCCTTCGCCGGCGATGACCAGCAGCAGGTCGGGTTGCCGGCGCAGCGCATGCGGCAACGCGCGCAACAGAAAGTCGATGTTTTTCTCATGGGCCACACGGCCGACGAACAAGGCCACCGGACGTTGCGCATCGATGCCGTGGCGTGCGCGAAAACGCGCGCGATCGCCGCCGGTGAAACGCGCCACCGGAATGCCGGTGGGCAGAACGTGCAACGGCGCGGTCACGCCGTACCCACGCAAGGTGTCGGCCATGGCCCCGGAGGGCACCACCACGGCATCCAGGCCGTTGCACTGGCTGCGTGCGATGTGGCGGGCGACGGCACGCAACACCCGGCGCGGCAGCAGCGGCAGGTAATGGTGGATGTACTCCTCGAAGTGGGTGTGGTAGGTGGCCAGTACCGGCAGTCGGTGGCGTCGCGCCGCACGGGTGCCGACGTAGTGTGCAGCGAACGGGGTCTGCACGTGGATCAGATCATGCTCGTTCCGTTCGAGCAGGCGATCGACCACCCGCCGCAGCACGCGCAAGTGCATCAGGCGGTCTTCCGGGTCGAACGGCACGCGGCGCGAGCGGATGCGCACCACGTCGGCGTCGTCGGTCAGCGCGTCCTGCGTGGCGTAGGCCGGCGCCACCAAACGGACGGCGACGCCGCGCGCGCCGAGGTCACGCCGAAAAGTCTCGATGGAAGTGGAAACGCCGTTGATGCGCGGGAAATAGACGTCCGACAGCATCAGCACCCGCGGCGCGGCGGGCGATTGCGGATAGTGCATCGCGCGACGATGCCAGCCGATTCTTACCGGCGTATGACAGGCGGCGCGCGCCGCCCGCCGTCAGGTTTCCTGCGCCGGCGTGGTGGTCGCCTGCGGTGCCGGCGGAGCGTCGTCGCTGCGACTGGTGGTCGGCGGCGTCACCGGCTTGGGTTCACGCGGTTCACGCCCGGCCATGATGTCGTCGATCTGCTCGGCGTCGATGGTTTCCCATTTGAGCAGTGCTGCGGCCATCGCCTCGATCTTGTCGCGGTTGTCCTCGATCAACTTACGCGCACGCGCATACTGCTCGTCGATGATGCGGCGCACCTCGGCATCGACCTTCTGCATCGTCGCCTCCGAAACGTTCTTGTGCGTCGTGATCGAGCGACCTAAAAAGATCTCGCCTTCCTCCTCGCCATACACCATGGTGCCCAGCACTTCCGACATGCCCCATTGCGTCACCATGCGCCGCGCCAAGTCGGTGGCGCGCTGGAAGTCGTTGGATGCGCCGGTGGTCATCTGGTGCATGAACACCTCCTCGGCGATGCGGCCGCCGAACAACACCGCGATGGTCGACAGGATGCGTTCCTTGTCCATGCTGTAGCGGTCCTCGGTAGGCAACTGCATGGTCACACCCAGCGCGCGGCCGCGCGGGATGATGGTGACCTTGTGCACCGGATCGGTCTTGGGCAGCAATTTGGCGACCACCGCATGACCGGATTCATGGTAGGCGGTATTCCTGCGCTCCTCCTCGGGCATCACGATGGAGCGACGCTCGGCGCCCATGATGATCTTGTCCTTGGCACGCTCGAAATCCTGCATGTCGACCACGCGCTTGTTGGCGCGCGCGGCAAACAGGGCCGCTTCGTTCACCAGGTTGGCGAGATCGGCACCGGAGAAACCGGGCGTGCCGCGCGCGATGATGTCGGCCTTGACGTCCGGCGCCACCGGCACCTTGCGCATGTGCACCAGCATA
>CAYTRH010000076.1:373-659 GCA_964440155.1 uncultured Thiobacillus sp. | reverse complement strand
GGATATCGGGCAGGCCCACCACCACCTGGCGGTCGAAACGGCCCGGGCGCAGCAGGGCCGGATCGAGCACGTCGGGGCGGTTGGTTGCGGCGATGACGATGACCCCCTGAGTCGCCTCGAAACCATCCATCTCCACCAGCAATTGGTTCAGGGTCTGCTCCCGCTCGTCGTTGCCGCCGCCCAGACCGGCGCCGCGCTGGCGGCCGACGGCATCGATTTCGTCGATGAAGATGATGCACGGCGCGCTCTTCTTGGCCTGCTCGAACATGTCGCGCACGCGCGCCGC
>CAYTRH010000076.1:0-324 GCA_964440155.1 uncultured Thiobacillus sp. | reverse complement strand
GAACGGCACCTTGGCCTCGCCGGCGATGGACTTGGCCAGCAGCGTCTTGCCGGTGCCGGGCGAGCCGACCATCAGCACGCCGCGCGGGATGCGTCCGCCCAGCTTCTGGAAACGGGACGGATCGCGCAGGAACTCGACCAGTTCGGCCACTTCCTCCTTGGCTTCGTCGCAACCGGCGACATCGGCGAAGGTGACCAGGTTGCTGTCCTGGTCGAGTAGCCGCGCCTTGCTCTTGCCGAATGAGAAGGCACCGCCCTTGCCGCCGCCCTGCATCTGGCGCATGAAGAAGATCCACACGCCGATCAGCAGCAGCATCGGGAACCA
>CAYTRH010000075.1:0-14139 GCA_964440155.1 uncultured Thiobacillus sp. | reverse complement strand
GGCGCGGCTGGGCATCGAGCAACTGGACTATCCGAGCACGGATCGGTGGGCGGTCGGCGTCCCCGGCAACGTGGCCCGATGAGCCCTGCCACCAGCCCGGTATCAGGTCGGGGCGTCGGCCGCCAGGTCGCCGCCGCCCTTCTTCATCGCCTTGCCTTCCGCGGCACGCTGCCGACGCACCTCTTTCGGGTCGGCAATCAGCGGCCGGTAGATTTCCACGCGGTCATGGTCGCGCAGCGGCGCATCGGTCTTGGCCAACTTGTTCCAGATACCGACTTTGTTCTTGTCCAGGTCGATCTCGGGAAACTCGTCCAGCAAACCGGAGGTGCGTATGG
The DNA here is from genome assembly GCA_964440155.1 of uncultured Thiobacillus sp. Taxonomy (GTDB): domain Bacteria; phylum Pseudomonadota; class Gammaproteobacteria; order Burkholderiales; family Thiobacillaceae; genus PFJX01. The sequence goes on along the minus strand of CAYTRH010000075.1, from coordinate 13,804 downwards.
CATCGGCGACGCTGGCGCCCTCCGGCAACTGCACGTGCACGACCTTCTGCCGGTCACGCAGCGCGTAGACCACCTCGACGTTGATCTGCCCGCTCATGGTCGTTCCCTCTATCGCTCACCGTAGACCTGCTCGGCTCGGCGCACGAAGGCATCGACCAGGCTGTTGGTAACGATGCCGAACACCGGCCCCAGCACCTTTTCCAGCAGCGTGCTGGAGAACTCGTAGTGCATCACGAACTCGATCCGGCAAGCCTGCGCCGCCAGCGACTTGAAGCGCCAATAGCCTTCCAGCTTGCGGAACGGGCCGCGTTGCAGGCGTATGATCATTTCCTCCGGATGGCGCTTGCTGTTGCGCGTGGTGAAATGCTGCCGCACCTGCAGGTAGTGGATGTGGATGGTGGCTTCGGTGGTCTCGGCATCACGTAGATGCAGTTCGGTGGCGCCGCACCAGGGCAGGAACTCGGGATAGGCTTCCACACCGTCCACCAATGCGAACATCTCCTCGGCCGAATAAGGTACCAGTACGGTCTTGACGACTTCGGCCATGAGGGACGGTCGGGCGGATATGAACGGCCTGTTAAAATAGCATGAATTTCCCGCCACCCTGAGTCATGAGCATCATCGACAACAAGAAGGCCTTCCACGATTACTTCATCGAGGAACGCTACGAAGCCGGCATCGTGCTGGAAGGCTGGGAGGTCAAGGCGATTCGCGCCGGGCGTGTGCAGCTCAAGGAAGCCTACGTGGTGGTCAAACAGGAAGAAGTCTGGCTGGTGGGCTGCCACATCAGCCCGCTGCCGACCGCATCCACGCACATCAAGCCTGACCCCACGCGCACGCGCAAGCTGCTGCTGCACGGCGCGGAGATCCGCAAGCTGATCGGCAAGGTACAGCAAGCCGGTTTCACGCTGGTGCCGCTCAACCTGCACTACACCAAGGGACGGGTGAAGCTGGACATCGGCCTGGCCAAGGGCAAGAAGCAGCACGACAAACGTGCGAGCGAGAAGGAACGCGAGTGGCAGCGCGAGAAGGCGCGCCTGCTGCGCGACCGTAGCCGATGAGCGAGCCGGCGCAACGCCGCCGCGACGACGTGGTCGGCCTGGATGCGCTGTTTTCGTTCGATGCCATCCTCGACGCGCGCTCCCCCGGCGAATTCGTGCTCGACCACGTGCCGGGCGCGGTCAATCTGCCGGTGTTGGACGACGCCGAACGTGCGCGCGTCGGCACGCTATACAAGCAGGAATCGCCGTTCGCCGCCCGGCGCGTCGGCGCCGCGCTGGTGTCGCGCAACATCGCCCGCCATCTCGAAAGCCATTGCGCCGAGCGGCCGCGCACGTGGCGCCCGCTGGTGTACTGCTGGCGCGGCGGCAATCGAAGTGGCGCCTTCGTCACCGTGCTGCGCGCGGTCGGCTGGCGTGCCGCGCAACTGGAAGGCGGCTACAAGGCGTTTCGTCGCCATGTGCTCGCCGAATTACAGACCCTGCCCGAAACACTCGACCTGCGCGTGGTGTGCGGTGCCACCGGTGTAGGCAAGAGCCGCCTGCTGCACGCGCTGGCGCTGGAGGGCGCACAAGTGCTGGATCTGGAGGAACTGGCGGCGCACCGCGGCTCGGTGCTCGGCGCCCGTCCCGACCATGCGCAGCCGGCACAACGGCTGTTCGAGACGCGTATCTGGCAGCGGTTGCGCAGTCTCGATCCGGCGCGACCGGTGTTCGTCGAATCCGAGAGCCGCAAGATCGGTGCCCTGCATACCCCGGAAGTGCTGCTTGCGCGCATGCGCGCGGCGCCGTGCATCGAACTGAGCGCGGATACCCCTACCCGGGTCGCATTGCTGCGCGACGAGTACGCGCATTTCCTCGCCGACCCCGAAACCCTGGCGCGGCAGCTCGACTGCCTGATCGCCTTGCGCGGCCACGCGCGCGTCACCGCATGGCAGGCGCTGGCGCGTGCCGGCCGATGGGACGAGCTGATCGCCGCGCTGTTGCACGAGCATTACGATCCGTCGTATGGACGCTCGCTCGAACACAACTACGTCGGCCTGCAACAGGCTCTGGCCTTACGCGCCGCTTCGCCGCACATCGACGAGTACCGGCGCCTGGCGCGGACCCTGCTCGCGCACTCACTTGACGGGCAAACACCCACTGCTAGGCTGAAATCGTCACATGAGTGACATACCGGGTGAGGCGCGTGGGCATGAGATGTGGGCGACGCGTCGTGTCACGCCGGGCTTTTCAACCGCGGTATTTTTTGTGGGAGGGTGGATATGTCCGTTACCTGGATCATGGTCGCCAACGCGAGCCAGGCCAGACTGTTCTCCAACAGCGGTCCCAACAAGGGTCTGACGCTGATCAAGGAGCTGGCTCATCCGGAGAGCCGCGAGAAAACCTCCAATCTGGTCAGCGACCGTTCCGGCGCGAATGCCGGCACCGGCCACGGCGCGTTCCTGCAGGCCACTGATCCCAAGCACCACGAAGCTGAGCGTTTTGCCCAGGAAATCACCCGGGAACTGGAAGAAGGTCGGGTCAACAACGCCTATGACCGGCTCATCCTCGTGGCCTCGGCACCCTTCATGGGGCTGGTCAACAGTCGCCTGCCCGGGCAGGTCAGGAGCAAGCTATCGGAAAGCATCGACAAGGACTACACGCGATTGCCCGTGAAGGAACTGACGGGCCATCTGGAAAACTACGTGTATCTATAGCAGCGGCCAACGGCCGATCTGCTGATAGCGTGCCCCTTCCGCACGCAGACTGGATCTGACCAGTACGAAATCCCGCGCCGTCCAGAGCAGGTTCTGCGGCGCGGGATTTTCTTGTCCGCAGGTGGCCCGACGCACCAGCGTGACATGCGGCCGAAACGGCCGGGTCTCGGCGCACAGACCGGCAGCGACCGCCAATGCCTCCAAGGCCGCCACCAGCCCGCTCAATGGCGCGGGCACCTCGCTGACGCCCAGGCAGGCGATGTGGTTGTGGCGCCAGCAGTCGATGTGGTCGAGAGTCAGCGTAAACGCCATCGCGCGGATACCGGCGGCGCCGGCGCACAGCGGCGCGATCCGTGCCGGCGCGACATCACCGAGAAAACGCAGGGTCAGGTGCAACGTGTCGGCGCGCGTCGCTCTGCCCCCATAAAGAGTGTGCGCATACCGGGTCGCAACGGCCAGCGCCGCGCGCGTGGCTGGATCGGGCCACAAGGCAAAAAACAGGCGCGCGCGCTCGCCCGATGCTGCTAGGTCGCCAGCAGCAGACATACCGCCTCGGCGGCGATACCTTCCTCCCGCCCGACAAAACCCAGCCGCTCGGTGGTGGTGGCCTTGACATTGACGGCGCCGGGATCGACGCCCAGATCGGCGGCGATGTTGGCACGCATGGCCGGGATATGGGGCGCCAGTCTGGGCGCCTGGGCGATGATCGTGGCATCGACGTTGCCCACCCGCCAGCCGGCATCGGCCAGCAGCGCCACCAAGTGGCGGAGCAGCACGCGGCTGTCGATGCCCTTGTAGCGCGCGTCGCTGTCGGGGAAATGACGGCCGATGTCGCCCAGCGCCGCGGCACCCAGCAAGGCGTCGCACAGCGCATGCAGCAGCACGTCGGCATCGGAGTGACCGAGCAGTCCGCGCGTATGCGCGATCTCCACACCACCCAACATCAGGCGCCGCCCTTCGGCGAAGGCATGGACATCGTAACCGTGGCCGATACGCAGATTCATGGCAGCTTCACTCCGTGGTCAGGATGCGACGCGCGGCTTCATTCCCAACCGTATCGTCCGCACGCAGATACGGCTGGATGCCCGCTTGGCCGTCGACGAAATCGAGGTACATGCGCCGGTGCGGAATGCCGGCCTCGAGAAACTCCGGCCCCTGGACGCGAAAGCCGCAGCGCGCATAGAACGGCACGGCATGCGTCTGCGCAGCGAGGTGTACACCGGCCAGCCCACGCGTCCGCGCCTCGGCCAGCGCGGCAGCGAGCAGCGCCGAGCCGACGCCGCGCCGGCGCCACGACGGCAGCACCGCCATGCGGCCGATACGGCCATCGGCGCGCAGACGCGCGATGCCGATGACCGATACGCCGCTCACTTCGGCGACGAACCAGGCGCAGTCCGGGTCGATCGCCTCCCACTCCAAAGCCTCCGGCACGCCCTGTTCGACGATGAACACACGACGTCGCACCTCGGCGATGGCCGGCGCGTCGACCGACCAATGGGCGGAGCGAACGGCAAAGGCGGGCGGCGGCGAGCACGGGTAGAATGGCGCGTTCTTCATCAGCAGCGAGTTTGCCATGAAACTCTACGGCATCCCCAATTGCAGCACCGTCAAGAAGGCCCGCGCCTGGCTCGATGAACGCGAGATTCCGTATGAATTCCACGATTACAAGAAGCAGGGCGTGCCGCTCGACACCCTGCGCGAACTGTGCGACCTGCTCGGTTGGGATGCCATCATCAACCGCAACGGCCCGACCTGGCGCAAGTTTCCCGAGGAACGGCGCGCACAGGTACGCGATTGCGCCAGCGCACTGCGCCTGATGGAAGAGAACGCCAGCGTCATCCGCCGCCCCATACTGGACCGCGACGGTCAGTACCAGGTCGGCTTCAGCGAGGACAATTACGCCGCGTTCTTCGGCGAGTAGGCACGATGGCCGACGGCAAAGCACTCGATTACGCGCGTGCATTGATCGCGCGCGCTTCGGTCACACCGGACGACGCCGGTTGCCAGCAGTGGCTGGCAGACAGACTCGTGCCGCTGGGCTTCGTCGTGCAGCGCATCGACCACGGCGACGTCAGCAACCTGTGGGCGCGACGCGGCAGCGGCCGGCCGTTGATCTGCTTCGCCGGCCATACCGACGTGGTGCCGACCGGTCCGCTGGAACAGTGGCACAGCGATCCGTTCACGCCGGTCGAACGCGATGGTCGACTGTACGGGCGCGGCGCAGCCGACATGAAAGGCTCCATCGCCGCCTTCCTGGCCGCCGTGGAGGATTTTCTCGCCGCTCACCCGCAGGCTCCCGGCTCCATCGCCTGGCTGATCACATCGGACGAAGAAGGCCCGGCGGTGGACGGTACGGTGCGCGTGGTCGAGTGGCTGGCCGCGCGCGGCGAACGCATCGATGCCTGCATCGTCGGCGAACCCACCTGTGTCACGCGCTTCGGCGACATGATGAAGAACGGCCGGCGCGGCTCGCTGCATGGCCGGCTGCGCGTCAACGGCGTGCAGGCACACATCGCCTATCCACATCTCGGCCGCAATCCCATCCACCTGGCCGCCCCAGCCATCGCCGAACTCGCGGCCATGATCTGGGACGAGGGCAACGAATACTTCCCGCCCACCACCTGGCAGATTTCCAACATGCACGCCGGCACCGGCGCGATGAACGTGATCCCCGGCCACGCCGACATCAGCTTCAACTTCCGTTACGGTACGGCCAGCAGCGTGGAATCGTTGCAGGCGCGGGTGCGCGCGGTGCTCGACTGCCACGGCCTGGACTACGACTTGACCTGGGAATCGGGCGCCAAACCCTTCCTGACGCCGCGCGGGCGGCTGGTGCAGGCGCTCGCCGCCGCGGTCGAGGCGGTGACCGGCATCACCCCCGAGCTATCCACCACGGGCGGCACCTCGGATGGCCGTTTCATCGCCGGCATCGCCGACGAAGTGGTGGAATTCGGCCCGATCAACGCCAGCATCCACAAGATCGACGAACATGTGGGCATCGACGAGCTCGACCGCCTGGCGCAGGTGTATCGGCTCTCGCTGGAGCATCTGCTGGTGCGGCGGTGAGGGTGGAAAGCTTCACATAACCCCCGCGCGACGGGTGCTATAGTCCAAGCACCCCAGCGTCCGACCCGTTGCAATCATGTTCGTACAAGCCCGATCCCATCTGCACACCGTGCGCGACTGGCTGCGCTTCGCCGCATCCCGTTTCCACGAGGCGGGCCTGGTCTTCGGCCATGGCAGCACGGATGCCTACGACGAAGCCGCCTATCTGATCCTGCATGCGCTGCATCTGCCGCCGGACCGTCTCGATCCCTACCTGGATGCCCGCCTGCTGCCGGACGAGGCCGAGCGCGTGGCCGACATCCTCGAACGCCGCGTCACGTTGCGGTTGCCGGCACCGTACCTGACCAACGAGGCCTGGCTGCAGGGCTATCGCTTCTATGTCGACGACCGCGTCATCGTGCCGCGCTCTTTCCTGGCGCCGCTGATCCTGGAGCGCTTCGAGCCCTGGCTCACACGCGATGTCGAACATGCCCTGGATCTGTGCACCGGTTCCGGCTGCCTGGCGGTGTTGCTGGCACAGGCGTTTCCGCAAGCCTCGGTGGATGCGGTGGACCTGTCTGCCCAGGCGCTGGCGGTGGCCCGACGCAACGTCGGCGATTACCGTCTGGAGCGGCGTATCCGCCTGTTCGAAGGCGATCTGTTCGCACCCCTCGGCGACCGCAGCTATGACCTGATCGTCGCCAATCCGCCCTACGTCGATGCCGCCTCGGTCGCCGCCTTACCCGCCGAATATCTGCGCGAGCCGCAATTGGCGTTGGGTTCCGGTCAGGACGGGTTGGACGCGACCCGCGCCATTCTGCGCGACGCCGCCCGCCATCTGCATCCGTCCGGACTGCTGGCGGTGGAGATCGGCCACAACCGCGACACGCTGGAAGCCGCGTTCCCGCATGTCGCCTTCGACTGGCCGGAAGTCGAAGGTGGCGAAGGCACGGTGTTCCTGCTCACGCGCGAACAGCTCGCCGCAACCGACTTCGCGTGACCGCGCCCTCGCCCGTTTTCGTTCGCACCTGAAGGCTCCCACATGGAACAGACCGTGGATCAACTCGATATCTTCGTCGCGTCGCTGACATCGTTCTGGACGCAAACCGCCACCTTCGTGCCGCAACTGCTCGCTGCCATGCTGTTGCTGCTGCTCGGCTGGCTGCTGGCCAAGGTGGTGCGGCGCGGCGTCATCCGCCTGCTGACCCTGCTGAAGTTCGACAAGGCGACGGAGAAATCCGGTCTGGAATCCTTTCTCAAGCAGGGCGACTTGGATCTGTCCGTGACCACGCTGCTGGGCAACCTGGCGTACTGGCTGATCATCCTGGTCATGATCGTCACCGTGGCCAATTCGCTGGGCCTGCACATGGTGGCCGACCTGTTCAACAAGGTGGTGTTCTACATTCCCAATGTCATCGTCGCCATCCTGGTCCTGGTGTTCGGCACCATCCTGGCGCGTTTCATCAATCGCCTGGTGTTCGCCTGGCTGAACAATCTGGAATTCTCCGGTGCGTTGACGGTGTCCACCTTCTCCGAGTACGCCATGTTGGTGTTCGTGTTCTTCATGGCGCTCGAGCAGTTGCAGATCGCCAGCGAGATGTTGACCGCCGCCTTCATCATCGCCTTCGGCGCAGTCGGCCTGGCCTTCGCCATCGCCTTCGGCCTGGGCGCCCGCGACTGGGCGGCCAAGGTGGTCGAGCATCTGCTCAACGGCAAGAAGAAAACCGACTGAGTCGGCGGGCCGCCTGGGCGGGTCGCCAGACGCTCAGGACTGGCGATCGCTGCGGTTGACCAGCCTGCGCCGGTAGGGATGACCGATGCGCGCGGCGGCAGACGCATCGTCGTCCGGCCGCGGACGCGCTGGCGGTCGTGCCGCCACACCGCTTTCCAGGCCGCACCAGCGCAGCAGTTCTGCCACTTCGTCCTCGGGCAGCTCTTCCTTCATGCCGCGTTTAAGGCGCGGCGGCATGGCGATCGGGCCGAAGCGCACCCGGATCAGCCGGCTGACGGTCATACCGACGTGCTCCATCAGCCGGCGCACTTCGCGGTTACGGCCTTCGCGCAACACCAGCCGATACCATTGATTCACGCCTTCGCCACCGGCAGGCACGATGCTGTCGACCTGGGCCACGCCGTCATCCAGTTCGATGCCGTCGAGCAGGGCCTGCATCTTGTCGGCATCGAGCGCGCCGATCAGACGCACGGCATATTCACGCTCGACTTCGTAGCGCGGGTGGCTCAGCCGGTTGGCCAGCTCGCCATCGGTGGTGAAGATCAGCAAGCCCTCGGTGTTGTAATCCAGTCGCCCCACGCTGATCCAGCGCCCGCCGCGCACCGGCGGCAGGTTGTCGAACACCGACGGCCGCCCTTCCGGATCGTCGCGCGAGACGATCTCGCCCTCCGGCTTGTGATAGGTCAGCACACGCGGCAGGTGCTTGCGCCAGGCCAGACGCACCACCCGGCCGTCGAGCTTGACCACGTCGCCCGGCTTGACCCGGTCGCCCACCTTGGCCACCTCGCCGTTGACGCGCACGCGGCCGTCGGCAATGCATTGTTCCATGTCGCGGCGCGAGCCCAAACCTGCGGCGGCCAGCGCCTTGTGCAGCTTTTCGCTGCGGTCCTCGATCTCTTCCGGGCGTGCCTTCAGGGGACGGCCCATGTACGAATAGCGTGGCATGTCGTTTTCTCTATCGTGGTCTCGAAAGCGCAATGTAATGTCTCTGGCGCGAAAGCCAAGCCCGTCGCCGGACCCGGCTCTGCCGGTTCAGGCGCCGGCCGCCCCGTCGGCTTCCTGTTCCAGACGCAACGCCAGATCGTTGGCGACCTCCGGCAACGGCGGCAGCTCCGACAGCGCGCGCAACCCCAGGTCGGACAGGAAACGCCGGGTGGTGGCGAACAGCGCCGGCCGGCCGGGCACCTCACGCTGTCCGACCACTTCGATCCAGCCGCGTTCCTCCAGTGTCTTGATGATTTGCGTGTTCACCGCGACGCCGCGGATGTCCTCGATGTCGCCACGGGTCACCGGCTGGCGGTAGGCGATCACGGCCAGCGTTTCCAGCGTGGCGCGCGAGTAGCGCGGCGGCTTCTCCGGGTTCAGACGATCCAGATAGCGCTGGTATTCCGGTCGGGTCTGGAAACGCCAGCCGTCCGCCAGCGACACCAGCTCGACGCCACGGTCCTGCCAGTCTGCGCGCAGATCTTCCAGCGCGCGGCGCAGGAAATCGTTGGACAATTCGACGTCGAACACCCGCTTGAGCTCCGCCAGGGTCAGTGGCGTGCTGCTGGCCAGCAGCACGGTTTCCAACACGCGCTTGAGCTCGGCTGGATTGCCGACGGCGTCCGGCAGGTCGGTATCAGTCGCCACGCGCATCCCCCGCATTGCCGGCCAGCCGGGCATGAATGGGCGCGAACGGGGCATTCTGCACGATGTCCACCAGCCGCTCGCGCACCAGTTCCAGCAGGGCCAGAAACGTCACCAGCAGGCCGGCACGCCCCTCGTGCGGGTCGAACAGCGTCTCGAACGGCGCAAACCCCAGCCCGCGCAGACGCAACAATAGGGCACTCATGCGCTCGCGCACCGACAGCTCCTGACGGCCGACGCGGTGATGGCGGTTCAGCGCCGCGCGCTTGAGGATGCCCCGCCACGCCTCGACCAAATCCTCGCTGCCGACCAGCGGCAAACGTTTGACCGCCAACAGCGCGACCTGCACCTCCACCGCCTGGAAGTCGCGGCCGAGCTGCGGCAGCGCATCCAATGCGCGCGCCGCCGATTTGATGCGCTCGTATTCCAGCAGACGTCGCACCAGTTCCACGCGCGGATCGGGCACCTCGTCGTGGTCATGCTTTTCCGGACGGGGCAGCAGCATGCGCGACTTGATCTCGATCAGCATCGCCGCCATGACCAGATACTCCGCCGCCAGTTCCAGACGCCGGCGACGCATGATCTCGACATAGTCCATGTACTGCCGCGTCAGCGCAGTCATGTTGATGTCCAGCACATCCAGATTGTTACGCCGGATCAGCCACAGCAACAGGTCGAGCGGGCCTTCGAACGCCTCCAGAATGACCTCCAGCGCATCCGGCGGAATGTAGAGATCGGTCGGCAGGTCGGTCCACAACTCACCCTGCACGCGCGCCAGGTGACGTACCTCCGCCTCCACCGTCTCGATGGTCTCGGCGCCGTCCACGCTGTCCATCACCGTCGTGCCGCCCGGCTCATGCCGCTGCCCGTTCGCGCTCGCGCGGGCGGCTGGCCAGCACCGGCGCATAGCGCACCTCGAGACGCCCGAGGGCAGCCAGCGCGGCCAGCAGATCCTCGGACAGACGCAGACGCCAGGCCGGACCCAGCGACAGATCGCAGGTCGCCGTGGCGCCCGTGTAGTGCAGCACCACCGGACAACCGCCGTCACCACCGTCACGATGCGCGGCCAGCAGGTCGATCAGTCGGCGCGCCTCGACACCGTGGTGCAACGCCAGTTTCAGCCCAGTGGCAAAACGCGTGCGCGCCTCGTCCAGATCCATCAACGCATCGGCGGTGACGCGCAAGCCACCGGAGTACTCGTCGTGACTGGCCTTGCCGGCGACGATCAGCAATGCATCCTCCTTGAGCAGATTGCGCTGCGCCTCGAAGGTTTCGTTGAACACCGCCACCTCCACCTGCGCACTGCGGTCATCCAGCGTCACGTAAGCCATCTTGCCGCGCCGGGTCATCTGCGTGCGCACCGCGACGATGGTGCCAGCCAGCAACTGCGGCCCCGGCTGCGGCTTGAGGTCTTTGAGTGGGCGTTCCACCAGCCCGCTCAGCGCCTCGCGGTCGGCATCGAACGGATGGCCGGACAAATACAGGCCCAGCGCCAGCTTCTCCTGTGCCAGCCGTTCTTTCAGCGTCCACACCGGTGCGGCCAACAGATCGGGCGAGCGCTGTGCCTCGATGTCACCGAACAGCGAATCCTGTGCCGCATGCGCCTGTTGCGTTTCCGCCCATTCCATGGCCAGACCGACGCTCATCAACGTGGCGTTGCGGTTGTCGTGCAATGTATCGAATGCGCCGGCGCGCACCAGCGCCTCGATCACCCGTCGGTTGACCACGCGGCGATCGACGCGGTGGCAAAAGTCGAACAGATCGGTGTAGGCGCCGCCCTGCTCGCGTGCGGCGACGATGTTGGCGATGGCGCCCTCGCCGGTGCCCTTGACTGCACCCAGGCCGTAGCGGATGCGCTGCCGATCCACCGGCACGAAACGATAGACCGACTGATTGACGTCCGGCGGCAGCACGGTCAGGCCGTTGCGCATTGCATCGTCGACGAACACCTTGACGGCGTCGGTATCGTCCATGTCGGCCGACAGCGTCGCAGCCATGAACGCAGCGGTGTGATGCGCCTTCAGCCAGGCGGTCTGATAAGACACCACGGCATAGGCGGCGGTGTGCGACTTGTTGAAACCGTATTCGGCGAATTTCTCCATCAGGTCGAACAGGCGCATGGCCAGTTCGGCGCCATAACCCTTGGCCTCCGCGCCCTTGCTGAAGATCTCGCGGTGCTTGGCCATCTCCTCGGCCTTCTTCTTGCCCATGGCGCGACGCAGCAGGTCGGCGCCGCCCAGGGTGTAGCCGCCGATGATCTGCGAAATCTGCATGACTTGCTCCTGGTAGACGATGACACCATAGGTCGGCTCCAGGCACTCCTTCAGGTCCGGGTGGAAATAGTCGATGCTTTGCTTGCCCTTCTTGCGCAGGATGAAGTCGTCCACCATGCCGGACCCGAGCGGACCCGGACGGTACAACGCCAGCACGGCGATGATGTCCTCGAAGCGGTCCGGCTCCAGCTTCACCAGCAGCTTCTTCATGCCTTCCGATTCGAGCTGGAAGATCGCCGTGGTGTTGGCTTTCTTCAGCACGTCGTAAGCCGCCTTGTCGTCCAGCGGCAACGTGGCCAGATCCACGTTCCATTCGGGATCGAGCTGGCGGATGTACTTGGCCGCCAGGTCGATGATGGTGAGGTTGCGCAAACCGAGGAAGTCGAACTTGACCAGGCCCACCTTCTCCACGTCGTCCTTGTCGAATTGCGACACCACCGAATCGGAGCCTTCGGCGTTGTACAGCGGACAGAAGTCGGTGAGCTTGCCCGGCGCGATCAGCACGCCGCCGGCATGCATGCCGACGTTGCGGGTCAGCCCCTCCAGCTTGCGCGCCAGGGCGAACAGCTCGCGCACCTCCTCTTCATCATCGTGCCGCGCCTTCAGCTCCGGCACCTGCTCCAGCGCCTCGTCCAGCGTCACGTTCTTGCCCGGCGCCGACGGGATCATCTTCGACAACTGATCGCAGAAGGTGTAGGACAGGTCCAGCACGCGGCCGACGTCGCGCACCACGGCGCGCGCCGCCATGGCGCCGAAGGTGGCGATCTGCGACACCGCTTCGCTGCCGTACTTCTGACGCACGTATTCGATCACGCGCCACCGGTTGTCCTGACAGAAATCGATGTCGAAGTCGGGCATGGACACCCGCTCTGGGTTGAGAAACCGCTCGAACAACAGCGCGTAAGCCAACGGATCCAAATCAGTAATACCAATCGCATACGCCACTAGCGAGCCCGCGCCCGAACCCCGCCCCGGCCCTACCGGCACACCGTTCTGCTTACCCCAGTTGATGAAGTCCGCGACGATCAGGAAGTAGCCCGGAAACCCCATGGCGATGATGGTCTCCAGCTCCAGTTCCAGCCGTGCCTGGTATTCCGGCAGACGCGCAGCGCGCTGCGCGGGATCGGGGAACAGCACCTGCATGCGCGCGAGCAAACCTTCGCGCGCGCGCTGACGCAGATAATCGTCCAGCGGCATGCCGCCCGGCGTGGGGAAGTCCGGCAGCCGGCTCTTGCCCAGTTCCAGCGTCAGGTTGCAGCGGCGCGCGATCTCCACGCTGTTCTCCAGCGCCTCCGGCAGATCCGCGAACAGGGCCGCCATCTCGTCCTGGGTCTTGAAGTAGTCCTCCTCGGTGAAGACCCTGGGCCGGCGGCGATCGGACAGCACGTAGCCCTCGGCGATGCACACGCGCGCCTCGTGCGCCAGATAATCGTCGCGCCGCATGAACTGCACCGGATGGGTCGCCACCACCGGCAGGCCCAATTCCTCGGCCAGCGCGACGGCGCGCGCCACGTGCGGTCCGCATTCCGGCCGACCGTCGCGTTGCAGCTCCAGGTAATAGCGATCGGGAAAGCGCGCGGCCCATGCGCGCGCCAGAACCCTTGCCGTATCCACGGCATCGCTGATCAGCGCCTGACCGACGTCGCCCAGATGCCCACCGGACAACGCGATCAGCCCGTCACCGGCCGCGCCATCGAACCATTCCGGGCGCAGGATGGCGCGACCGCGATGCATGTTGGTGCGATAGGCACGGGTCAACTGCTCACACAGATTGCGCCAGCCGGTGGCGTCGCGTACCAGCAGCAGCAGTCGCGCCGGCTTGTCGGATGCCTGCGCCGGCGCCACCCAGACGTCGCAACCGATGATTGGCTTCACACCGCGCCTGCGCGCGGCGCTGTAGAACTTGACCAGACCGAACACATTGGCCAGATCGGTCAATGCCAGCGCCGGCATGCCATCCGCACGCGCCGCCTCGACCGGCTCGCACCGGTGGTCCTTGCCGACATCCAGGCGCGGCAGTCCGTCCTGGATGGAATACTCGGAGTGCAGGCGCAGGTGGACGAAGCGGGGTGGGGTCATGAATACGGACTGTTTGGCTGCTCACCGGTCCGGTTCAGCGCGTGGCGCATATCGGCGGCGCAGCACGATCGGGTGGACGCCGAGCATCGACGCGATGCCCGCACGTCGAGTGAACGACACCGGGACGGAGGCGTGCATTCTACCCGCCTGACTCCGGCGCGCCGAGTCACCGGCGCACCGGGTTCCGGGACTGGCGCGAGCCTCTGGCTCCACGGTATAACCACCTGATCCGCGTACCCACCGGGTCGGGGCGCATCACTGCACGAAGACGAGATGGCATTGTTGAACGCAATCCTGAGCCGCTTGCGCGCGCGGCCGGCGGCGGACCCGCTGCTCGACGAAGCGCTC
>CAYTRH010000074.1:0-14164 GCA_964440155.1 uncultured Thiobacillus sp. | reverse complement strand
GTTTTCCGGGGCCTCGCGCCCCGGCCTCATTGAAGCAAGACCGAAATCGCCCGCCCTTCGCAGACGGGCTTGCGGTTTTCCGGGGCCTCGCGCCCCGGCCTCATTGAAGCTTACTCCGCCGGTGACATATTCAGGCTGCGTCTGCCTGTTTTCCGGGGCCTCGCGCCCCGGCCTCATTGAAGCTCGATAGCGATCTCGATCTCCGGCATGGTGCCGGGCACGTTTTCCGGGGCCTCGCGCCCCGGCCTCATTGAAGCCCGCATATCTGCCTGGTCAACGGCCGGCCCGTGTTGCGCGTTTTCCGGGGCCTCGTGCCCCGGCCTCATTGAAGCTCGACACGTCCGTCGCTGCGCGCGCCAACCCGGCGTTTTCCGGGGCCTCGCGCCCCGGCCTCATTGAAGCTTTGCGGGGCCGAGAACCCCGCCCAACCCTGCCCGGTTTTCCGGGGCCTCGCGCCCCGGCCTCATTGAAGCCCGCCGCCGCCCATGACGGCGGAGGAGAAAGAGAGGGTGCGTTTTCCGGGGCCTCGCGCCCCGGCCTCATCGAGGCAGTTCGATGCCGATGGCCTCAATCAAGTCATCGCCGGTTTTCGCATGTATCCCGGTTTGTTTCGGTGTGCGCCGCCGCTGCGCGGTGCGTCTGGCGGACGCTGTCGCAGGGACGTGCCGGATGCCCGCTTGGCACGGGCGGATGTGCGTGACCCGCCGGCCGCGTTCAATCGAGCCGGCTGCGCGGCTTGCCGCGATGGGGACAGTCCTGTTTTTCGCAGTCGACGTAGAGGTGCAGCGCGTGTTCCGCCAGCTTGTAGCCGCGCTCCTTGGCGATGGCGCGCTGGCGGCGTTCGATCTGTTCGTCGAAGAACTCCTCGACGTGCCCGCATTGCAGACACAGCAGATGATCGTGATGGCCGCCACGGTTGAGCTCGTACACCGCCTTGTCGTTGTCGAAGTGGTGGCGGATCAGCAGCCCGGCGTGCTCGAACTGAGTGAGGACGCGATAGACCGTGGCGAGGCCGACGTCGATGTTGTCGGCGAGCAGAAGGCGATAGACATCCTCGGCGGTGAGGTGGCGGCGGTCGGTGTGTTCGAACAGATCGAGGATCTTCAGGCGCGGGCCGGTGACTTTCAGGCCCATGGTCTTCAGTTGATCGCTGTGGGTCATCGCTATGTCTTGGCTGGGACTTGCGCGCTATCATAGCGCGGCTTGCCCCATCCGCCATGCTCATGCCCGTTTTCCCGTCCCTTCCTGCGCCTGTCCTCGCTTGTCTGCTTTTGGTGCCGCTCGCCGGCTGTGGCACGTGGTCCAACCCGATCGAGCGCATCACGCCGTACAAGATCGACATCCAGCAGGGCAATCGGGTGACGCAGGACATGCTCGATCGTCTGAAACCCGGCATGACGCCGGCGCAGGTGCGCTTCATACTCGGTACACCGCTGGTGGTCGATCCGTTCCGCGACAACCGCTGGGATTACGTGTACATCGACCAGCGCCGGGGCCGCACGCTGGAGCAGCGTCGGATCAGCGTGATCTTCGAGGATGGCGTGCTCAAGGGCGTGGAGGGGAACGTGGTTGCTGCCGGCATGAAGACGGAGGCACAGCCGTGATCCGCGTCGCCATTGCCGGTGCCTCCGGACGCATGGGCCGGGCGCTGTTGGAGGCGGTGGCCGCCGCCTCTGACATGACGCTCTCCGGCGCGCTCGAGCGCGCGCAGAGCGCCTGTGTCGGGCGGGATGCCGGCGAGCTGATCGGCACGGTGCTGGACGTGTGCGTCAGCGACGATCTGGACGCCGTGCTGCACGCGACCGATGTGCTGATCGATTTCACCCGGCCGGAAGCGACGTTGCGTCATCTGGCGCATTGCCGCGCCGCCGGCGTGGGCATGGTGATCGGCACCACGGGGTTCGACGCTGCCGGCAAGGCGGTGATCGAGGCCGCCGCGCGCGACATTCCGCTGGTGTTCGCGCCCAACATGAGCGTGGGCGTGAACCTGGCGCTGAAACTCCTGGACATGGCCGCGCGGGTACTGGACCATGGCTACGACATCGAGATCATCGAGGCGCACCACCGCCACAAGGTGGACGCGCCATCGGGCACGGCGCTGCGCATGGGCGAAGTGGTGGCCGCGGCCACCGGGCGCGATCTGGCGGCTTGCGCGGTATACGGTCGCGAAGGCGTCACCGGCGAGCGTGATCCGCGCACCATCGGTTTCGCCACCGTGCGCGGCGGCGATATCGTCGGCGATCACACGGTGCTGTTTGCCGGCACCGGTGAGCGCCTGGAGATCACCCACAAGGCCAGCAGCCGCATGACTTTCGCCTTGGGCGCGCTGCGCGCGGCGCGCTTCATCGCCGGCGGCCAGCCGGGGCTGTACGACATGCAGGATGTGCTCGGCTTCAGGTAGCGCCATAGCCATCCACAGGGGGGAGGGCGCGTGCGCGCGACGCTGCTGATCCTGCTGCTCCTGTTGAGCGGATGGGCCCAGGCGGTGGAGATCATCGCCCACCGCGGTGTGCCCGAACAGGCGCTGACACTGGCTGGTGCGCGTGCGATGTTCGGTATGCGGCTGACCAAATGGAGCGATGGTCAACCGGTGCGTGTGTTCGTGCTGCCCGACCGCCATCCGACCCACGTGGCGTTCGTCAAGACACGGCTCGATCTCTATCCCTATCAGTTGCGGCAAACCTGGGACCGGCTGGTGTTCTCGGGCATGGCACAGGCGCCGGTCGAGGTGGCCGACGAGCGTGAGATGTTGCGTATGGTGGCCGCGACGCCGGGCGCCATCGGTTATGTCAGAAAGGCGGGGAGTCATGATCAGGTCAAGTCTCTCGCGATCGAGTGACCGCGCCGGTCGCGGCGCGGGTTTGCGCAGCACGGGGGAACGATGCGCGCGGCTCGCGGCATGGCTCGGCGCGTCGCTGCTGTCGGTTGCCGCCGGCGCGCAGGAACTGGGCGGTGGTGTGCAGTTGCATGGCTTCGCCAGTCAAGGCGTGGTGTGGAGCAGCGACAACCGGGTCGGTGGCGCCAAGGACGGCGGCGTCGGCTTCGACCTGCGCGAGCTCGGCGCCAACCTGTCCTGGCGGCCGGATCCCGATTGGCTGCTTTCCGGGCAGGTGCTCGCCCGCTGGGCAGGGGATACCGACGACGGCGAGCCGCGGGTCGACTACGCCTACATCGACCGGAGCTGGCGTCTGCATGAAGCCAGCCGCGTCGGCATCCGTCTGGGCAAGATCAAGAATCCCTATGGCTTCTTCAATGTCACGCGTGACGTCGCGCATACCCGTCCCGGCGTGATCATGCCGCAATCGATCTATCTCGATCAGATCCGCAACTTTGTGCTGGCAGCGCCGGGCATCGCGCTGCATGGTGACAGCGACACGGCGTTCGGCAGTCTGTCCTGGCAGGTGGGTGCGCTGCGTCCGCAGGTCGATGACGCCGACATGGAGTACGTGTTCCTGCTGCGCGACATGCCGGGCCGCTTCCAGGGCACAAACTCGTGGATGGGGCAGGTGTTGCTCGAGCCGGATGGAGGGCGCTGGCGCCTGGGCCTGTCGGTGGGCGAATTGAACATGCGCTATCGCGCCGGTGCCGTGGACCCGCTGCGCCCCGGCCGGCACACGCTGCCCACCTGGGCGCTGTCGGTGGAACACAATGATGAGCATTGGTCGGTGACCGGCGAGTATGCGCAGACCACCAACCAGGCACGCGGCTACGGCCCTCTCATGGACCCCAATCCGGACAATACGCTGGAAGCGTGGTACGTGCAGGCGACCCGCCGCTTCGGCCACGACTGGCGTGCCTATGCCCGCTACGACGTGCTCTACCTGGACCGCCAGGACCGCGACGGTGCACGCTTCGCCGTACAAACGGGCCGGCCCGGCCATACCCGCTACGCCCGCGACTGGGTGGTCGGGGTCAGGCGTGACATCGATCGTTTCGCGCTGTGGCTGGAGTATCACCACGTCGACGGCAGTGCGTGGCTGGCGGGCATCGACAATCCCGACCCGCAGCGGCGCAAGCGCGCGTGGGACATGGTGCTGTTGCAGGCGGCCTGGTATTTCTGAGACGCGTCGCTCGCTCAGGTGCGCGGGTAAAACGATGCGGGGGAGGTGTGGCGCATGGAGACGGTGACATCAGGGCGGGGCGGTACCTGCGTCAGCGATGGATCGCCCGGGAGACCGAACGGCTGGACACCGCGCGTTTTGTGGAGCGTGCGCGCAAAGATCCTGATGTTCGCGGCGCTGGCGCTCATCCTCACCTCCGTCGCCTTCACGCTGTTGGCGCTGCGCCAGCTCGACGAACGCGCGGTCGCCGAGGCGCGCCTGGTGGCGGCACGCGCCGATGCGTTGATGGAACGCCTGTTGCAGCAGCAGTTCACGCGCCTGCATGCGCTCGGCACGCTGGTGGGCGATCTTCCCGGCGCGCGTGAGGCGGTGGCGGCCGGTGATGGTGCCACGCTGGCGCATCTGTTCGAGACCTTCTGGGCCGACCTGAACCTGCACCAGGGGGTGGATCACGTTGCTTTCCACGGCGCCGACGGACGTGTGCTGCAGACCTGGGGATCGGCCGAGGGCGAGCCGCGCGGCGAGGTGCTGGCGCGCGCCGCGCTGCGCGCCGAGGCGCCCACCCATGCGCTGCGCTGCGCGGGGGTTTGTCAGGTGGTGGCCGCGCTGCCGTTGATGCGCGAGGGCCGGGATATCGGCGCGCTGGTGCTGGCGGCCGGGTTGCAGGATCTGTTGATCGATTTCCGCCGCCTGTCCGGCGCCGAGCTGGCCGTCATCGGGTTGCGGCATGGCGACGGATCGTGGCCAGCCATTCTCACGGTCAGCGGCGGTGCCGACTATGAGGCCATCGCGCGGGCGTGGTTGGTGCAGGACGCGCGCGCGCCGTCGGGCGAGTTGCGCCATGACAGGCGTTATTTCCGCTTGCATGCGCTGGCCACACCGGCGGGCTGGGACTTGCCGGTCCGGCTGCTGATGATCCGTGATGCCACGACCGAACTGCGCGAGAGTGCCGCGGCCGTGCGTTCCAGCCTCCTGCTGGGCGGCCTGGTGCTGGTCACGGCGCTGACCATGTTGTTCATGTTGTTGCGTCCGACCATGAATCGTTTGCGCCAGGCCATGTCGGCGTTGCCGTTGTTGGGCGAGGGCCGTTATGCCGAGGCGCGCCACGCGGTACAAGGCGGCCGGCGTGCGACGCGCTATGCCGACGAGGTGGACGGGCTGGGTGAACTGACCCATGCCCTGGCCGACACGCTGGAACGTTTGCAGACCGAGGCGCGCGAACACGCGGCCAAACTGCAGGCGCAGGCGGCGCAATTGGAGCATGAGCGGGATTTCGTGACTGGGCTGCTCGACACCGCGCCGGTGCTGATCCTGACCCATGGCGACGACGGTCGCATCCGCCTGGCCAATGCCCAGGCCGTGCAGGTGTCCGGACGCGAGGCCAACGAGCTGATCGGCGCCCGCTTCGAATCCCTGTTCTTCGATGGTAATGCGGCGCAGCTCGACTCCGACTGGCGCGAGCGGCTGGGGACGGGCGAGATCGCGCACGGTGAGGGCGCATGCCTGCGGCCGGATGGGGAACGGCGGGAATTGCTGTGGTTCCACTCGCGTCTGGACGAGTCCGATGGCGTCACGCTCTCGGTGGGGCTGGACGTGACCGTCTATCGTCGGGCGCAGCAGGACTTGCTGCTGCTGACCGAGCACGACGGGGTCACCGGTCTGTACAACCGGCGCGCCTACAAGCGCGAGCTCGACACGCTGCTCGGCTGCGGCGCGCAGGGCGTGATGCTGGTGTGCGACATCGACGAATTCAAATCGGTCAACGAGAGCGGCGGCCATGAGGCGGGTGACCACGTATTGCGCGAGTTCGCGCGCATCGTCGAGGCACTGGAACCGGCGCCGGCGCTGGCCGCGCGTCTGGGCGGCGACGACTTCGCCATGGCCTATCCGGGCCTTACCGTCGCCGATGCCATCGTGCTCACGCGTGCGCTCAACCAGGCCATGGTGCGGCTGGGGGTGGACGAGAGCGATGCCGGCCTGCGCGGACGCCTGTCGGCCAGCGTCGGCCTGGTGTCCTTCCCGGAACATGGTGCCGATGCCGACAGCCTGCTGGCCAACGCCGAGATCGCGCTGGCTCAGGCACGCGCCAAGGGGCACGGCTCCTGGCACCTGTATTCGGCCGACGATCCGTATCACGAGGTGGTCGGCCGGCGCGCCTTCTGGCGCGCCGAGATCGAGCGCGCGCTGGAACAACAGCGCTTCACCCTGCATTTCCAGCCGATCCGGCACATCGCCAGCGGCGAAGTCCGTCATTACGAGGCGCTGCTGCGCCTGCGCAACGTCGATGGCAAGCTGGTGCCCCCGGGGTTGTTCATCGACGTCGCCGAGGGCACCGGTCTGATCCGGCGCATCGACCAGTGGGTGATCGACCACGTGGTGCGCTTTGCCGCCGGCCTGCCGGCGCACATCCGCGTCGCGCTCAATCTGTCCAGCCGCAGTTTCGACGACGACGTGGCGTTCGAGACCATGCAGGCCGCGCTCAGCCGGCATGGCCTGGCGGGCGACCGCCTGCTGCTGGAGATCACCGAGACCGCCGCGCTGGCGAACTTCTCCAGTGCCCTGCGTATCATGGCGCGCTTCCGCGGTCTGGGCTGCGCGTTCGGCCTGGACGATTTCGGTGTCGGCTACAGCTCCTTCCAGTACCTGAAGGAACTGCCGGTGGATTTCGTCAAGATCGACGGCTCCTTCATCAAGGGCCTGACCGTCAACGCGGACGACGTGGTGTTCGTGCGCGCGCTCAACGAAGCGGTCAAGGGTTACGGCAAGGCCACGGTGGCGGAGTTCGTCGAGGACGAGGCGACGCTGGACATCCTGCGTAGCATCGGCGTCGACTATGCCCAGGGCTATCTGATCGGCCGGCCGGGGGAGATGAACCCGGACGGTGCGAGCGCGGCGCGAGGCTGACGGGTTGCGCCGGCCGGCGCCCCTTGAACACGCCGGCATCACCCCTATCTTCCGCGTTGTTTTCCACGAGGGAGCCCCACGCATGACCGATACCGCCGCAGCGACCAAGGAAACCCTGGGTTTTCAGGCCGAGGTGAAGCAACTGCTGCACCTGATGATCCATTCCCTGTACAGCCACAAGGACATCTTCCTGCGCGAACTGATATCCAACGCCTCCGACGCCGCCGACAAGCTGCGCTTCGAGGCGCTGTCCGATCCGGCGCTGTACGAGGACGATGCCGAACTGAAGATCCGCGTGTCCGTGGACAAGGATGCCGGCACCCTGACCATCCGGGACAACGGCATCGGCATGAGCCGCCAGGAGGTGATCGAGCACATCGGCACCATCGCCAAGTCCGGCACCCGCGAATTCTTCGGCAAGCTCACCGGCGACCAGCAGAAGGACGCGCAACTGATCGGCCAGTTCGGCGTCGGTTTCTACTCCAGCTTCATCGTCGCCGACCGGGTCACGCTGACCACGCGGCGCGCCGGCCTGACCCATGAACACGGCGTGCGCTGGGAGTCCGACGGCAGCGGCGAATACACGCTGGAAACGGTCGACAAGCCGAGCCGCGGCACCGAGATCGTGCTGCATCTGAAGGAGAGCGAGCGCGAGTTTCTCGATGACTGGCGGGTGAAGTCGGTGATCCGCGAGTACTCCGACCACATCGCCATCCCGGTCGAATTCGTCGGCCGCGACAAGAACGAGGCCGGCGAGGAGACCGAGAAGGCGGAGACGGTCAATCGCGCCAACGCGCTGTGGACACGCGCCAAGAACGAGATCACCGAGGACGAGTACAAGGCGTTCTACAAACACGTCGGCCACGATTACGAAGATCCGCTGGCCTGGACCCACGTCAAGGTGGAGGGTCGTCAGGACTACACCGCGCTGCTGTACGTGCCGGCGCACGCGCCGTTCGACCTGTGGGACCGCGATGCCAAGACCGGCGTCAAGCTGTACGTCAAGCGCGTGTTCATCATGGAGGACGCGCGCAAGCTGATGCCGGCCTACCTGCGCTTCATTCGCGGCGTGATCGACGCCGCCGACCTGCCGCTCAACGTCTCGCGCGAGATCCTGCAGGAGACGCGCGACATGGAGATGATCCGCAACGGCTGCGTGCGCAAGACCCTGGACCTGCTCGACGACCTCGCCGAGAACCGCAAGGACGACTACGCCAAGGTCTGGGAACATTTCGGCAAGGTATTGAAGGAAGGCGTGGGCGAGGACTACGCCAACAAGGAGCGCATCGCCCGACTGCTGCGCTTCCGTTCCACCACGACGGACGAGGAGACCGTGTCGCTCGCCGAATACGTCGGGCGCATGAAGGAAGGCCAGGACAAGATCTACTATCTGACCGCCGAGACCCTGGCCAGCGCCAAGGCCAGCCCGCACCTGGAAGTGTTCCGCAAGAAGGGTGTCGAGGTGTTGCTGCTGACCGACCGCGTCGATGAGTGGGTGGTGTCCAACCTGTTCGAGTTCGACGGCAAGCCGCTGGCCAGCGTGGCCAAGGGCCAGGTCGATCTGTCGTCGGTCAAGGCAACCGAACAAGACGCGCCGGCCGAGCCGGCCGAGGAAGCCGCCGGACCGCTGCTGGAGCGGTTGAAGAAGGCGCTGGAAGGGCGTGCCAAGGACGTGCGCGCCAGTCATCGCCTGGTCGAATCGCCGGCCTGCCTGGTGGCAGACGAAGGCGACATGAATGCCAACCTGGCGCGCATGCTGAAGTCCATGGGCCAGACCGTGCCGGAGAGCAAGCCCATCCTGGAGGTCAATCTGGCGCATCCGCTGCTCAAACGGCTGGAGGGCGAGAGCGATGCCCGCTTCGGCGAGCTGGCCGGACTGTTGCTGGATCAGGCCGTGCTGCTCGATGGCGGCCAGCTCGAAGACCCGGCCGGCTTCGTCCGGCGCGTCAACGATCTGCTGTTCACCAGCGCCTGAGCGGGCGACGCGCGCACCGCGGTGCGCGCGTCAGTAACCCTGGAAGTCGCGCACCCACCAGACCTGATAGTCGCGCGCATAGTCGGGCAGCACCTGCACGCGTATGCCCGGCAGCGGCGTGACTTCACGGAACCAGCGCCGCGCCTGTTCATCGCCGGCATGCCGGCTGACCAGCAGGAACTCGCCGTCGGGCGAACGCTCGACATCGGCGGTCAACGCGAAATGGTCGGAGACCTCGCGGCCGGGGTTCAGATAGGCGGCATCGAGCGAACGGGGCCGGGCGTAATACAGCAGCACGGCGAAGCTCTTGCGATCATCGCCGAGCAGGCGCGCGCGCGGATATTCCGCCAGCCGTTCCGCCACCATGGCACCGAGGGCGCGGTTGCCGGCCAGACGATAGCTGGGATCGGTCTTGCGCGTGAGCGGAAAATCCAGCGCACGCGCCAGATCATGGTAGTGATACAGCGTGGCGCCGAGCAGCAGGTTGAAGGTCAACGCCGCCACCAGCCAGGCCAGACGGCCGCGCGCCAGCAGGCCGACGGCCACCAGCGCCGCGCCGGCGACATAGGCGAACGCCGCCCAGTTGGCGAAGGCGCGCGACAGCAGGCTGAGCACGGCGAAGGCGGCCAGCGGCAACAGGCAGAACAGCGCCAGCAGGCGCATGCGCGGGTCTTGCCACAGCCGGCGCGGGCGCGCTGCCAGCGCCACCAGCGCGGCGGCCAGGAGCGGCCCGAACACCGCGAACTGCGCCAGCAGAAAGGCCAGCGCCGCACCAGGGTGCAGCCAGGCTCGTTGCAGTTGGGAGATCTCGGCGGTATGGAGATAACTGACGAACTCGTGCTGGAAGTTCCAATACAGATTGGGCGCGAGCACCAGCAGTGCCACCAGCGCCGCGATCCACGGGCGGGGCGAGCGCAGCAGCGCGCGGTGGGACGGCGTCAGCAGCAGGTACAGCAGCAGTGCGGGGACGAAGAACGCCATGCTGTACTTGCTCAACATGCCCAGACCGAAGCACGCGCCCAGCGCCAGCCAGTCCCGCCAGGTGTGATCCTGCAGCGCACGCACCAGGAAATACAGGCTCAGCGCCCAGCACAGCAGCAGCGGCGCGTCGGTGGTGATCAGCCAGGAGCCCAGGCTGACCATGGGCAGCGTGGCGAAGGTCAGCGCCGACCAGAACGCGGCGCGCTCGCCCCATGTCTCGTCGCGGTACAGCCGGCGCACCAGCAGGAAGATCACCCAGGCGGTGGCCGGCCACAGCAGGAAGCTGGCGGCGCGCACGCCCAGTTCGCCGTCGCCGAACAGTGTCGTGCCCAGCCGGATCAGCCAGGCCACCATGGGCGGCTTGGAGTAATAGCCCCAGTCCGGCTGCAGCGACCAGAACCAGTATTGCGCCTCGTCGGCGTACAGTTCCAGGTCGCGGTGCGCGGCCGCCAGCCAGCGCCACGCCGTCAGCGCCGCGAGCAGCAGCAACAGCCGGCCGGCGCGGGTGGCGGGCAAGTCAGTTTCCCGTGGTGGTGCCGTTGCGGGTCGCTGGCGGATCGCGCAGCAGATACTGCGACTTGCCGCCCGGCTCGTGCCAGATGCGCGTGAGCAGCTCGCCGAGGATGCCCATGCCGATGAAGTTGGCGCCCATCAGCGTGAACATCACGCCCATCAGCAACAACGGCCGGCCGCCGATGTTGGCGTGGCCGAACAGCTTGAGCGCGGCCAGATAGCCGAGCACCGCCAGTCCGGGCACCAGCAGCGCCGCGCCGATGCCGCCGAAGGCATGCATCGGGCGGTGCAGGAAACGCAGCAGGAACTTCACCCACAGCAGGTCCAGCAGCACGCGCACGGTGCGGTCGATACCGTACTTGGACACCCCCTTGGTGCGCGCGAAGTGATTGACCTCGGCTTCCATGACCTTGGCGCCGTACTCGTGCGCCAGCGCCGGAATGAAGCGGTGCAGTTCGCCGTAGATCTTGACGAAGCGCACCGCCTCGCGCCGGTACAGCTTGAGCGAACAACCGTAATCGTGCAGGCGCACGCCGGTGACCTTGGAGATCAGCCGGTTGGCCAGCATGGACGGCAGCTTGCGCGACAGCGCCTTGTCCTGACGGTGACGACGCCAGCCGGAAACGATGTCGATGTCCGGGTGCTGGTCCAGCAGCTCGAGCAGGCGGGGAATGTCGGCCGGGTCGTTCTGCATGTCGCCATCGATCGTCACCAGCACCTCGCCGCGCGCGGCGTCGAAGCCCGCCTGCATGGCCGTGGACTGACCATAGTTGCGGCGCAGGAAATACGGGCGCAGCCACGGCCGGCTGGCCGCCAGTTCGGCCAGGATGCGATCGGAACCGTCGCGCGAACCGTCGTCGACGCAGATGAATTCCCAGCCGTAAGGTTGCGCCGACATCACGCTCTCCACGCGCGCCACCAGATCGGGCAGGTTTTCGCGTTCGTTGTAGATGGGCGCGATGATGGAGACGGCGATGGGCGTATCGGTATCGGTCATGCGGGCGTCCGCTCGGGGCTCACGGGAAAGGCGCTAGTGTACTGTCTCGCGCCCGGCCAACGCGTTTTCCACCGAGGCATCCAGCCGGCGGCTGCGGCGCAGGCGCCGGTAAAGATGAAGCCCGAGTACGCCGGACAGCACGAACAGCGCGACGCCGACGCCGATGCGCAGCCCGGGGTCGAGGTGGATGCCGCTGCCGACCAGCGCGAAGATCAAAGTCTGTGGCAGGTAACCCAGCGCGGAGCCGGCGAAGAAGGGCAGGGCGCGCACGTGGGCGATGCCGGCCGCGACATTGGTCAGCACGTTGCTGCCCACCGGCAGTAGGCGGATCAGCAGGGTCATGCTGAAAGTGTGTCCGTGCACGAACTCGCCGATGCGCCGCGCCCGCTCGGAATGGCGTCCGGCCAGTAACGGGCCGCGCAGCAGGCGCGCCAACTGGTAGGTCAGGACGCAGCCGGCGATGGCCGCGAGCAGGCCCAGCGCGCTGCCGGCGACGAAGCCGAAGGCATAGCCGCCCATGAAGGCGACGACCTGACGCGGAAAGCCGGCCGCGGTCGCCAGCGTGCCCACCGCGATGAACAGCACCTCGCCGCGCCAGCCCTGACCGCGCACCTGAGCGTCGATCCATGCCGTGCCCAGCAACTCGTCCAGCCCGGCGACGCGTGCCAGCACGCCCAGCGCCACCAGCGCGCCCAGCACCAGCAGGCCGTTGAGCAGGAAGCGGTAGGTCATCGTGACACGACGCGGTGCAGTGGCGAGGCGGCTAGTGTAGTGCCTGGCTCGGCCCGGTATCCGCCCGCCTGCGTCACCACACCGTCATGGCGAGGCGGCGCAGCCGCCGTGGCAATCCAGCGACCGTCGCGCGCGCGCCACCCTCCCGCCGTCATTGCGAGGCGGCGCAGCCGCCGCGGCAATCCAGCGGCGACCGTCGTGCCGGTGCCAACCCCCTGGATCGCCACGCTGCGCTCGCGATGACGGGCCTTCGCCGTCGCGCCCGCGTGCCGCCCCCGGCCTCCCGCGTCACTCCGCCGTCATTGCGAGGCGGCGCAGCCGCCGTGGCAATCCAGCGGCGCCCGTCGTGCCGGTGCCACCCGCCTGGATCGCCGCGCGACGCTCGCGATGACGAGCCTCTGCCACCGCGCCATCGCCCATCCGTACCAATGCGCGCCACCGCGCGAATCGCTACAGTTTCGGTATCACCCTTACCGGAGACCGCCATGCGCCGCCTGCTGATGCTATTCCTCGCCGTGTCGTTCGCCGCCGCCGCGCACGCGGATGGCAGCCATCTGGTGCTGCTGTCCAAGCAGGCCAAGTTCGATGAAGTGAAGGAGGATGTGGTGCTGGCGATCGAGTCGCGCGGCATCAAGATCAACCATTTCAATTACATCGCCGACATGCTGGCGCGCACTGGCCAGGACTTGGGCGCCACGCGGCAGATCTACCTGCGTGGCGAGCAGATCGAGTTCTGCAAGTCCGACCTGTCGCGCGCGCAGATGGAGGCGGACCCGGCCAACATGGTGTTCTGCCCCTACATCATCACGCTGTACACCACGCCGGACGATCCGGAACGGGTGTTCGTCGGCTATCGCCAACCGCTGGCGCCCGGCGCCGGCGCGGCGACGCAACGGGCGCTGGCCGCGATCGATGCCCTGCTGCGCGAGATCGTCGAGGAGGCGACGCGCTGAAGCCGCGTCACCAGGCGCGCGCGCCGAACATCATCTTGCGCGCGAACAGCGTTTTCAGCGGCGGTGCCAGGTCCAGCAGCGCCAGCGCGGCACCGCGCGCCAGGCGCAACGGCGCGAGGTCGTTGGAGAAGGTTTCCACCAGCAGGTCGGTGACCAGGCTGCCGCCATCGACATCGAAGCGGCGTGATCCGGCATGGGCCGCCGCCATCGGTGCCGTGCCGAGGTGTTCGCGCGGCGTGTCGAGCACGGTCTGCGCCAGATGCCAAGCGTCGCGCACGCCCAGATTGAAGCCCTGACCGGCCACCGGATGCAGCACGTGCGCGGCATTGCCGATGCGCAGCACGCGCGCTGAAGTTGACGCGCGCGCCAGCGACAGGCGCAAGGGGAAGGCGGCGCGCGGGCCGGCCCGGGTGAATCGGCCCTGGCGGTGGCCGAAGGCATCGCCGAGCTGCGTCAGGAACGCATGGTCGTCCAGCGCCAACCGTGCCGGCAGCAGTGCCTCGGGCGTGGTCCACACCAGCGCGTAGGCGTCGCCCAGCGGCAACAGGGCGATCGGTCCGTCCGGCGTGAAGCGCTCGTAGGCGCGGCCGCCGTGCGGCCGTTCGCTGTGCACCACGCAGACCACGGCGGATTGACCGTAGTCCTTGTCCATGCGCTGGTGCGCCGGCAGGCTGCCGCCTTCCGACAGCACCACCAGGCGGGCGGTGAGCAGGTGTTCGCCATCGTCGCGGCGATAGCGCACCGCGCCGTAACCGGGGGTCGCGCCGACATGCTCGACACGCGCGCCGGTGAGTACGCGGGCGCCGCTGGCGAGCAGTGCGCGGGTGAGCGCGGCGTACAGGTCGCCGTACTCGGCGACGTAGCCCAGCGCCGGCACCTGCGCGTCCTCGGCGCGCAGTTCGGCGCGACCGAAGCCGCCGCGTTGCGACACGTGGATGCGGGTGATGGGGGTGGCGCGCGCGTGCAGGTCGCGCCAGGCGTCCAGACGTTCCAGGATCAGGCGGGCGCCGTGCGACAGCGCGATGGCGCGCGGGTCGGCGGCGTGCAG
>CAYTRH010000073.1:0-14209 GCA_964440155.1 uncultured Thiobacillus sp. | reverse complement strand
GGTTGTCCAGCGCCGTGCCCCACAGCACGGCCTTCTTGCCGCCGGCGTTCATCGCCACGTTGCCGCCGATGCAGGAGGCATCGGCGCTGGTGGGATCGACCGCGAAGGCGAGGCCGGCCGCTTCCGCGACTTCCATGACCCGGCGCGTGACCACGCCGGCGCCGCAGGTCACGGTCGGCGTCGGCCGGGTATGGCCGGGCAGCACGCGCGGGGTGATGGGCGACAGGTGATCCAGCTTCTCGGTGTTGATCACCGCCGACATGCGCGTCAGCGGCACCGCGCCGCCGGTATAGCCGGTGCCGCCGCCACGCGGGATGACGGTCAGCCCCAGTTCGAAGCAGCCGCGCACCAGCGCCGGGATTTCCGCCTCGTCGTCCGGGTAGAGCACCACGAACGGGTATTCCACCCGCCAGTCGGTGGCGTCGGTGACGTGCGAGACGCGCGCGAAACCGTCGAAGGCGATGTTGTCGCGCCGGGTGACGCGCCCCAGGCGGCGCGCCAGCGCCTCGCGCAGCCGCCGGGTTTCGGCGAATCCGGCCTCGAACGCATCCACCGCCCGCGTCGCCAGGCTCAGCAACTGGCCGACCCTGCGGTTGCCCTGGCGCCGCTTCTCGATCTCGTTGAGACGATGGCGCAGCGCCTGGATCAGCAGACCACGCCGACCATCGTCGGCGAGCAGGTCGTCTTCCAGATACGGGTTGCGCGACACCACCCAGATGTCGCCCAGCACTTCGAACAGCATGCGCGCGGAGCGTCCGGTGCGGCGCTCGGCGCGCAGTTCCTCGACCAGACGCCAGCCCTCCGCACCCAACAGCCGCAACACGATCTCGCGATCCGAGAACGAAGTGTAGTTATAGGGAATCTCACGGATACGCTGCGCGGACATGGGGTACGGCCTTGGGACGAGGCCCCGAATTCTACCGCCCGCAGTCAATGCGCAACAAATTCGACCTTTTCGATCAAAGGGATATGTGATTGATGCCAAGCAACATGGCACCCATGACACGGCGGCGTAGAATCGCGCGATCGAGTTCGCAGCCACGCCCATGATCGCCCTGCTCATCGTCGCCCACGGCAATCTGGGCGAAAGCCTCATCCAGTGCGCTTCCTTCGTGCTAGGCGCGCGCCCGGAGCGACTGGTCAATCTGGACCTGTCCTCGGACAATGACCCGGAGAAGATGCTGGCGCGCGCGCGCCGCAAGGTGGCAGAACTGGACAACGGCGAGGGCGTGCTGATCCTCACCGACGTGTACGGCGCCACACCGTGCAACACCGTGTGCAAGCTGATCGAGGACGGCCGGGTCGAAGCCATCGTCGGCGTCAACCTGCCCATGCTGTTGAAGGCGCTGACCTATCGCGACCAAGGCATGGCGACGCTGCTGGAACGCGCCGTGGCCGGCGGTCAGGCGGGCATCTTCAATATTCACCCGGGGTCTGGCGGTGCCTGAACGCGACATCGAAATCACCAACCGGCTGGGCCTGCATGCGCGCGCCTCGGCCAAACTGACGCAGACCGCGTCGAAGTTCGCCTGCGACATCTGGATCTCGCGCAACGGCCGCCGCGTCAACGGCAAGAGCATCATGGGCGTGATGATGCTGGCCGCAGCACGCGGCAGCCAGATCCATCTGGAGACCCATGGCAGCGACGAGGACGCGGCAATGCAGGCCATGGTGGAACTGATCGAGAACAAGTTCGGCGAGGGGGAGTGAATGAGGCGCGTCGATGTCCGCCGCAGCCCACCCGGGCGCCTGTCGCGCGGTGACGCTCATCCCTCGCGCTTTTCCGCCACCCGGCCCTCATGACCTTCTCCCTGCATGGCATCGGCGTCTCCGGCGGCTACGCCATCGGCCGCGCGCAGCTGTATTCCCACGCCCGCCTGGAAGCACCGCATTACCTGCTGCGCCCGGAACATGTGGAAGCCGAGGTGGCACGTTTCACCGAGGCGGTGGAAAGCGTGCGCGCCGAACTGCTGGCGTTGCAGACCCACATCCCCGGCGGCGCGCCGCCCGAGCTGTCAGCATTCATCGAGGTGCATGCACTGATCCTGTCCGACTCCATGCTGTCGGAAGTGCCCAAGCGTCGCATCCGCGAGCAGCGCTGCAACGCCGAGTGGGCGCTGGCGCAGCAGACCGAGGCGCTGATCGCACAGTTCGAATCGATCGAGGACGAGTACCTGCGCGAACGCCGCCACGACGTGCGCCAGGTGGCCGACAAGGTGCTGAAGTCGCTGATGGGCCATCCCGGCCACGCGCCGCTGAAGACCGTCGACGAGGGCGACAGCATCCTGGTCGCACACGATCTGTCCCCTTCGGACATGGTGCTGTTCAAGCGTCACCCGTTCGCCGGTTTCATCACCGATCTGGGCGGCACCACCTCGCACACCGCCATCCTTGCGCGCAGCCTCGGCCTGCCTTCGGTGATGGCTCTGCACAACGCGCGCGCGCTGATCCAGGAGGGCGACTGGCTGATCGTCGACGGTATTGCCGGCGTGGTGGTGGTGGAGCCGGACCAGGCCATCCTCGACGAGTACCGCCTGCGCCGCAACCAGTGGCTGCTGGAACAGAAAAAGCTGCGTCGCATCAAGAGCAGCCCGTCGACCACGCTGGACGGCATCGACATCACGCTGATGGCCAACATCGACCTGCCGCTCGACGTGACGCACGCGCGCGCCGAAAACGTCGCCGGTATCGGCCTGTTCCGCAGCGAGTTCCTGTTCCTCAACCGCGACGACCTGCCGGGCGAGGACGAGCAGTTCGAGGCTTACCGCGAAGTGGCGCGCGGCATGGCGCCCAAACCCGTGGTGATCCGTACGCTCGACGTCGGCGCCGACAAGTCGGTGCGCTGGATGCAGCAGGACAGCATCAACCCGGCGCTGGGCCTGCGCGCCATCCGCCTGTGCCTGGCCGAACCGCAGATCTTCCTGACCCAGGTGCGCGCGTTGCTGCGCGCCAGTCATTACGGCAAGGTACGCATTCTGCTGCCCATGCTGGCCAGCCTGACGGAACTCGACCAGGCGCTGGCGCTGATCGCCGCGGCGCGCGGCAGCCTGCGCGTGCAGGACATCCCTTTCGACGAGCACACCCCCGTCGGCGGCATGATCGAGATTCCCGCCGCCGCGCTCGCCGCCGAGTGGTTCGCGCGCAAGCTGGATTTCCTGTCGCTTGGCACCAACGACCTGATCCAGTACACGCTGGCCATCGACCGCACCGACGACGCCGTCGCACATCTGTACGACCCATTGCATCCGGCGGTGCTCGGCCTGATCGATCACACGCTGCGTGTCGGTGCGCGCCTGGGCAAACCGGTATCGGTGTGCGGCGAAATGGCGGGCGACCCGCGCCTCACACGGCTGCTGCTCGGACTGGGCCTGACCGATTTCTCCATGCACCCGGCGCATGTGCTGGCGGTTAAACAGCAGGTGATGCGCAGCCATGTCGGCGAACTGACGCCATTGGCGCGCAAACTGTTGCGCGCCGGCCAGCCGGAACGCATTCAGGAACTGCTGGCGCGCATCAATCAGTAGGATGCCCACGAGCGTACTGCCCGCAGCTTTACGTATCAGCGCGAGTCACCCGGTTCGCGCATGCTCCCCGGCCCCAATCGGCTGCGGTCTTGTCATAATGCAGCAATCCCTACCGGTCCGATCGGACGGGCGATGACGGAGAGCGAGCAAAGCAAACGATTGTTGCTGTGCCCGGCGGATGCCGCGGATATGCGCGATATGGCGCGTCAGCTCGGTCATTACGGTTTTCGCTGCGAGTTGTTCGATAGCCCCGCGGCACTCGTGGTGGCGGCATCGCGAGCGCCGGCCCAGGGTGTCCTGCTGGACTGCTCGCGCCTACCGCAGATGTCACCGGAAGGTGAAGCGCTGCGCGGCCTCGCCGAACGGATGCCGTTCGCCTGCGTGGCCGACGATGGTTCGATCGCAGCACGGCTGGCAGCGTTGCGCCTGGGCTGCAAGGCTTACTTTGTGCGCCCGCTCGAAATGGGCAGTCTGCTCGATGGCCTCGACCGCCTATGCGCGCCGTCCCGGGCCGAAACCGGCCGCGTGCTGATCGTCGACGATTCACGTTCCCTCGCCGCCCTATACGCCACACACCTGAGTCAGGCGGGATTCCAGTGCGAGGTCGTCACCGATCCGCTGCGCACACTCGATGCGCTGAACGAAAACCCGCCGGACCTGATCCTGCTCGACATGAACATGCCGACGGCCAGCGGCCAGGAGATTGCGCAGATCATCCGTCAGCAGGATGCCTACCTGTCCATCCCCATCGTGTTCCTGTCGGCGGAAACCGACGTCACCCGGCAGCGCGAGGCGATGAGCCTGGGCGGCGACGAGTTCCTGCAAAAGCCCATCGAGCCCGCGCACCTGATCTCGGCGGTTAGAACCCGGGTGTTACGCTACCGCGCACTGCGCGCGTTGATGGTGCGGGACAGCCTCACCAACCTGCTCAACCACTCCACTTTCAAGGAACGGCTGCGCGCGGAGGTGGCGCGCGCGCTGCGCCAAGGCAAACTTCTAAGTGTGGCACTGATCGACCTGGACCATTGCAAACGGGTCAACGACCGTTACGGCCACCCCGCCGGTGACCGCGTCATCAAGAATCTGGCACGTCTGCTGCGCCAGCGGCTACGCGGCGCCGACGTGGTCGGACGCTATGGCGGCGAGGAGTTCGCCGTGGCGCTGCCCGATACCGCGCTCGACAACGCCGTCGCGGTACTGGATCAACTGCGCATCGCTTTCGCCGGCATCGACCAGGGCAGCGGCAGCGACCGCTTCCACGTCACCTGTTCGATCGGTGTCGCGCAATGTCCGCCTGTCATCGACGGCGAAGCGCTGATCGCCGCGGCGGATACCGCGTTGTATGAGGCCAAGCGGGCAGGACGCAACCAGGTACGTTGGGCGCCGACCCCGCCGCGGTAAGCAACGGCCACCGGGCTGCGCACGTCTGCGCCTTGGCCGGAATGCACGGCGGCGTGCGCCGGCATTCGTGCAGGAGGACCGCCGAGCCCCGGAATGCACCGGGGCGACGCTTAGCCGGGCGTAGCACCCGGAACCACCGGCGGTGTCCTCGGCGCTCAGTTGGCCTTGACGTCTGCACCCATACCCGGAATGGACTTGAATTCATCGGCGCTGAGCCGACCATCGCCATTCTTGTCGGCAGCCTTGAACTCCTCCATGGTGATGCCGCCGTACTCGGCCTCCCCGACCGTCAGATAACCATCCTTGTCGGCATCCAGTTGCTCCAAGGTCACCGCCGCTGCCATGGCCGGGCCATGAGCCAGAGACGTCGCCAGCGTGGCCACGACGGCAAGCAAACGAGACAGGAAAAAACGACGTTGCTGATACTGCATGTTCAACTCCCGTGCTGTTGGAAAAATGCCCAGGGGGCATACCCGCTTAGCACCTCTCGTGCCAGAACATTTTTTCTTCGTCATATCAATGGGTTGTTGATGCTCGCGGGTATCCGGGCAAGCCCTGTCCGTCGGGCAAAGGCGACACCGGATGACGCCACCGACGTGTTACCGCGATGATCCCGGCGGTTTCGGCTGTCGCCACATGGCGACAGCCGAAGATCTGAGGCATCCGCGGTGGTTACGCAGGCGTAGAACCGCGGTCAACCGCGGTTCTGGGGTTTGTAGCGGCCGGGGTCGAGACCGTGACGGGCCAGCAGACGGTAGAACTCGGTCCGGTTACGGCCGGCCAGCCGGGCCCCGCTGCTGACGTTGCCCTCCACGGCGCGCAGCAGGCGTTCCAGATACTCCCGTTCGAAGGCGCGCCGTGCCTCGTCCAGCGATGGCAGCGGCGTCACTTCACACTGCATCGCCTCGGCGACCAGCGATGCCGGCAGGATCGGACCGGTGCCCAACGCCACGGCGCGCTCGACCACGTTCAGCAACTGCCGCACATTGCCCGGCCAGGCGGCGCCGAGCAGCAGTTCGATGGCCTCCGGCGCTAGTCCGGTGATGCGCTTGTCGTACTTGTGCGCGAGCCGGGATACGGCATGGCTGACCAGCAGCGGGATGTCCTCACGCCGCTCGGCCAGCGTGGGCAGACGCAGCGCAACCACGTTGATGCGGTAGTACAAGTCCTCGCGGAACCGGCCGGCCTCGATTTCCGCACGCAGGTCGCGATGGGTGGCGGAAACCACGCGCAGATCGACCGGCACATCGTGCTCGGCACCGATCGGACGCACCCGGCGCTCCTGCAACGCCCGCAGCAATTTGACCTGAAGGGACGCAGGCATGTCGCCGATCTCATCGAGGAACAGCGTGCCGCCGTCCGCCGCCTGCAGCAAGCCGCGTCGATCCCGGCTGGCACCCGAGAATGCCCCGCGCACATGGCCGAACAACTCGGACTCCAGCAACGGCTCCGGTATCGCTGCGCAATTCACCGTCACGAACGCTCCGCCGTGACGCGGGCTGGCCAGATGCACGGCGCGTGCCAGCAGTTCCTTGCCGGTGCCGCTCGCCCCCTCGATCAGCACGCTGGCGTCGCCCCGCGCGACCATGGCCACGCGCCTGAGCAGTTCCGTCATCAGCGGACTGCGCGTGACGATGTCACGATGCCATGCCGCCGGGTCGCCACCGGCCGGCATGGACAGACCGCAACGCACGGCACGCTGTACCTCGGCGAGCAGATGGCGCCCGTCGAACGGCTTGGTCAGGTAGGCGAACACGCCGCTGCGGGTGGCGTCGACCGCATCCGGTATGCTGCCGTGGGCCGTCAGCACGATCACCGGCAGCCCCGGATGACTGTCCTGGATGTACTCGAACAGCGCCATGCCATCCATGCCCGGCATGCGCAGATCGGTCACCACCACCTGGGGCGCAGCATCGATCAACAATTCACAGGCGCGCTCGCCGCTTTCCGCCGTGCTCACGGCATAACCGGCGGCGCCGAGACGCAACGCCACCAAGCGCAACAGATCGGTATCGTCATCGACCACCAACACCCCGGGTGCGCCGGGCGGCTCAGCGCTTGTCGCGTTCAAGCAAAGTCCTTTCCATGTCTTTGATGGCATCCAGCTTTTCGCGGCAGGATTCAGCCCGCCGACGTTCGTCCCGCAGCCGGCGCACACCGTCATCCACCGCCGCAGCGAGGCGCGCCCGCTCGCCCAGACGAGCCACCTGCCAGGCGACGAGTACCGACAGCGCGGCATCGGTCTGCGGGCTGATCGTCAGCCACTCGCGCAACATGCGCTCCGCCGCGGCATCGTCGCGGAACGGCGCGTCCGGAATCGCCAGCAGGGCAGCCAGACGCGGCGGTGTGTCGCCGCGCCGTTCGCCCTCCAGCAGCGCCGTCGCGCGCGAGTGCTCGAGCAGGAGTTCGCGCGGCGTCAGGCGCGCAAGGTATTCGTGATAGGCCAGCCAGCGCGCCGCCGGGGCGAGCGGGGTCGACTGCGCGACCGCACCCGCAGGCGGCCGTTCGCAGACGTCGGGTTTTGCCGGTTGCGGCGACTGAATCCGGCCGGCACAACCGGCCACGGCCAGCCCCAGCACCACCATCCACGGCCAGGCGAGCGCACGCGCAGGCATCCGACCATCCTCCCCTCGTGATTTCACACCGCTGACTTCACACCGGCAGACGTACGCGGAAACGCGCACCGCCACCCGGCGCACGCATCGCGGCGACGTGACCGCCGAGCCCGGACACGAGTTCCTGCACGATGGACAGACCGAGACCGCTGCCGCGCAAGGGCGCGTCCGGCGCCGGCGCCCCCTGGTAGAACGCCTCGAATATACGCGGCAAGTCGCGTTCCGACACCCCCGGACCCTGATCGTCGATCTCGATCACCGTGGCCGCCGCCTCGAACGCCACGCGCAGGTCGATGACGCCCTGACGCGGCGAATGGCGGATGGCATTGGACAGCAGATTATCGACGATCACGCGTAAGTGCTCCGCATCCGTGCGTGCCTCGTGCGCCTCGCACGCCAACTCCACCGTGATCCCCTTCGCCAGCAACGCCGGGCGATGTCCCTCAATGACACGTTCGAGCAGTTCGCGCACCTGCACCGGCTGTAGCGCCGGCGGCGTGCGGTCGGCCAGCAACGCCCGGTAATCCAGCAGTTGCTCGATCAGCACGCGCAGGCGTTGCAGGTTCTGACCCAGGATACCGGCGATCTCCGTCTGCGCCGGCGACAACGGCCCCACCGTGCCGTCACGCAGCAGCGCCGCACTCTCGCACAGCGCCGCCAACGGCGTCTTCAGTTCGTGCGACAGATGACGCAGGATGCGCCGCTTGTCCGCATCCGCCTGCAACAACCCTTGGCGCAGCCAGTCCAGTCGCTCACCGAGATACTGCAGATCGCGCGGCCCGTCGACACGTACCGGCTCATGCAACCCACCGTCGCGCAGCCGGCGGATGGCCAGGTCGATCTGCCGCACCGGCCGGGCGATCATCATCGACAGCAGCCCGAGCAACAGCGCGATCAACGGCACCAGCCCGCTGAGCAGCCAGGCCACGCTACGCCGCGTGACTTCGGCATCGGCGCGCAAGGCGGCCGCCTCGCGCTCGATCGAGCGGTGAGCCGCTTCGTCGAACCGCCGCACCGCCGCCGCCAGCGCGTCGAAGCGGGCATCGCGCTGGCGCGCCACCTTGCCGCCCGAGCGGATGGTGGGCAAGCGGTCATCCAGACCGGCCTCGAGCGTCGCCAGGGTTGCGAGCAGCTCACGTTCCTCGCCCGTCCACGACAAGGCGGAGAGCTCGTCGAGCGCTTGGCGGAAACGCGCGCGTGCGGCCAGATAGCCGCGCCACAGCACCTGGTCACCGAGTATCGCCGCCTGACCTGCGCCCCGCTCCATGGTCGTGACCTCCTCGCCCAGGCTGCGACTGGCGTGCGCGATCAGCGCGGCGCGATGCACCGTGAGCGCACTGTCCTTGGCCAGCCGGTCCAACGCATAAGCCCCATAGAGCAGCCCGGCCAGCAACGGCAGCGCCAACAGCGACAGGCCGAGCAGAATCAGCTTGAGGAATGAACGCGGATAGATCGGCAGACGCTGCATGACGACGCGCAGGAACGACGGGTGGGCGCCACCTTACTGCATCTTCACCGACGTTGGATCGGGTCCATCGCCGTGGTGCAAGAACCACTTGCGAGTGGCTCAGTGCCTGTTCGCCACGGTGCGGCTCAATGGCCTGGACCCCTATGCCTGGCTGCGGGACACCCTGTAGAAGCTGCCCACCTGGCCATATAGCCGGATCGATGAGCCGCTGCCCCTGCGCCAAACATCCTCTGCCTGATTCCGTCCTCGTTGTCGAGGTGGGGGGATGGACGCTTACGATGCATGGCGTCAACTTCCACACGGAATGGCATAGAGCCAACGACATTGCCGGCACTCCGACGCGGACCGTGCGCCTTGCCCACACGAGCGCGCCACACATCGATCAGCCGGGCTCACCCGATACCGATCACATATCGATGCTTGCCGGAGCGGGTACGGGGGATTTCGGGCACGGTATGGACTTGCAGCGTCATGGCCGGACTGATGTCCGCTTGAATGCGCCGGGCCAGTTCGGCGACGGTGGTTGCTGGCAGCGGTTGTGTGGCGACGATGTTCAGATCGATGTGTTCGCAGTCGCGCTGCACCCACTGGTACTGACGGATACCGGTCTGGCCGTACAGCAGGCGGTTGAAATAGGCGGGATGGATGCGTCGCCCGTCGCTGGTGAGGATCAGATCGTTGCGCCGGCATACGCCCATTTCCATCAGCGGGAACGGTGAACCGCAGGCGCAGTCGCCGTCCAGCAGGCGGCCGGTATCGCCGATGTCGTAGCGGATGAAGGGCATCAGCCGGTTGGTGAGCGAGGTCACCAGCAGGCGCGGTTCACCATCGATGTCGTGCGTTTCCAGCCAGACCAGGTCGGCGCAGACGTGCATGCCGCCGTGGCGGCATTCCCAGGCGATGTTGGGCACTTCGCGGCTGCCGTACTGGTTGTACACCTTGCAGCCGAAGGCGCGCTGCATCAGCTCGCGCTGGCTGTCGTCCAACACTTCGGCGGTGGAGTAGACGCCGATCAGGCTGTCCGGCATGGCTAGGCGTTCACCCAGTACATAGCGCGCCAGTTCGGTCAGCGCGGAGGCGTAGCCCTGCAGCAGGGTGGGACGATAGCGGCGGACGCGCTCAGCCCAGGCATGCAGGTTGGCATCGCTGTATTCCCAGGCGGCGATGGTCCGTTCGGCGGCGATGAAATCGAACAGGCCGTTGCCGAACACGCCGCCGGCGACCACGTCCTGGCGTGCGCCCCACAGATTGAGGATCTTCTGGCCCGGTCGCCAGCCGGACATCATGTAGCCGCGCATCATGCCGGCGCGCATCAGTTCGTGCTTGGCGTCGTCGTACCAGAAGGCGAGCGGCTGGCCGGTGGAGCCGCCGGTATGGCCGATCTTCGCCTGAGCACGGTCGGCGTCGCCGGCGAGCAGATGCTCGAGATGGGCACGCACGTCGTCCTTGCGCAGGATGGGCAGGCGCTCGATGTCGGCCTCGCCGCGCGCGAACGCGGTGAGGGTGTCGGCGTCGATGCGGGCGGCGTAGTAGGGCACGTGCACCGCGGCGTGCCGGATCAGGGCCGCCAGGTCGTGAACCTGGTTGTGCAGCAGTTGCGCGCGCGTGAGTGCCTGGTTGCGCATGAGTTGCGCCAGCAGCGCGTGGCGTTGCGGTTTCAACCACCGGTGCAGCCGGTGGCGCAGGCGCTCGATCACAGCGCCGCCAAAGCCCGGCGCCAGGCGGCGCGATCGGCGGCGTAGCGGGCGATGGCGGCGAGCTGCCGGGCACGCCAGTCGGCGCGCCGCGCCGGCGCGTCGAGCCGGGCCAGACAGGGGGAGTCGGCGCCGAAGTGATGCTCGATGTTGTCGGCAAAGGCGCGAACGTTGGCGCGCAGTTCGACGTACGCTTCGCCGTGCTGCCACCAGCGCGCGGGGTCTTCGAACAGCTCACGCAGCGCCGTAAGTTGCGCGCGGATGGCCAGCCGCCGGGCATGGTAGCGGGCGTCCATGTCGGCGCGCACCGCGTCCAGCGTGGCTTCGACCGCTTGCGCCGGTGGCACCGTTCGCGGGAAACCTTGCGCGCTCAGACGCTCCAGCGTGAACAGCATGACGTCGCCGTGGAACTGGCGTTCGAACTCGTCGCACAGATCCACGCGCACCTGCCCGGCGCGCACGCCGGGGCGGAACTCCGAGGCACCGGTGTCGGCGACGGTGCGCCGGTGCAGCATGGGCAGGTTGGCGGCGGCGAAACGCTCGCCCAGTTCGGCACGCAGCATGCGCCCCATGCCCGGCCCGGACATGCGCAGGCGCAGCGGCGCGAACGGGATGAACCAGGTCAGTGCCTCCGCTCGGAACACATAGTTGCCGGTATACACGGTGCGCGCCGGCGCGACGCTGGCGAGCGCATCGTCGGGTCGATACCAGGTGACACGGGTGGGGTGCTCGCCGTGGAAAAAGCTGTCGAGCCGGCGCGAGAACGCCAGCAGCGCGTCGGCGTTGCTGGGCGTGCCGGGCAGGTCACAGCGATAGCGGTAGACCTGTACCGGCTTACGGAAGCCGAACAGTTCGGCCATGTCGTGATAGGCGGCGTCGCCACCGTCGCGCGTGTCGGCTACGGGCTGGCGATAGGGCTCCGACGGCGCGCAGCCGGCGAGTTCGTGCAGCAGCGCGAGGACGTCGTCGAGGAAATTGCCGGCCATCACCGCCGGCGATACCGGCGGATCGCCCACCACCTTGCCGGTGAGCACCTGGACGTCGCGGCTGCGGAAGATCTCATCCAGGTGAAACAGGTAATTGAGCGCGCACACCGGCTCGCCGCCGGGTGCCGCCGGCACGTTGACGCCGAACATCTGGTCGGCGTCCACCGTGTAGATCAGCGTGTGCACCGGGCGGCGCGCGGCGATGGCCAGATAGGCGATGTTGCGCATCATGGCCTGGCCCTTGTGCGCGAAACGCTCGCGCTCGTGCGTGCCGACGATGCCGGCCAGGTCGGCCACGCCATCGAGCCGGTCGAGCAGCGTGAGCTGCGCCTGGCGTCCGAAATACTCCACCCGCAGGCCGCGCGCGCCGAACTCGTCGGCCAGCGCGCGATGCGCGCCGATGGCGTCGGCCTCGGCGCTGTCGTCGGCAAGCAGCACGGACAGCTTGCGGTACACGCCATCGACCACGCCGCCGTAGGCATAGGCGTGGCACAGCGCCAGCAGACTGGCGAGGCAGGCGCGGGTCTGACGCGGGTTGTCCGCCACCGGAATGACGATGACGAAGTCGTGGCGCACGTCCTCGCCATTGGCCGCGATCAACGCCTCCAGCTCGCGGAACGCGGCCTGATAGCGTGGCAGCAACGCGGCATCGAAGCCGTCGCGCCACAGCGCCGCCTCCAGTTCTGCGATGCGCGCGCGCTGCGTCGCGACGCGCGCGTCCGCTCCGGTCCGTGGCGGGATTTCAGCGGCCGGACAGGTAGGACGGGAAGGCATGCTTGTCGAGCGGGATTTCGATCAGGTTGATGGCGTTTTCCAGGTCGGCCGCAGCGAACAACGCGTCGATCGCCGCCTCGCTGCCGAGCCGGTGGTGGTGTATGCCGAACGAGGCGGCGAGCAGCGCGAAATCGGGATTGACGAAGTCGCAGTCCAGATAGCGTTGCTGGTAGAGCTGATACTGGTTCTTGCGGATCAGGCCCATGGTGCCGTTGTTGATCACCACGACGTTGAGCGGCAGTCCATAGTTCACCGCCGTCATCAGCTCCATGCAACACATCTGGAAGCCGCCGTCACCGAGGATGGCGAACACCGCACCGCCGCGGACATGCAGGCGCGCGCCGATGGCCGCCGGGATGGCATGACCGAGCGAGGAGATGCCGCCGTTGGGGAAATAGTGGTTGGCGTGCGACACGCGCAGGAAGGACTGGGCGAACACGATGTTGTCGTCGAAGATCAGCGCGTCGCGCGGGAATCGCGCCGCCAACGCGGCATAGAAATGGCGGATCAGGTGGAAGCGCGCATCGCCGTCCATGCCGCCGCCCGCCGTGTCCTGACAGGTGGCGCGCGCGCCGTGGACGGCACGCCGGTAGGCTTTGAGCCGCATCAGACGCACCTCGGCCAGCGCCGCGTCGTCGCCGGCCGGCAGCGCCAGCAGGCGTGTCAGCACGTCGGCCAGGTCACCGTGGATGGCCAGGTCCGGGCGATACACCTTGCCCAGTTGCGCCGCATCGTGGTCGATCTGCACCACGCGCTTGCCGGCCAGCAGGCGTTCATCCCACAGGTAGCTGGTGCGTTCGTTGTAACCGGCACCGAGGAACAGCACCAGGTCGGCATGTTCCACCAGAAAGCGATAGGCGGCGCCGTCCGAAGTCACGCCCAGGCAACCCAGCGCCAGCGGCGAGTCTTCCGCCACCGCGCCCTTGCCCTTGAGGCTGGTGGCAACGCCGATGCCCAGGCGCTCGGCCAGGCGCGCCACCAGCGTGCGCGCGCCGGCGCGGATGCAGCCGTAGCCGGCCACGATCACCGGACAATCGGCGCCGCGCAGCAGCGCGGCCAGGGCCTGCACCGGATCGTCCGCGACCGGCCGGGTCACCGCGGCGACGCGCGGGAGATGCAGGCCATCGAGCACGCTCGCCGCCACCTTCTCCTTCTGCACGTTGTACGGGATGCTCAACAGCACCGGCCCCGGTTCCGGCCCCAGCAGCGCGCGCGTGGCCTGGTTGAGCACCTGGCCGAGGTAATCGGTGCGTTCGATCAGCTTGCGGTAGCGGGTGATACTGGCGAACAGCGCGGCCTGATCGATGGCGCCGCCCTCGCCGGAACTCTCCTGCAGACCGCCCCTGCCGAAGATGTAAGTCGGGGTTTCGCCGGTCAGGGCCAGCACCGGCTGGCGTTCGGCGTAGGCGTTGGCGATGCCGGTGACCAGATTGGTGGCGCCGGGGCCGGCGGTGGCGATGCACGCGGCGACCCGGTGCGACACGCGCGCGTAGCCGCCGGCCATGAAGGCGGCACCCTGTTCATGCTTGACCAGCACGGTGCGGATGGGCGCGTCGTACAGGCAGTCATAGATGGGCAGCACGTGCGCGCCGGGCATGCCGAAGACGACCTCGACGCCCAGACGTTGCAGATAACGGACCAGCAGTTCGCTGACGGTGACTTGCATGAGACGGATCGGGCGCGGGCGGACCTGCGCGCGCGCGCCGTCCCGCACCACGCCGGTGCAGTGGAAGCGGCCGATTTGAGC
>CAYTRH010000072.1:3615-14350 GCA_964440155.1 uncultured Thiobacillus sp. | reverse complement strand
GGCGAGCCGGTCGGCCAGCGCCTCGGCGCGCTGCCGTGTCAGATCGCCCATCAGCGTGATCACCATGTTGGCGGCGCGGTAGTGCTCGGCGTGGAAACTTACCAGGTCGTCGCGGCTCAGCGCGGCGACGCTGTCCTCCTCGCCGTCGTCCGCCAGGCCGTAGGGATGGTCGCCGTAGATCGCCGCCTGGAACGCCTTGGCGCCGATCTGGTCCGGACGCGTGCGCGCCTCGCGCAGGCCGGCGATGACCCGCGCCTGCTCACGGCGCAGCACGTTGGCATCGAAATGCGGCGCCGCCAGCACCGCCGCCAGCGTGGCGAAGGCCTGGTCGCTCTCGCGCGCGCCGCTCAGCGTGCGCAGCGTGAAGCCGGCACGGTCGGCGTCGAAACGCCCGCCCAGCACCGCGCCGACATCAGCCAGACGTTCCTCGATCTCGCGCTCGCTCCACGGGCCAGCACCCAAACGCATCATGTGCCGCGTCAGGTTGGCCAGTCCGGACGTGGCGCGGCTGTCGCGCGCGCTGCCGGCGGCGAAATCGACGCTGGCGTCGATCATGGGCAGATCGTGGTTGGCGACGAAATACACGCGCGCGCCCTG
Organism: uncultured Thiobacillus sp.; assembly: GCA_964440155.1. Taxonomy (GTDB): domain Bacteria; phylum Pseudomonadota; class Gammaproteobacteria; order Burkholderiales; family Thiobacillaceae; genus PFJX01. The sequence goes on along the minus strand of CAYTRH010000072.1, from coordinate 13,753 downwards.
TGCCGTGTGCCAGTGCTGGATGTCCAGACCGGCCCGGGCCAGCGGCGCCAGCAGCCACCCGACCAGCAGGAACGCAATCGTCTTAGCGAACATGATCGACTCCCAGCGAACCGCGCTGCCGTGCCGGCTGGTCTTGCGGCAACGGCAGCGGCTCGAGCACGGCGACGGTGACCCGGTCATCCACCAGATAACGCGCGGCGACGTCGCGCACCTGTTCGGCGGTGACCGCGGCGAGGCGGGCGTAGCGGGCGTCCTGCAGGGTGTGATCCAGGCCGGCGGACACCCAGCTACCGATGCGCATGGCTTGCGAGAACAGCGAGTCCTGCTGGAACACCTGGCTGGCCAGCACCTGCGCCTTGACCCGTGCCAGTTCCGCCTCGCCGATGCCGTCGCGCACCAGCCGGGCGATCTCGGCCTTGAGCGCGGCTTCCACCTCGGCCACCGCGATGCCGCGCGCCGGCGTGGCATCGACGATGAACAGGCCGGGACCGCGGCCGATACCGCCGTAGCCCGCGCCCACCTGCGTGGCGATGGCGCGCTCGCGCACCAGCGCCTGATTCAGCCGCGCCGAAGCATGTCCGTCGAGCACGCCGGCCAGGATCTCCAGGGCATAGACGTCGTCGTCGCGCTGCGGATCACGCAGGCGTGGCGCCTGCCAGGCCATCGCCACCATCGGCAGCTCGGCCGGCGCGCGCACCGTGACGCGCTTGGCGCCGACCTGTTCCGGCTCGTTCAGCGGCTTGCGCGCCGGTAGCGGGCGCGCCGGGATGTCGCCGAAATACTGGCGTGCCCATGCGTACACCTGCTCGGCATCGACATCGCCGGCCACCACCAGCACCGCATTGTTGGGCGCATACCACTGCTGGTACCACTCGCGCGCATCTTCCAGGCGCATGTGCAGCAGGTCGTCCATCCAGCCGATCACCGGATGGCGATAGGGATGGGTGACGTAGGCCGTGGCCATCAGCGCCTCGTACAGACGCGCCTGCGGGTTGTCCTCGGTGCGCAGCCGGCGTTCCTCGATCACCACGTTGATCTCGCGCGCGAATTCATCCGCATCCAGCAGCAGGTTGGTCATGCGGTCGGCCTCCAGCCGCAGCGCCAGTTCCAGGCGGTCGCGTTGCAGCGTCTGGAAATACACGGTGTGATCGCGCGAGGTGAAGGCGTTCTCGCGCCCGCCGGCGGCGGCGATACGGCGCGAGAACTCGCCCGCCGGCACGTCGCGCGTGCCCTTGAACATCATGTGCTCCAGCACGTGGGCGACGCCGGTGACACCGTAGCGCTCGTCCATGCTGCCGGCGCGATACCACAGTTGCGACACCACCACCGGCGCGCGCCGGTCGATCTTGACGATCACGCGCAGGCCGTTGTCGAGCGTGCGGTCCATCACCTCGGCCCGGGCCGGCGCCCACGCGAACAGGGCCGCCATCAGGGTCACCAGCGCGGCCCACGCGCGCAGGCGCAGAATAGCGGCTGACAGACGCGGTTCGGGGCGCGAACCGCCGCGACCATCGGCGACGCGGGCACGCGCGCCACGCTCGGACTGCGCCGGCACGGCGCACGACCACCACGAAGACATGGGCTTGGACCAGGGGAGCGAAAGGTCTCGCATGATAGAATCTCGCGGCCAACAACGCAGCCTCCGACCCTCCCTCCCCGTGTTTGGTTTCTTCAAATCCGGCAAGTCCAAGCCCACCGAGCCTCAGCCCGATACGCCCGCCCCGGTCGCGGACGAGGCGCCGGCCGGCCTGCCCGGCACCGCGGAGGAGGCGGCCGCGCCAACGGCCGAAGGTGACGCAGCGGCGGGTGCTGCGGCGCCACGCCTGTCCTGGGCGCAGCGGCTCAAACGCGGATTGGGGCGCACGCGCGATGCCTTCGGCAGCCAGCTTGCCGGCCTGTTCGGGGTTGGCGTCAAGATCGACGAGGCGCTGTTCGAGGAACTGGAGACCGTGCTGCTCACCGCCGACGTCGGCGTCGAGGCCAGCGCGCACTTGATCGAGCGCCTGAGCGCGCGCGTGCGCAAGGAACGCCTGAGCGATGCCGCGCAACTGCGCGACGCGTTGAAGAGCGAACTGCGCGAACTGCTGGCGCCGCTGGAACGGCCATTGCAGATCACCGGCGCGCGGCCGTTCGTGATCATGCTGGCCGGCGTCAACGGCGCCGGCAAGACCACCACCATCGGCAAGCTGGCGCGCCGCTTCCAGGCCGAGGGCCGCAGCGTGCTGCTGGCCGCCGGCGACACCTTCCGTGCCGCCGCGCGCGAACAACTGGCGGAATGGGGCAGCCGCAACCAGGTCGAGGTAATCGCTTCGCAGGCGGGTGACCCGGCAGCGGTGATCTTCGACGCCATCCAGTCGGCGCGTGCGCGCGGCATCGACGTGGTGCTGGCCGACACCGCCGGCCGCCTGCCGACACAGCTCAACCTGATGGAGGAGATCCGCAAGATCAAGCGCGTGATCCAGAAGGCTGATCCCAGCGCGCCGCACGAAGTGCTGCTGGTGCTGGACGCCAACATCGGCCAGAACGCGCTGGCCCAGGTCAAGGCGTTCGACGACGCGCTGGGGCTGACCGGCCTGGTCATGACCAAGCTGGACGGCACCGCCAAGGGCGGCGTCATCGCCGCGCTGGCCAAGCGGCAGCCGGTGCCGGTGCGCTTCATCGGCGTCGGCGAGGGTCTGGAAGACCTGCAACCGTTCCGCGCCGGCGAGTTCGTCGACGCGCTGTTCGCCTGACCGCGCAGCACCGCATGATCGAGCTGTCCGGCGTCACCAAGCGCTATCCCGGTGGCCACGAGGCGCTGTCCGAACTGTCGCTGAAGATCGCGCAGGGCGAGCTGATCTTCCTCACAGGCCATTCCGGTGCCGGCAAGAGTACGTTGCTCAAGCTGATCGCCGCGCTGGAGCGGCCCACCAGCGGCAACATCGTCGTCACCGGCCAGAACGTCGGCCGCATGAAGCGCGCCGCGCTGCCCTATTTCCGCCGCAACATCGGCCTGATCTTCCAGGATCACAAGCTGCTGTACGACCGCAGCGTCATCGACAACGTGCTGCTGCCACTGCACATCCAGGGCATGATCGGCGCCGATGCCGCCAAGCGCGCGCGCGCCGCGCTGGACAAGGTCGGTCTGCTCGGCAAGGAGAAGGCACGCCCGATCACGCTGTCCGGCGGCGAACAGCAGCGCCTGTGCATCGCCCGCGCAGTGGTCAGCCGGCCGGCGCTGCTGCTGGCCGACGAACCCACGGCCAACCTGGACAGCGCCTACGCGCGCGACATCATGGACATGTTCCGCGCCTTCAACGAGGTGGGCGTCACTCTGCTGATCGCCACGCACGACCTGGATCTGGTCCACCAATACGGCGGCCGTCAGATCGATCTCGCCCACGGCCGGCTGGTGCGCGCATGAAAGCCTGGCTCGCCCACCACCTGCAAAGCCTGCGCATCGCCGCCGCGCGCTTTCGTGCGGCGCCGCTGGCCACGCTGTTCACCGTGCTGGTGATCGGCATCGCCGTGGCGCTGCCGGCCGGCCTGTACGCTTTGCTGTTCAACCTGGATCGCGCCGTCGGCGGCGCCCGCCCGCTGCCCGAACTCACGCTGTTTCTGAAAGCGGATGTCGGCGCCGAACAGGGCGCGCAGTTCGCCGCCGCGCTGAAGAACGACGCCGACGTGGCGGATACCCGGTTCATCAGCCGTGACGACGGCATCCGCAAGCTGGAAGCGATGGGCCTGGGCGACATCGCCGCCGGTCTGCCGGACAACCCGCTGCCACACAGCATCATCGTCACCCCGGCCACCGGCGAGCCGGAACGACTGGAAGCGCTGCGCGCACGGCTGGCCGGCGAAGCATCGGTGGAGCGGGTGATGCTCGATGCCGTCTGGATCAAGCGACTCAACGCCCTGCTCGGCCTGGGGCGCGACCTGGTGTTCCTGCTCGCGGTCTTGCTCGGCGTTGCGCTCGCCGCCATCACCGCCAACACCATACGTCTGCAGATCTACGCGCAGCGCGACGAAATCGAAGTGGCGCAACTGATCGGCGCCACCGACCGCTTCATCCGCCGGCCTTTCCTGTACTTCGGTGCCATCCAGGGCATCAGCGGCGGTCTGACGGGCTGGTGCATCGTCATGCTCGCCGGGCTGTCGCTGCAAGCCGGCGTCGCCGAGGTGGCCGCCGCCTACGGTGTCGACTTCCGTCTGACCGGCTTCGGCCTGGGCGAACTGTTGCCACTGCTGGCCATCAGCGCGGCGCTGGGCTGGCTGGGTGCCTACTTCGCGGTAGGCCGCGCGTTGCGCGAGATGGAAAAGTTCTGAGCGCGACACGCGCTTCATCGGCCATACCGGCACGCCCCCGCCTGCCGACGCCGCGCGCCATGACGCCGCACCGCCTGCCCTATCACCCCGACAGCGCCGCGCTGTTCGAGCACGTCGCCGACCGCCCATGGGCGGTGCTGCTCGACAGCGCGCAGCCGTCCGGCGGCGGCCGCTACGACATCATCGCCGCCGACCCGACCACCACCCTGGTGACGCGCGGTGCGATCACCGAGATCCGCAGACATGCCGGCCGCGCGAATGAAACCCAGCGGACGGATGAAGATCCGTTCGCGCTGCTGCGGGCCGAACTGGCCATCGGCGCAGAGCGCGGCGCGCTGCCGTTCATGGGCGGAGCCATCGGCTATTTCGGCTATGACCTGGCGCGCCGCATCGAACGCCTGCCGCAACGTCCCGGCGACGCCTCGACCCCGCCCGACATGGCGGTCGGCATCTACGACTGGGCGGTGCTGGTCGATCACGCCCGGCGCGAGAGCTGGCTGGTCGGTGCCGGGCGCGATGCACGCACCGTCGCGGCCTGGCCGGCGCTGATCGAACGCTACGCCCGCCCGCCACGGGTGAGCATGCGGCGGGCGCAGTGGCGGGTCGGCCGCGTGGTCGGCGCCTTCACCCGCGCCGACTACGCCCGCGCCTTCGCCCGCATCCAGCGCTACATCGCCGACGGCGACTGCTATCAGGTAAACCTGGCGCAGTGCTTCACCGCGCCCGCCGACGGCGATCCCTGGCCGGCCTACCGGCGCCTGCGCCAGATCAACCCGGCGCCGTTTTCCGCCTATCTCAACCTGCCGGATGCGCGGGTCCTGTCGTCGTCGCCGGAACGCTTCCTGCGCGTAGAGGGCGGCCGGGTGGAGACGCGGCCGATCAAAGGCACGCGCGCACGCGGCGCCACGCCGCAAGCCGATGCCGCGCTGGCCGAGGCGCTGCGCACCAGTGCCAAGGACCGCGCGGAGAACGTCATGATCGTCGACCTGCTGCGCAACGACCTGGGCCGTGTGTGCGCCACCGGCTCGGTACGGGTGCCGCAGTTGTGCGCGCTGGAGAGCTACGCCAGCGTGCATCACCTGGTCAGCACCGTCACCGGCCGGCTGGCCTCCGGCATCGATGCCGTCGCGCTGTTGCGCGCCGCCTTCCCCGGCGGCTCGATCACCGGCGCACCCAAGATCCGCGCCATGCAGATCATCGACCAGCTGGAACCCGAACGCCGCGGCGTATATTGCGGCAGCATCGGCTGGATCGGCTTCGACGGCGACATGGACTGCAACATCGCCATCCGCACGCTGGTGCACAGCGGCGACACGCTGCGCCTATGGGCGGGCGGCGGCATCGTCGCCGACTCCGATGCCGCCGCCGAATATCGGGAGTGCCTGGACAAGGCCGACGCGCTGCTGACCCTGCTGCGCGAGTTCGGCGCCGATACCGGCGGCGTGGAGGACCACTGAAGCACGGCCCCCATCGCCGCTGGCAGACCCCGGTCCCGCCATGGCACCGGCATGCAACACCGTTTGGACCGTATGCGCGTTCATGAAAAAATACGCGCCTCGCAGCGGCGCCTGCGTCGCACTGCTCCTGACCAGAACTGGAATCGCACGCATGACGCAACACCGATGCGCTTCGCCGGCGCGGCCGGGCGACACCGTCGCCGGTGCGCCGGCCATCGAACTGCAGGGCCTGTCGAAGTCCTTTCCGGGCGGCCGCGCGCCTGCGCTCGACGGCATCGACCTGGTGGTGCCGCGCGGTGGCATCTTCGGCATCCTCGGTCCCAACGGTGCCGGCAAGACCACGCTGATGTCGATCCTGGGCGGGCTGATCCTGCCCAGCGCGGGCAGCGTGCGCATCGCCGGCCACGACGTGCTGACCGAGTCCCGACACATCCGCCACATCCTCGGCCTGGTGCCGCAGGAGCCGGCGATCTACCCGACCCTGACGGCGCGCGAGAACCTGGATTTCTTCGGCCGCATGCAGGGGCTGTCCGGCGCTTACCTGGACAGCCGCATCCAAGCCTGCCTGGAACTGGCGGAAATGACCGGCGAGGCCGACCAGCGCGTGGAGCAGTTCTCCGGCGGTTACAAGCGTCGGCTGAACATGGTCATCGGCCTGATGCACGAGCCCGAGATCCTGATCCTGGACGAACCCACCGTGGCCATCGATCCGCATTCGCGCGCACTGATCCACCATCGTCTGCGCGAGCTCAACGCGGCCGGCATCACCATCCTGATCTCCACGCATTACATGGAGGAAGCCGAACTGCTGTGCAGCGATGTCGCCATCATCGATCACGGCCGTCTGATGGTGCAGGGCTCGGTGCCGGAACTGCTGGCGCAACGGCGCGACGAGACCATCGAACTGCAATTCTTCGACGCGCCGGACAGCGCATTGACGCAGGCGCTGCAAGCCCTGCCGGATGTCCGTCAGGTCGAACTGGCGGGCTGCCGCATGCGCATCTCCAGCGATCGGCCGGAGCTGGCCATCGCGCCGATCATGCAGCGGGTGCAGGCCGAAGGGTCGACACTGCGCTCGCTGGTGTACGGTCGCGCCAGCCTGGAGCAGGTCTTCCTGTCGCTCACCGGCGACCGGGGAGAGCTGCGGTGAAGGGCAATCTGGCCAAACTGCGCGCCAGCATCGTCAAGGACGCGCGCATCCTGTTGCGCGACCGCCAGGCATTGATCCTGTTCTTCACCATGCCGGTGCTGTTCGTGCTGATCCTGTCGCTGTCGCTGCGCGACGTGTTCGGCGACCGTCCCGGCGCCACCTTCCCGGTGCTGGTGGTGGCCCAGGACCGGCAGGAAGTGGGCCAGGGCATCATCGACACGTTCCGCAACAACCCGCACGTGCGCCTGTCGCTGGACGCAGACGCCAGCGAGGCACAGGCGCGGCAATGGCTGATCGACGGTCAGTATCGTTTCGTCGTGCTGGTGCCGGCCGGCGCGACCGAGCAGGCCAAGCGCCGTCTGGGCGAAGTCATGGCCGACGTGCCCGCCGACCTGCGTCTGGAGCGACCGGTCGAGGTGCGCGTACTAGCCGATCCGTCGTTGCGTTCCGACTACCGCAAGGTACTGGAAGGCAGCCTGGATCTGGCCTTGCACGGCATCGAAATGAAGCTGGGCCGGGAGCAACTGGAGCAGACCCTGCGCGCGACCCAGGGGGCGCATTTCAGTGGACTGCCGGACTTCGATCAGGCCCGGCTGTTCCTGCCGGTGCATGGCGAGACCGTGACCAAAGGGGCAGGTGGACCCACGCCCACGTCGGTACAGCAGAATGCACCGGCCTGGACCCTGCTGGCCATGTTCTTCCTGACCGTGCCGCTGTCGGTGTCGTTCATCAAGGAGCGCGAGCAGGGCAGCCTGTTCCGCCTGCAGACCATGACCGTGCCGCCCTGGGTGGTCCTGGGCGGCAAGGCGGTGCCGTATTTCGTCATCAACCAGATCCAGATGATCTCCGTGCTCGCCGTCAGCGTCTACGTGCTGCCATTGTTGGGCGGCGATCCGCTCGGTCTGGGCAACGCACCGCTGGCGCTGGTGCTGATGGGCGCCTCGGCCAGCCTGGCGGCCATCGGCTTCGGCATCGCCGTGGCCGTGTTCGCGCGCACCACCGAACAGGCCGCCGGTTTCAGTTCCGCCACCGTGATGATCATGGGCGCGCTCGGCGGCATCCTGGTGCCGAAGGCGGTGATGCTGCCGATCATGCAGGATCTGGCGGTGATCTCGCCGCTTTCCTGGGGCCTGGACGGCTTTCTCGACATCTTCGTGCGCGGCGGCGGCCTGGCCGACGTATTGCCCGAGGCACTGGCGCTGCTGGCATTCTCCGCGTTCTGTCACGCCATTGCCATTGCCCGCTATCGCCGCCGGGGCTGACCGGCCGCACCCCGGCGGCACGCGTATGCGCGGTCAGCGCGCGCGTTGGTCGCCGGCGGCGCGGCGCGCCATCTCGCGCGCCATGGCTTCCATGCGCATCTTCGCGTCGTGGCGGAAGATTTCGCTCGACACCTCCGGCGGCACCGCGAAGCCCGGCTCGATCAGCGAACGGTAGACCAGACGCACCCGGTTGCGACCGACGATGCGCCATTCGCCAACGAAGGTGCGCACGTTGCCGGCGACGCGCAGGAACTCGATGCTGGTCGGCGGCGTTTCCTCGACGCGCACGATCATCACCAGCGGCAGGTTGGGCAGCCAGGGGATCTGCCCGCGCTGCTCCAGGCGCAGCGGCTCACCGGGCGCGGAGATCACCCGACTCACGGTCAAATCGGGGATGAACTCGGCCCAGCGGCCATAATCGCTCAGTACCTGCCAGGCCATCTCGCGGTCGACGTTGGTGTTGATCTCGGCCACCACCAGGATGCGTCCGCCATCGGTGCTCACCCGAACCTGCGCCTCCGCCCGAACCGTCGCGCCGGTCGTCAGCGCCAACCCGGCGAACAGGACGGCGAGCAACAGCCTCACGAGGTTCATACCCGCGCGCTCAGCGGTATTCCCGCGCCAGCGCTTCGTCCACCAGACGCCGCAGGGGCTCCAGACCGAAACTGGGCAGCGGCCGGCCGTTGACGAAGAACTCCGGCGTCTTGCTGACCTGGAGCGTACGCGCATCCTCAAGGTCCTGCGCGATCAGGCGGGCGATCTCCGGCGCCTTCATGTCCTGCGCCAACCGATCCATGTCCAGGCCCAGCCGCTCGGCCTGACGCCAAACCTGCTCCGGCTGCACGCGGTGGTTGACCACCCACTCGTCCTGGGCCTCCAGCAGCGCCTCCAGGGTCTCCCAGTACTTGCCCTGCCGGCCCGCCGCCTCCAGCACGGCCACGGCGTAGTCGGCGCCATCGTGGAACGGCGCGTAACGCAGTACCAGGCGGATGCGCTCGGGATGCGCGGCGAGGATGTCCTTGACCAAGGGGTAGAAGCGCCGGCAGGTACCGCAGGCGGGATCGAGAAACTCGACGATCTGCACGCGGGCATGCGCCGGCCCGAGCACGCGCGCATGCTCGCGCACCAGCGCCGCGGCGTTGGCCATGGCGACCTCGCCCGCCCGTTCCGCCTGGCGGGCGTTGTGATACAGGGCGCCGCCGATGAAACCGACCATGAGCAGCAACACGGTGGCGGCAAACAGGACTTTCTTCATCTCGTTCCTTGACGGGCAATCGACGACAACAGCGCGATGATGACGGAAAACGCCAGCAGCGACAGCATCGGCAGCGTGACGAAGCCGAACCAGACGATCTGTTCGACCGAACACGGCACGCCCTGGCTGCACGGCGTGGCGCTCTCCGGCACCAGGCCACTGGCCACCGCCCAGTGATAGGCCGCCAGCAGCCAGCCGATCACCGCCAGCGGCAACGCGTAGCGCACCACGCGGCGATCGAACGGAAACAATCCGGCCGCCAGAACGAACACCAGCGGGAACATGGCGATGCGCTGATACCAGCACAGTACACATGGGACATAGCCCATGACCTCGCCCAGGAACAACGCGCCCAACGTCGCCACACTGGCCACCAGCCAGGCGATGAACAGCGCAGCCCAGCCATGCCGGGTTGCCGGTGTCGTATCGAGCGGTTGCTGGGACATGGATGGCGGTATTACGCGCAGTCAGCGCCGGGCATGGGTAACGGCAAAGTGCAGAGCTTAACGGACATGGCGCTTCGGCGTTGCGGGAAAAGGCGCCATCGCGAGCGCAGCGCGGCGATCCAGGGGGATGGCACCCGCACCACGGTCGCTGCTGGATTGCCGCGGCGGCTGCGCCGCCTCGCAATGACGAGTGCAGCAGCGGCGCGGATTGCGCGCGGTGTGACGGCAAAAGCCGTCATCGCGAGCGCAGCGCGGCGATCCAG
>CAYTRH010000072.1:0-3515 GCA_964440155.1 uncultured Thiobacillus sp. | reverse complement strand
CGGCGCGGACGTGGCGGCTGGATTGCCGCGGCGGCTGCGCCGCCTCGCAATGACGAGTGCAGCAGCGGAACGGCTTGCGCGCGGTGTGACGGCAAAAGCCGTCATCGCGAGCGCAGCGCGGCGATCCAGACGGGTTGCGTCGGCGCGGACGTGGCGGCTGGATTGCCGCGGCGGCTGCGCCGCCTCGCAATGACGAGTGCAGCAGCGGAACGGCTTGCGCGCGGTGTGACGGCAAAAGCCGTCATCGCGAGCGCAGCGCGGCGATCCAGACGGGTTGCGTCGGCGCGGACGTGGCGGCTGGATTGCCGCGGCGCTGCGCGCCTCGCAATGACGGGTGCGGCGGCGTACTACAGGAAGTTGAACAGGCTCAGGTTGGCGGTGCGCGCATAAGCCCGTCCGGCCGCTTCCAGCACGGTCTGACGGGATTGCAGTTCGACGATGGCCGCGGCCTGATCCACCCGCCGCAGGTCACCCAGTGCATTGCGATCCTGTAGCAACAGCGCCTGGTTGGTGGCGCGGGCGTCGGCGATCTCGCTCAAGGCGCCGGCGATGCGGTGTTCGATGCGGCCCAGGCGTTTGACCGTCTGCTCGATGTCCGCCAGCAGCGCGCTGATGTCGGCCTGTGTGACCGCACCGGGCAGGTTGTGCACCATGGCGTCCAGCTTCTGCAGGATGTCCTCGCCGGCCGGCGCGGTGGCACCGCTACCGACGGACGCACGCAGCACCGCATCGAGATTGTCGTTGACCTGCACCCGCCGGCCGACGTCGATCTCGATCTCGCGCGTCCCGCCGGGCGCCGGGGTGAGCGGCGTGCCGTCGTACTGGGTGGTGGCGCCGTCGTACACCAACGGAATACCCGAGGTCAGGCCGCCGTCGCCGGCATTCGTCCAGGGTGGCGTAGCCGGGTTGGTGACGAAGCCGCCGAACAGGTAATTGCCCGCGGCATCTCGCGAATTGGCCAGATCCAGCACCTGGTTGAACACCCCGCGCAACTGCTCGGCGTGCGCCTCGCGCAGATGCAGTGCGTGGTCCGGATCGATGCCGGTGAGCAGCCCGCGCGCGCGTTGCAACGCCGCGCTCATGCCCTGGATCACCACGTTCTGGTACTTCAGCGCCATCTCCGCGCGGTCCTGGTTGGCGGCGTACTGGGTGCGCTGCGCAATGCGGTTGCTCAGATCCATGACCTTGCCGGTGGCGATGGGATCATCCTTGGGCGCGAGCAGGCGCTCGCCGCTGGCGATCTGCTGGTTCAGTCGGGCGATGGCTTCCTGGTTGCCGCGCATGCCGGCCATGCCGGCGTTGAAATAGGTCAGACTGTCGATGCGCATCATGATCCCACCTCCGCTCAGCGCACGATGCCGAGCACTTCGTCGAACAGGCTGGCGGCGATCTGCATGGCGCGCGCCGAGGCCTGGTAAGCCTGCTGGAAGCGGATCAGGTTGACCGCCTCCTCGTCCAGGTTCACGCCGGACACGCCCTGGCGCGCTTCGGTGGCGGCGGTCACCAGGGTGCGCAGCGCCGACTGGCCCGCGTCCGCCTGCGCCGCCAGCGCCGCGGTGCGGGTGACGATGCGATTATAGGCGGCGGCATAGCCGTTGCCGCCGTCGTCCAGCATGCGCTGCTGATGCAACGCGGCCAGCGCCAGCGCGTTGCGGTTGTCACCCGGCCCGGTCGGCGGCGTGGCTGCCGCCGCGGCGATGGCACGGGTGTCGTCGAGCAGGGCACGCATGTTGCGCGCATAGTCCTGGAGATTCAGGTTCCAGGTTTCGCCGACGGCCGGCGCGGGCGCGCCGGCCTGGATGCGAAAACCCTGCGCCACGCCGGCCAGCACCACTTCGCTGCCGGCGGCGACGTTGACCGTGGCGCCGTCCATCAGGCGGGTGACCGTGTAGTCGGCGCCATTGAAGGTGACCGCGTAATCGCGGTTGGGCAGCGCGTTGGCACTGAACTCCAGGCGTATCCAGCCGCTGGTCGCGCCGGTCTGTTCGACCACGCCGGTGAACACGTCACCGCCCGGCGTCGCGCCGTCCAGTTGCAGCCCGGCGCGGTGCACGCGGTTGACTTCGGCGCCGATGGCCACGGCGATGCGGTTGAGGTCGTGGAACGCCGGCAGCACCACCTGCTCGCGTACCGCCAGCAGCCCGCCCAGCCGGCCACCGCCGATCAGGCCCGAGCCGATGCTGACCAGCGTGCCGCCGACGTTCAGTTGGAGCTGGCGCAGGCCGTCGGCATCCAGCGTGGTGGCCAGCGCATTGGCGACCATGCCCAGCACCAGCGGCTGGCCGCTGCCGATGAACACGCTGACGTCGCCATCCTGTTCGATGCGGGTGACGTCGACCAGCTCGCCGAGTTCGGCGATCAACTGGTCGCGCCGGTCGCGCAGATCGTTGGCGCTGCGACCGCTCAGCGCCTCGGCGCGGGCGATGTCGGCATTGCTGGCGGCGATGCGTTCGGCCAGGACGTTGATCTGGCCGACGGTATCGACCAGCTCACGGTTGGTGGCGTCGAGTTGCGCGCGCAGGCGATCGTCCAGCGTGTTGACCCGATGCGCCAGCGTGGCCGCCGCCGACAGCAGCGCCTGACGCGGCGCGTTGCCGACCGGATCGTTGGCGACTTCGTTGGCCGCGGCGAAGAAACCGTCCAGCGCGGTGGACAGGCCGCTGGCGGCATCGCCCAGCAGCCGGTCGATCTGGCCGGCGTGGCTGGCATAGGTCTGATGGCGCGCCAACTGGGTGGCATTCAGCGCCACCTCGTTGTCCAGGAAGCGGCTGTACAGACTGCGCACCGCTTCCACGGACACGCCGCTGCCGTAGTACAGGCCGGTACGCAGGTCCGGCTGCTGCGCGGCATAACCCACCTCCTGACGGCGGTAGCCGGGCGTGTTGACGTTGGCGATGTTGTGCTGCGTGGTGCGGATGCCCGCCTGGGCGGCGTTGAGCCCGCTGAGCGCGACACCGAGTATGCCGGAGGCCATGATGTCTATCTCCCGCTGTCAGGGGTGGGGCCGCGCCGTCATGCCAGACTCCGTTCGACGCTGGCGATCACCGCGCGCAGCTTGTCGGCATAGGCCGGATCGGTGGCATAGCCACCACGCGCCAGGGCCTGGCTGAAGCCGGCGGCATCGTTGCCGGCGGCCACCGCTTCGCCGTAACGCCGGCGCAGCAACGCCGCGTAATCGGCGAACGCCTCGGCGTAATCGGCATAGGCGCGGAAACTCTGGGTCAGGCGCAGCGGCAGGCCCGCGCGGTATTCGGTGGTGGTGGCTTCCACGCGCGCGCCGTTCCAGCCGGCGCCGGCCTTGATGCCGAACAGATTGTGGCTGGCGCGGCCGTCGGCGCTGCGTATCTGGCGCTCGCCCCAGCCCGATTCCAGGGCCGCCTGCGCCAGCATGAAGCGCGCCGGCACGCCGGTGACGGCCTCGGCGCGTTCGGCATGCGGGCGCAGTTCATCGAGGAAGCGCGCCTTGCGAGCGGCCGTCCCGGTCGAAGCATCGCCGGGCATGGTCGGCCGTGCAG
>CAYTRH010000071.1:0-14397 GCA_964440155.1 uncultured Thiobacillus sp. | reverse complement strand
CATGATGCGTCGCGTGCCCTCGGCGCCGAAGCCTTCGGCGCGGGTGCGTTCGTACAGGTCGGCGAGGTCGCGGTATTCCGCCGCGCGATGGCCGTACCGCACGCCGTCGTAACGCGACAGGTTGCTGGAGGCTTCCGCCGGTGCCAGCACGTAGTAGGCGGCGACCGAAAGTCCGGAGTTGGGCAGGCTCACATCGACGGTTTCCGCGCCCTGACGGCGCAGTTCTTCGATGGCGGACTGCACCGCCCGCGCGGTATCGGCGGACAGACCGTCGCCGAAGAACTCGCGCGGCAGGCCGATGCGCACCCCGGCCAACGGCCGCGCCAGCTCGCGCGTGTAGTCTTCCGGCGCGCGCTCCAGGCTGGTGGAGTCGCGCGCGTCGAAGCCGGCCATCACGTTCAGCAGCAACGCGCAATCCTCGGCGCTCGGCGCCATCGGTCCGCCCTGGTCGAGCGAGGAGGCGAACGCGATCATGCCGTAGCGTGACACCACGCCGTAGCTCGGTTTCAGCCCGGTGATGCCGGTCAGCGCGGCCGGCTGGCGGACGGAGCCGCCGGTATCGGTGCCGGTGGCGGCCGGGGTCATGCGCGCCGCCACCGCCGCCGCGCTGCCACCCGAGGAACCGCCGGGTACGCGTTCCATGTCCCAGGGGTTGCGCACCGGGCCGAAGTAGGAGGTCTCGTTGCTCGACCCCATGGCGAATTCGTCCATGTTGGTCTTGCCCAGGCAGGGCATGCCGGCCGCCTTGCAGCGCTCGATCACGTGCGCGTCATAGGGCGCGGTGAAATTGGCCAGCATCTTCGAGCCGCAAGTCGTGCGCCAGCCCTCGGCACAGAAGATGTCCTTGTGCGCAACGGGTATGCCGGTGAGTGCGCCGGCCCGCCCCTGCGCACGCAGCGCATCGGCGGCGCGCGCTTCGCTCAGCGTGCGCTCGGCATCGACGGTGATGAACGCGTTCAGCTTCGGATTCAGCGTGGCGATGCGTGCCAGATAGTCCTGGCACAGTTCGACGCTGGAGGTCTTGCCCGCGGCGAGCAGGGCGGCGAGTTCGGCGAGAGTCGGCATACGGGGTGGGGCGGCTGGTGGCTGCGGGGGGGTGCTGCGCGCGCGCCGGTTGGCGCTACCCGCTCATTCGATCACTTTGGGCACCAGGTAGAGGCCGTCCTCGACCATGGGCGCGATCGCCTGGAAGGCGGCGCGACGGTCGGGCTCGGTCACTTCGTCGGCGCGCAGGCGCTGATAGACGTCGCGTGCATGCGACATCGGCTCGATCCCAGTGGTATCGACCGCCTGCATCTGCTCGATCAGGCCGAGGATGCCGTTCAACTGGGCCTGATAGGCGAGTGCCTCGTCGGCCTCCACGCGGATGCGGGCGAGTTTGGCAATGCGCGCGACATCGTCGATCGACAGCGACATGAGACCACCACGGACCTTATTCGATACAAGCGCCGTAGGTTATCATACGCCGCTATTTTTCCGACCCTCGGGATCCCCTACATGTTTGGATTGTTACGCGGCTATTTCTCCACCGATCTCGCCATCGACCTGGGGACCGCCAATACCCTGATCTACGTTCGCGGCCGCGGCATCGTGCTGAATGAACCGTCGGTGGTGGCCATCCGTCAGGAGGGCACCACCGGCAAGAAAACCATCCAGGCGGTGGGCCTGGAAGCAAAGATGATGCTTGGACGCACGCCGGGCAACATCCAGGCCATCCGGCCGATGAAGGACGGCGTCATCGCCGATTTCAACATCACCGAACAGATGTTGAAGTTCTTCATCAAGAAGGTGCATGACACGCGCCTGTTCCATCCCAGTCCGCGCATCATCATCTGCGTGCCATCCGGCGCCACCCAGGTGGAGCGCCGTGCCATCCGCGAATCGGCCATTGGTGCCGGTGCGCGTCAGGTGTTTCTGATCGAGGAGCCGATGGCCGCGGCCATCGGCGCCGGCATGCCGGTGGCCGAGGCCACCGGTTCCATGGTGGTGGACATCGGTGGCGGTACCACCGAGGTCGGCGTGATCTCGCTGGGCGGCATGGTCTACTCCACGTCGTCGCGGGTCGGCGGCGACAAGTTCGACGAGGCCATCATCAACTACATCCGGCGCAACTACGGCATGCTGATCGGCGAGGCCACCGCGGAGCAGATCAAGAAGGAGATGGGTTCGGCCTTCCCGGGATCCGAGGTGCGCGAAATGGACGTGAAGGGGCGCAATCTGGCCGAAGGCATCCCGCGCAGTTTCACCATCACCAGCAACGAGATCCTGGAAGCCCTGACCGAGCCGCTGAATACCATCGTCTCGTCGGTCAAGTCGGCACTGGAACAGACGCCGCCGGAACTGGGCGCGGACATCGCCGAGAAGGGCATGGTGCTGACCGGCGGCGGCGCGCTGCTGCGCGATCTCGATCGTCTGCTGATGGAAGAAACCGGCCTGCCGGTGATCGTCGCCGAGGATCCGTTGTCCTGCGTCGTGCGCGGTTCCGGGCGCGCGCTGGAGGAAATGGATCGTCTGTCGACGGTGTTTACTTACGACTGATCGCCCGGCGCGGTGGCGAGTGGCGTTCGCTCCCGCCGTCCGTGGTGCCCGGTCCGATCGTTGACTTTGCCGGTGGTGGGGCGGCCCTCAGCCCGACTCGCCGGCGCCAAGGCTGTCCGGCAGGGGCTTAGGCACGTGCCGGATCGATGATGACGCCCAATCGTTAGCCAACATCGTTCTTCCCCATGTCCCCGGCCCCGCAAGCGCCCCTGTTCGTCCGTGAGATGGGCCTGCCGGCGCGTTTTGCCGTGTACGTATTGGTGTGTCTGTTCCTGCTGGCGGTGGACACGCGCTACAGCGCGCTGGGCGGGGTGCGCGCCGGCGTCAACGCGCTGCTGCACCCGCTGCAACTGGTCCTGGCCTGGCCGTTGGAGTGGGTGCGCGGGGTCGGTGCGTTCTTCGTCGCGCATGGCGATCTGGTGGCCGAGAACGAACGCCTGCGTCAGGAACGCGACCGCATCGCGCTCGCGGCGCTCGACCGCGTTGCCCTCGCTGCCGAGAACGAGCGCCTGCGTGAACTGCACCAGTTGCCGGCGTGGCCAGGGGTGACGCCACTGTTGGGCGAGATCGTCGCCACCGTGCCGGATCCGTTCGCGCGCCGGGTGGTGATCAATCGCGGCCACGTCCAGGGAGTGCGCGCGGGCTGGCCGGTGGTCGATGCGGCCGGCCTGGTGGGGCAGGTCACCCGCGTCTATCCCTGGAGCGCGGAGGTCACGCTGATCACCGACCGTGATCAGGGAGCGCCGGTGCAGAACCTGCGCAACGGCCTGCGCATCATTGTGTCCGGCATGGGCTCCGACAACCTGCTGATGGTGCGTTTTCTCGACATGCATGCGGATCTGGCCGAAGGCGACTGGTTGTATACCTCGGGCATCGACGGCGTTTATCCCGCCGGCATCCCGGTGGCGCGGGTGGTCAAGACCGAGCCGCCGCGCGCCAGTCCGTTCGCCAGCGCGTATTGCGCGCCGATCGGCGGCGTCGGCCGCTATCGCCATGTCGCGGTGCTCATGCCGCTGGCGGAGACGCCCTCGACGACCGAAGCCGCGTCGGCTGCCGCCGGGGGGCGCCGATGAGCCCGGAGAGTCCACTGATGCCGCAGGGCGCCGAACTGCGCAAGCCGCCGACGCGCACGCGTGTCTACCTCAGTCTGGCGCTGGCGCTGGCGCTCACGCTGTTGCCCTGGGACCATGACTGGCGCTGGCTGCTGCCCGATTTCACCTTGCTGCTGCTGCTCTATTGGAACATTCATGCGCCGCGCCAGGCCGGCCTCGGCGCCGCCTTCGTGCTGGGCCTGATCACCGACGTGGCGCAGGGCCTGCTGCTGGGCCTGAACGCGCTGGCCTATTGCGCCGCGACCTTCGCGGTGTTGCTGGTGCGTCGGCGCCTGATCAATTTTGCCGCGTTGTTGCAGACACCGCAGATCGCGCCGGTGTTGGTGGGCAAGGAGGCTCTGGTGCTCGCGCTGGGCATGATGATCGGCCGCGGCGAGGCGGACTGGCGTTGGCTGGCCGCCGGGCTGGTCGGCGCGGTACTGTGGTGGCCGTTGTGCTGGGTCATGGAGCGCCTGGGCGGCCAGGCCGGACCGCCGAAGCCGGAACGACGCGCATGAGCACGGTGCCGTCGTTGCCGGTGCGCGTCTGACGCGGCCTATGCGTGCGCCACGCCTGATCAATCCGGAACAGGAGTTCCAGCGTTACCGCCGGCGTTTGCAGGTGGCGGGCATCTGCGCCGGTTTGGCGCTGGCCGGCCTGTTTGCACGGTTCTTCTGGTTGCAGGTGGTGCAGTTCGACCATTACCACGCGCTGGCCGAGAACAATCGCATCGCGCTGGTGCCGGCGCCGCCGCCGCGCGGCGTGATCTACGACCGGCACAACGTCGTGCTGGCACACAACTACTCGGCGTACACGCTGGAGATCGTCCCCGACCAGGTCGAGCGACTGGAGGATACGCTCGCCGGTCTGGCGGAGATCGTCGCCATCTCGCCCGGCGACCTGCGCCGCTTCCGCAAGCTGCTGGCCGAGCGGCGCGATTTCGAGAGCATCCCGATCCGCAACCAGTTGAGCGAGGAGGAGGCGGCGCGCTTCGCGGTGAACCGCTACCGTTTTCCCGGCGTCGAGGTGAAGGCGCGACAGTTTCGCCATTACCCGTTCGCCGACAGCTTCGCCCATGTGGTGGGTTACATCGGGCGGATCAACCAGAAGGATCAGGAACAACTGCGCGAGGACGGCCTGTTCGCCAACTATCGTGGTACCGACCATATCGGCAAGCTGGGCATCGAGGCGCGCTACGAACGTTGGCTGCACGGCCGCACCGGCTTCGAGAAGGTGGAGACCGACTCCGGCGGCCGCGCGGTGCGTCTGCTGTCGCGCAAGGCGCCGGTGCCGGGCTACAACATCTATCTGCATCTGGACAGCGAATTGCAGAAGGTCGCCGAGAAGGTGTTCGGCGACTATCGCGGTGCCCTGGTGGCGCTGGATCCGCACAATGGCGGCGTGCTGGCGCTGGTATCCAAGCCCGGCTTCGATCCCAACCTGTTCGTCGACGGTATCGACGTGCCGACCTGGCGGGAACTGAACGAATCACCCGACCGGCCGCTGGTCAACCGTGCCCTGCGCGGGGTGTATCCGCCGGGATCGACGATCAAACAGTTCATGGGCCTGGCCGGACTGGAACTGGGCCTGCGCCGACCCGGCGACAGCATCGTCGATCCCGGCTATTTCTCGCTGCCGGGCAGCACGCACCGTTACCGCGACTGGAAGAAGGAAGGCCATGGCATCGTCGATCTGCGCAAATCCATCGCCCAATCCTGTGACACCTACTATTACATCCTGGCCAACCAGATGGGCATCGAGCGCATGGCCGAGTTTCTCGGACGTTTCGGTTTCGGCGCACGCACCGGCATCGATCTGGACGGCGAACTGGCCGGACTGATGCCGACGCCGGAATGGAAACGGGCGCGTTTCAACCAGCCCTGGTATGCCGGTGAGACCGTCATCGCCGGCATCGGCCAAGGCTACATGCTGGCCACGCCCCTGCAACTGGCCGTGGCCACCATGGCGCTGGCCAACGACGGCGTGCGCTACCAGCCGCAGATGATCCGCGCCTGGCGCGAGCCGGTGAGCGGTCGGCTGGCCTATGCCGCGCCGCGCGAACTGCCGCGCATCCCGTTGTCGCCCGAGCACCTGCGCGTGATCAAGCAGGCCATGGTCGAAGTCATGCAGCCGGGCGGCACCGCCGCGCGCGCGGGCGCCGGCACGCCCTACAGCTTCGCCGGCAAGACCGGCACGGCGCAGGTCATCGGCATCAAGCAGGGGGCGCGTTACGACGAGCGCCGCATCGCCGCGCGCCACCGTGACCATGCGCTGTTCGTCGGCTTCGCGCCGGTCGAGGATCCGCGCATCGTGGTCGCGGTCATGGTCGAGAACGGCGGCAGCGGCAGCGGCACCGCCGCGCCCATCGCGCGCAAGGTGATCGACTACTGGTTGCTGGGCAAGCTGCCCAGCGTGTATGCGCCGGAAGAGCCCGTCCCCGGCGTGCGTGCCGAAGACGAGCCGGATCACGACGAGCCGGCGCCGCCGACGGAGCCGGGCGGGACGCCTTCGTCCAACGCCATTCCCAACGTGGAGACGCAACGATGATCCGACGCCTGTTGTTGCGCACCGTGGCGCATCTGGACGGCCCGCTCACCGGGCTGCTGTTGGCCTTGCTGGCGATCAGCGTGGCGGTGGTCTACAGCGCGTCCGGGGAGAACACCACCCGCGCAATCACGCACGTCGTCAACATCGGCACCGCCTTGGCGGCGATGCTGCTGATTTCCCACGTGCCGCCGCAACGGTTGATGCAATTCGCCCTGCCGGCCTATGTGCTGGGCATCCTGCTGTTGCTGGCGGTGGCCCTGTTCGGCATCGTGGTGAACGGCTCGCGCCGCTGGCTGGATCTCGGCTTCATGCGGGTGCAACCCTCGGAGCTGATGCGCTTGGCCGCACCGATGATGCTGG
The DNA here is from genome assembly GCA_964440155.1 of uncultured Thiobacillus sp. Taxonomy (GTDB): domain Bacteria; phylum Pseudomonadota; class Gammaproteobacteria; order Burkholderiales; family Thiobacillaceae; genus PFJX01. The sequence continues at coordinate 7,861 of CAYTRH010000071.1, read as the reverse complement.
CCTGGTACCTGCAGTACAAGCAGGAGACCCTGAACTGGCGCAACTTCCTGGTGGCGTTCGCGCTGCTGGCGATACCGCTCGCCTTCATCGCCCGACAGCCCGATCTGGGCACCACGCTGCTGATCGCCGCCTCCGGCTTCTTCGTGCTGTTCCTCGGCGGTCTGCCGTGGAAGGTGATCATCGGCTGCGCCGTCGCCGTCGGTGCGTCGTTGCCGCTGGCGTGGACCTATCTGTTGCAGGATTATCAGCGCCAGCGCGTGATGACACTGATCGATCCGACTTCTGACCCGCTGGGCGCCGGTTATCACATCATCCAGTCCACCATCGCCGTGGGTTCCGGCGGCGTCGCCGGCAAAGGCTGGATGGCCGGTACGCAGACGCATCTGGATTTCCTGCCGGAGCGCAGCACCGACTTCATTTTCGCGGTGTATTCCGAGGAATTCGGCCTGATCGGCAATCTGTTCCTGTTGCTGCTCTATGGCGCCATCATCTGGCGCGGCTTGTGGCTGGCGTCCGGCGCCACCTCGCTGTTCGGTCGGCTGCTGGCCGGGGCCATCGTGCTGACCTTTTTCACCTACGCCTTCGTCAACATGGGCATGGTGTCCGGCATCCTACCGGTGGTCGGCGTGCCGTTGCCGCTGGTCAGCTACGGTGGCACGTCGCTGGTGACGGTGTTGTTGGGCTTCGGCATCGTAATGAGCCTTGCGTCACACAAAAAGCTCGTTAAAACATAGAAGATACGCGTTACACTTGCAGCGATTTCTCACGTTGGAGCGGGTTCGCCATGACCAGCAGCCGCCTTCCTGCCATCGCCGGTGTCCTGCCGATGTCCAAGCACCCACGTCTGCTGCCCGGCGTGCTGGCGCTGTCGCTGGCCGGACTGCTCGCGGGTTGCAGCAGTCTGGCGCCGAGGACGGCGGAAACACCCAAGGAAGGCGAATACAGCGCCAGCGTCATACCGCCGTTCCGCGGTGGCGGTTACTACAAGGACGACGGCCCGGGCGCCAATCCGCCGGCCAATCTCGGCAGCATCCCGGACGCGGTGCCGCGCTGGGAGCCCTTGCACCGCTTCGCCAACAATCCCTACCGTGTGCGCGGCCGTGATTTCGAACCGCTCACCGATGCGCGCGGCTATCGCGCGCGTGGGCTCGCCTCCTGGTATGGGCGCAAGTTCCACGGCCGGCCCACCTCCATCGGCGAGCCGTACGACATGTACGCGATGACCGCCGCCCATCCGACCCTGCCGCTGCCCAGCTATGCGCGTGTCACCAATCTGGACAATGGCCGCAGCGTGGTGGTGCGTCTGAACGATCGCGGTCCGTTCCATCCGGATCGCATCATCGATCTGTCCTACACCGCCGCCTACCAGCTCGACATTCTCAAAGGCCCGACGCTGGTCGAGGTTGAAGCCGTGTTCGCCGACGACGCACCGACCTCGTTCAACGCGCTGGCTGCGCCGGAGGCGCCGTTGCCGAACGAAGCCGTAGCGGCGCGCGCGCCATCCGCGGCCGATACGCCGGTCACGACGGCGCGCGCCGAGGTGCCGGCCGGCAGCGTGTTTCTGCAATTGGGCGCGTTTTCCAGTCCCGTGCTGGCCGAGCGGTTGCTCGACCGCGTCAAGGTCAATCTGTCGCGCGATTTCCCCGCCGTGATGCGTCTCGAACAGGACGGCCTGTACCGGGTGCAGGCGGGGCCGTTCGCCAGCGAGACCGATGCCGACCGTGCCGCCGCCCGTTTGCGCGAAGACTTCGGCGTGCGCGCGTTCAAGGTGCGCCCGGCGGTCGCGTCGGCGCCGCCCGCGCCGGTGGCTCCGGCGTTGTATCTGCAGCTCGCCGCGCTGTCGCGCGCCGAGGCCGCCGACGCGCTGTCCGCGCGGGTCAAGGCGCACTACGGCGGCGACCTGCCGGGCGTGACGCCGTGGAACGACGCCGGCATGTTCAAGGTGCAGGTCGGTCCGTTCGTCGATGCCGCGCAAGCCGAACGCATCGCGCTCGCCTATCAACGCGATTTCGGCGTGCGACCGTTCCGCGTGCTGCGCTGACGGAACCCAGCGCCGGCGGTGCGGTCATTCCGGTTCGACCCGACCGGCGTGGCGATCCGCGCGCTCATCATCTCGTTTCCCCGATTTGGAGGCTTTGTGTTCAGGAAGTTCGTGTTTGGGCTGTTCGTATCCATGCTGGTTGCCGCTGGGGCGGCGCGTGCCGCGCTGCCGGTGCCGCCACCACCCAACATCGACGCGCGTGCCTGGTTGCTGATCGATGTCGACAGCGGCATGGCGCTGGCGGAAAAAGACGCCGACGCGCGCGTAGAACCGGCTTCGCTGACCAAGCTGATGACCGCCTATCTGGCTTTCACCGCGCTGAAAGAGGGGCGTCTGCGTCCGGATCAGACGTTGCCGGTGTCGGACAGGGCCTGGCGCGCGGAGGGCTCGCGCATGTTCCTGGACCCGCGCAAGCCGGCGCGGGTCGATGACCTGTTGAAGGGCGTGATCGTGCAGTCCGGCAACGATGCCTGCATCGTGCTCGCGGAAGCCATCGCCGGCTCCGAGGAGGGCTTCGCGGCGATGATGAATGCCATGGCCAAGCGGCTGGGCATGACCAACACCCACTACACCAATTCCACCGGCCTGCCCGACCCCGGCCTGTACACCACCGCGCGCGACCTGACGCTGCTGGTGCGCGCGTTGATCCGCGATTTTCCGGAACACTACAAGCTATACTCGATGCGCGAGTTCACCTACAACGGCATCCGTCAGCCCAACCGCAACCGTCTGCTGTTCATCGATCCCAGCGTCGATGGCGTCAAGACCGGTCACACCAAGAGCGCAGGCTACTGCCTGATCTCCTCGGCCAAGCGTGATCAGCGCCGTTTACTGTCGGTGGTGCTGGGCGCGCAGTCGGATGTCGGCCGCGCCATGGAAAGCCAGAAACTGCTCAATTACGGCTTCCAGTTCTTCGAGACCGTGCGGCTGTATCCGGCCAATCACGTGGTCAGCAACCTGCGTCTGTACAAGGGCAAGTCGGGCAACGTCAAAGTCGGTTTCGCGCGCGACCTGTATGTCACGCTGCCGCGTGGCATGGCGCAGCGTATCCAGGCGCAGGTGGTCAGCCAGCAGCCGCTGCTGGCGCCCATCCGCCGCGGCCAGAACCTGGCCACGCTGCGCCTGAGCGTCGACGGCCAGCCGGTCGGCGAGTATCCGTTGCAGGCGCTGGAAGGCGTGGCCGTGGCCGGCATCTTCGGCCGCGGCTGGGACAACCTGCTGCTGCTGTTCCGCTGACGACGCATGACCACCGTCTATCTCGATGGCCAGTACCTGCCGATCGAACAGGCACGGGTGCCGGTGCTGGATCGCGGCTTCCTGTTCGGCGATGGTGTCTACGAAGTCATTCCGGTGTATGACCGGCGGCCGTTCCGGCTCGACGGCCACCTCGCCCGCCTGAAGACGAGTCTGGACGGCATACGCCTGGCCGACCCGCTCGATGCGATGCGCTGGCGCGCCGCGATCGACACCATCATCGCGGCGGCCGAGTGGGACGATCTGGGCGTTTACATCCAGGTCACGCGCGGACCGGGCCCGCGCGACCATGCCTTTCCGCAACAGGTGCATCCCACCGTGCTGATCATGCCGCTGCCGTTGCCGCTGCCGTCGCCACAGGCAGTGGCGCACGGCGTCGCCGCGATCACGGCGGCGGACACGCGCTGGGCGCGTTGCGATCTGAAGACCATCGCGCTGTTGCCCAACGTGCTGTTGCGCCAGTTGTCGGTGGATGCCGGTTGCGCCGAGACCATCCTGCTGCGCGACGGCTGGCTCACCGAAGGTTCGGCCAGCAGCGTGTTGGTGGTCATCGACGACGTCATTCTGGCACCGCCGCCATCGACACGGATCCTGCCTGGCGTGACCCACGACGTGGTGCTGGAACTGGCCCGCGCGCATGGCATGGCCAGCGCGCACCGCGCCATCAGCGAGTCCGAGCTGCGCGCCGCGGACGAGATCTGGCTCACCTCATCGACCAAGGAGATCCTCGCCGTGACCCGTCTGGACGGCCAGACCGTCGGTGCCGGCGAACCCGGACCGGTGTACCGCCGCATGCATGCGCTGTACCAGGCATTCAAGCGCGACGTGATGCGCGGTGGAGGTGGGCGATGAACGCGGATGACAGTCTGCTGCGTTTTCCGTGCGCATTTCCCATCAAGATCATGGGCCGGCGCACCGACGGCTTCAGCGCCAGCGTGGTTGCCATCGTCACCCGCCACGCGCCGGATTTCGCCGCGGAAAGCGTGGAGATGCGCGTGTCCGCCGGCGGCACGTATCTTTCCGTGACCTGCACCATCCGGGCCACGTCGCGGGCGCAACTGGATGCGCTGTACCGTGAACTGACCGCGCACCCCGACGTGCGTATCGTGCTCTGAGTCACCCGGGTTGAGACCCCAAAGCCGATGCGGCCCGGCCAACCGTTGCACGCCGCCGCGCTCCTACCGTCGGGTATCAGCGGCCGAAGGGGCGGTGTGAACGGCAGGTGACCGGCATCAGGCGCTTGGCGATAATGGCGGCCATTGCGCCTCGCCCCGGTGGCGCTCCAGGGAGAGCACAGGTCCAATGATCGATCAGGCCCGCAGCCGCTACGAAGCCCTCAAGGCGGGCGGCCTGCTGCCGTCGCCCCAGGGCGTTGCGCTGGCGGTGCTGGAGCTGACGCAGCGCAGCGACGCCAACATCCATACCCTGACGCATCTGGTGCAGACCGATCCGGCCATGGCCGGACGCATCCTGCGCTACGCCAACGCCGTGCACGGCGGCAGCCTGCGGCACATCGCCTCGCTGCCGCATGCCATCGTGTTTCTGGGTCTGTTCCGCGTGCGCCAGATCGCGCTGAGTTTTTCCCTGATCGACCACTATCGCGCCGGCGCCTGTGCCGCCTTCGATTATCTGGGCTACTGGACCGCGTCATTGGCCACCGGCATCGCTGCACAGCTCGTCGCGGCGCAGGCGCAGTGCCCGCCCGAGGAGAGCTTCACCTGCGGGCTGTTGTCCGGCGTCGGCCGGCTGGCGCTGGCCACGGTGTTTCCGGTCGAGTACGACGCGTTGTTGCGCCGCAACCTGAGCGAAGGCGAACTGCGCGAGGCGGAAGTCAACGAGTTCGGCATCGATCATGCCGAATTGTCCGCGGCGTTGCTGCGGGACTGGGGATTGCCGGAGATCTTCCACGAAGCGGTGCGTCACCACGAGTTGCCCGGCAACGCGCCGTTCGATGCCGGCTCACGCGCGCAGGCACTGACCGCGGCGCTGCATTTCGCCGCGCGCGTGGGCGATCTGCTCAACCTGGACGACACCCGGCGCTGGGAGCGCGTGCCGTCGCTGTACCATGCCGCCGCGCGTATCGGTCTGGAGGACCACGAGGTGCCGCCGCTGGTACAGCAGGTGGTGGAACAGTGGCACGACTGGGGGCGCGAGCTGCGCCTGCCGACCCGCGAGATCAGCGACATCAAGGCGCTGCTCAGCGATTCACCGCCCGCCGCGCAGGACGCGACACCCACGGCGCTGGTCATCGTGCCGATGCGGGTCGCGCTGGTGATCCACGACCCCGCGTTGATGCGTCGCCTGGCCACTACGCTCGGCGCACGCGGCCTGGTGTGTCTACGCGCGACCGATCATGCCGCCGCGTTGCGGCTGCTGGCCGACAACCAGGTCGATCTGATGATGGTGGAACTGGCGGACAGCGGTGAGTCATCGGCACGCATGCTGCGTGAGCTGCGCGCTGCCGACGGCGCGCGCCAGGCGTACTGTCTGGCGCTGATCCCGTCCGCGGCCGAGGCCGAGGTCGCGCGGCTGATGCTGGCGGGCGCCGCCGACTACCTGTTGCTGGATTACACCGACGCATCGCTGCTGGCGCGCCTCAACACCGCGCAACGCGTGCTGGCCCTGCAGGGCGCGGTGCGCGCCGAGCGCGAATCGGCCATCCGCAGTTCCGGGGAATGGGCGCGTGACAATCGCCGTTTGTTGCGCGAGGCGCTGACCGACCCGCTCACCCGCCTGTACAACCGCCGCTATGGCCTCGACCGTCTGGCGCAGGAATGGTCGTTCGCTACGCACAGCACCACACCGCTGGCCGTGCTGATGCTGGACATCGACCATTTCAAGCAGGTCAACGACCTGCGCGGCCACGACATCGGCGATCTGGTGCTGAGTCAGATGGCACGCGTGGTGCAGCGCGTCTGCCGCAAGGACGACGTGGTGTTCCGTTTCGGCGGCGAGGAATTCTGCGTGGTGGCGCCGAACACCGGGCTGCCCGACGCGCTGCTGCTGGGTGAGCGCATCGTCGAGGCGGCACGGCGTGCCACCTTCGGCGAGGAGGGGCTGCGTTTCCATGTCACGCTCAGTGTCGGCGTGGCGGTGCGCGATGCCGGCGATGCCGATGTCGATGCCATGCTGGCGCGCGCCGACCGCGCGCTGTATGCCGCCAAGCGCGCCGGGCGCGACCGCGTCATGGTCGCGCGCGGCGGCGACAAGACGACGTGAGTACGCTGACGGTCAGACGCCTCGGACGGGTCGATTATGCCGAGGCATGGCAGGCCATGCGCGCCTACACCGCGGCACGCGCTGCCGACAGCGCCGACCAGATCTGGCTGCTGCAACATCCGCCGGTGTACACGCTGGGCATGGCAGGCAAGCCGGAACATCTGCTGCGTGATACCGGCATCGCGCTGGTGCACAGCGATCGCGGTGGTCAGATCACCTATCACGGCCCGGGCCAGGTGGTGCTGTACCTGCTGCTCGATCTGCGCCGACGTGGCTATGGCGTGCGCGAGCTGGTGCGCCGCATGGAGCAGGCGGTGATCGAACTGCTGCGCGTGCACGGCGTGAGCGCCAGCCGGCTGGCCGGCGCGCCCGGTGTCTATGTCGATGGTGCCAAAGTCGCGGCGCTGGGTTTGCGTGTGAAGGGCGGCTGCACCTATCACGGCCTCAGTCTCAACGTCGACATGGACCTGACCCCGTTTGCCGCCATCAACCCCTGCGGCTACGCCGGCATGGCGGTGACGCAGTTGCGCGACCTGGGCGTTGCGCTGCCGCCCAATGCCGCCGGCGAGGCGCTGCTGGGCGAGTTATCGCGGCAGTTGGCGTCGGCGTGAACAGGCGCCGGCCGGCGGCCGCCTCGACGGTCAGGGCTTGGCTTCGCCGGCCAGACGCTCGTAGATCTGCCCCAGATTGAGCTGCGCGCGCGCGTAACCCTGCTCCGCCGACTTGTGCAGCCAGGCCAGCGCCTGGGCCAGATCGGCCTCGACGCCGAGGCCGTCACGGTACAGTACGCCCAGATTGTGCTGCGCCACCATGTCGCCGGCTTCCGCCGCGCGGCGGTACCAGCGCGCCGCCGCGGCCGGATCGCGCGGCACGCCGGCGCCCTGCTCCAGGATCACGCCCAGATTGTTCTGCGCGGCGATGTCGCCGGCTTCTGCCGCACGGGTCAGCCACTGCATGGCCTCCTCGTGTGCGCCGGCCTTGTGCAGCAGCCAGCCCAGGCGACTCTGCGCCGGCACCTGTCCGGCCTGCGCCGCCTTGCGATACCAGTCCATCGCTTCGCCGTCGTTGCGCGCCATGCCCTGGCCCTGTTCGGCCATGAGGCCGAGGTTGTACCAGGCCAACGTTTCGTTGCCCTCCGCCGCCAGCAGGAAGTGGCGGCGGGCTGCGTCGAGGTCGATGGCCACGCCCAGTCCCTCGCGGTACAGGCGGCCGAGGTTGTTGTGCGCCGCAGCGTCGCCGGCCGCCGCGGCACGCTCGTACCAGGTGTGCGCGGCGTGCAGGTCGGCCGGGCCGAGCGCGCCGGTTTCGTGCAGCCAGCCGAGGTGGGTGGCACTGGCGGCATCGCCA
>CAYTRH010000070.1:0-15048 GCA_964440155.1 uncultured Thiobacillus sp. | reverse complement strand
AGCGTGCGCGCCGCCGGCGGCAGCGCCGGCACCGCCGCCGGGCGCACCACGGTGAGCACGAACACGAACAGCAGATAGGCGCCCGCCAGCAGCAGGCTGGGCAGCAGCGCGCCGCGATACATGTCGCCCACCGACACCGCGAGCTGGTCGGCCAGCACGATCAGCACCAGCGACGGCGGGATGATCTGCGCCAGCGTGCCGGAGGCGGCGATGACACCGGTGGCGATGCGCCGGTCATAGCCATAACGCAGCATGATGGGCAGGGAGATCAGGCCCATGGCGATCACCGAGGCCGCCACCACGCCGGTGGTCGCCGCCAGCAGCGCGCCCACCACCACCACCGCGTAAGCCAGGCCGCCGCGCAACGCGCCGAACAACTGCCCCATGGTATCGAGCAGTTCCTCCGCCATGCCGCTGCGCTCCAGCACCAGACCCATGAAGGTGAAGAACGGGATGGCCAGCAGCGTGCCGTTGCCGAGGATGCCGAACACCCGCTCCGGCAGTGCCAGCAACTGGTCGAAGCCGAACAGGCCGAGGCCCATGCCGATCAGCGCGAACAGCAGGCCGTTGGCTGCGAGCGCGAACGCCACCGGATAGCCGAGCAGCAGGAACGCCACCAGGCCCAGCAGCATCAGCGGCGCCAGCCATTCCGGGGTCACCGCCGCACCTCCTCACGCCTAGGCGCACGTCACACCACCTCGCCGGCGCGCCCGCCGTCGGCCGGCGGTGGCGTGAACGGCAACGCGCCGCGCAGCTGCGCGATGCGGCGGATGGCCTCCGCCAGCCCTTGCAGGAACAACAACGCGAAGCCCAGCGGCATGACCAGTTTCAACGGCCAACGCAACAGGCCGCCGGCATCGGGGGAGGTCTCGCCAATGCGCCAGGATTCGACGAAGAAACCCCAGCTCAGCCATACCAACAGTCCTGCCAAGGGCAGCAGGAACAGCAGCGTGCCGGCCAAGTCGACCCAGGCGCGCGCGCGCGGCGAGCCACGCGCGTAGAACAGGTCCACGCGCACGTGGCCGTCGTGCTTGAGCGTGTATCCGGCAGCCAACAGCACGATCAGCGCGAACAGATACCACTGCGCTTCCAGCCAGGCATTGGCACCGAGATCGAAGCCATAGCGCAGCAGGGCGTTGCCGGCGGCGATCAACGTGGCGGCAAGCACCAGCCACTTGACCGTGCGGCCGATGGCCTCGTTGATACGGTCCACGCCGCGCACGAAGGCCAGCAACGCCCGCATCAATCGCCCGCCACGGTCATGCGCTCGATCAGGATGGAGCCGACCCGGCGCGAGCCGCGCGTCTCGACATCGCTGCCGATGGCGACGATGCCGCGGAACATGTCGCGCAGATTGCCGGCAACGGTGATCTCCTCCACCGGGTAGGCGATGACGCCGTTCTCCACCCAGAAGCCCGCGGCGCCACGGGAATAGTCGCCGGTGACCATGTTGAGGCCGTGGCCCAGCAGTTCGGTGACCAGCAGGCCGGTGTCCAGCTTGCGCAACAGCGCGGCGAAATCCTCGCCGGTGGACGGCACGATCAGGTTGTGGTTGCCACCGGCGTTGCCGGTGCTGTGCATGCCCAGCTTGCGCGCGCTGTAACTGCCGAGGAAGTAGCCACGGACCACACCATCGGCGACGACATCACGATCGCGGGTCGCCACACCCTCGGAATCGAACGGCGCCGAGGCCAGGCCGCGCGCCAGGAACGGCCGCTCCAGCAACTGGAAGAACGACGGAAACACCTGGGTGCCCAGGCTGTCGAGCAGAAACGAGGAACGCCGGTACAGATGGCCGCCCGACACCGCCGACACGAAGCTGGCGATCAGCCCGGTGGCCACCGGCGCCTCGAACAGCACCGGGCACTGGCGGGTCGCCAGCTTGCGGCCGTTCAGCCGGCGCGCAGCGCGCTCGCCGGCACGTCGCCCCACCGCTTCGCCGTCGGCCAGGTCGGTCGGCGCGCGTGCCGTGGTGTACCAGTAATCGCGCTGCATGGCTTCGTGTTCCTCGGCGATGACCGCGCACGACAGGGTATGGCGGCTGCTCGGATAGCCGCCGAGGAAACCCAGGCTGTTGGCATAGACGAACTGCGACACCTGGCTGGACAGCGAGGCCCCCTCGGAATTGACGATGCGCTTGTCCGCCGCCAACGCTGCCGCCTCGCAGGTGCGCGCCAGCTCGCCGGCGCGCGCGACATCGATGTCCCAGGGATGGAACAGATCGAGATCCGGCTGCTCGCGCGCCAGCAGATCCGCTTCGGCCAGGCCGGCGCAATCATCCTCGGCGGTGTAGCGGGCGATGCTCACCGCCTTGTCCACCGTGCGCGCCAGCGCGTCGGCGGAGAAGTCGGAGCTGGAAGCATGGCCGCGGCGCTGCCCCAGGTAGACCGTCACACCGATACCCTTGTCGCGATTGTGCTCGATGGTCTCGATTTCTCCGTGGCGTACCGCCACGGTCAGACCGGCCCCCTCGGAAATCTCGGTCTCCGCGGCGCTGGCGCCGGCGGCGCGGGCGAGGTCGAGCACCTGTGCGGCGAGTCCATCGAGTGCGGCACGGCTGTAGGCAAAGGGGGAATGGGACACGGCGCGATCCGGGGTCTGGCGGCAAAGCGGCTATGATACCAACCCCGTCACACAAGCTTCACGCAGCACATGCATGACCCCGAATCCGAGCACCTGCCGGCGGCACCGAGCAAATCGCAACGCAAACGCGACAGCAGCGCATTGCAGGAGGTCGGCGCCGAGCTGGTGAAGCTGTCGTCCGAACGCCTCGCGCGCCTGGAACTGCCCGACGCGCTGCACGCCGCCGTGCTGGAGGCCCGGCGCATCACCAGCCACGGCGCGCTGCGCCGGCAGATGCAGTACATCGGCCGACTGATGCGCGAGGTCGATGCCGCGCCCATCGTCGCGCAACTGGCCGAACTGCGCGGCGTATCGGTCGAGGCCAAGGCCGCCTTCCACGCACTGGAACGCTGGCGCGAACGTCTGCTGGCGGACGACGCCGCGCTCACCGACTGGCTGGCGAGCCATCCGGGCGGCGACGCCCAGGCGTTGCGCCAGTTGATCCGCAACGCCCGCCGCGAAGCGACCGAAGGCAAACCGCCGCGCGCCAGCCGGGCACTGTTTCGCGCACTGCGCGAGGCGGAAGGGAGCGCGGCCGAGCCGGACCGGTAGCGGGAGGCTGCGCCGCTGCGGGACGGACTGTCGGAATTTTTTACACTTTTCGGCCGGTAGCGGCCCCGAACGGCGTCTGGCCGCAATCCGCATGCGCGCGTGCAGCGTCGCCAGTGCCGCCACCGCGGCTCTGCGCCGCTGGTGGCACGTGAATTGCTTGCCTCACATACCCCTCATCCCCGACCTTAATACTTTAGGCAATGCCCGACCCGCGCGCAGTGCCTCCCTCTGCTGATCTGCCGTTCGCCAGTCATCCCGGTGTGCTCACCCGGCTGCTGGGCGAACTCGCGGGTGCGCGCGTAGTCGGCGACGAAGCGGCCCGCCTGTTCCTGCTCGATCCCGCGCTCGCACTGCTGGCCTTGCAAGCTCTGGCGCATGCGCAACCGGGAGTGAACCTGGCCGGCATGCGTCTGCGCATGCGCATCGCCACCCTGGACGCCGCGACGCTGAAAAGCCGCGTGATCGCGCTCGCCACCCAGCAACTGACGCAGCCCGCCGCATCCCAGGAAACCCTGGAAACCTACTGGCGCAAGGCGTTGGCCACCGCGGCGTTCTGCCAAACGCTGGCGTTGCGCAGCGACTATCCAGGCGACGACGAAGCCTGGCTGGCCGGGCTGATGTGTTGGCTGCCGCGCTTCGCCCGGCCGGCGGATAGCGGCGCGGCGCAGGCGGCGCTGGACGCGCTGGCGCTGGACAGCTTCATCGCCGACGCGCCGCGCTATCTGGAGACCCCCGCGCAACGCCTGGTCGATGCCGCGCCGCTGGTGCGTCTGGCGATCGCGGCGCATCGCCAGACCATGAATTTCCCGGCCTGGATACCCGCACTACCCCACGCCGACGCGCTGCTGCTGGCGGCACCGCTGGATGGCGAAGCGATGCGCGCGATCCACCTGGCCATGGCACGCGAGGTGGATCGCATCGCCGCCGACATCGGCCTGTATCCGCTGGCGGAGATCGCCCACGAACTCGGCCGCATGGCCCGCCTGGAACTGCTGGCCAGCAGCGAAGCGTGCGACGAGGACACGGCCATTGCCCTGCTGGCCGACAGTCTGGCCGGCGAGGAGGGGCTGGGGCACCCCATCTACCTGCGCCTGCACGCGGCGGACGGCACGTTGCGCGCGCGGGCGCTGCGCAGCGAGTCGGCCCCGGCCTTGTATCTGAAGCCGGAAGGCAGTACCGCGGCCGCCGCATGGGCGCTGCTGACCCGGGCGCCGGTGGTCGTGACGTTGGACGCACCGGCCGACGCCGCAGTACTCGACCTCCAGCTCATCCGCCAAGCTGGCGCCGAAGGTCTGGCGGCGATCCCGGTCGGCGCCGGCGATCCGGTCGGCGTGCTGCTGGTGCGCGGCAGCCGCACGGCACTGGCGCGCATCACCGCGCATCCACGCCACTATCGCCGTCTGGGCGAGCTGGTCCTACGCCCTGCGGGTAGCGCACCCGCGGCGACCCGGCAGGACGGCGAATCGGCCCTGGCTGGCCGGGTGCGGCGGGCCACCCACGAGATCAGCAACCCGCTCGGCGTGGTCAAGAACTATCTGGCCATCCTGCGTACCAAACTCGGCGACGACGCGCCCATCGCCGACGAACTGCGCATCATGCGCGAGGAGCTCGACCGCATCGTGCGCATCCTGCGCACGCTGACCAGCGGCGAGGCCGAGGCCGAGCAGGCCACGGCGGCATGCGACGTCAACGCGCTGATCGAGGATCTCCTCAAGGCGACCGAATCCACCTGGCGCGACAAGGGCCTGCGCGTGGAGACCCGGTTGGCCCCCGACCTGCCGATGCTGGCGCGCGATGCCGACACACTCAAACAGATCCTGCTGAACCTGCAACTCAATGCCCAGGAAGCCACACCCGCGGGCGGCCTGATCCGCTGGGAAACCTGTGTGCTCACCGACCATCGGCAGGCCCGTCAACTGCAGATCACCGTCAGCGATACCGGTCCCGGCATCCCGGCCGAGCTGCGTCCACACCTGTTCACACCGATCGAATCCGCCAAGGGCGACGGCCACGCCGGCCTCGGCCTGTCCATCGTCAAGTCGCTGACCCTGGCGCTGTCGGGCGCCATCCGTTGGCGCAGCGATGCGAGCGGCACGACTTTCGATGTAACGTTCCACCTGTAACATTTCCGCTTGACTGATTCCACGCCAGCCATCTAAATCCCCACTCCGACCGATCGAGGCAGCGCATGACGCCCGGTGAGACCGTAGCCCGTTCGACCCAGCCGACGCCCAGCCTGCTGATCGTCGAGGACGAACCGCGCTATCTGGCGAGCACGCGGCAACTGCTGGCACCGTACCTGCCGTGCATCGACCTCGCCGCCAACGGCGCTCAAGCCTACGGCCTGCTGGCGCGCCGCGATTACGATCTGGTGCTGCTGGACCTGCGTCTGCCCGATGCCGATGGCGAGGACATCCTCGCCTACCTGCGCGAACACCAGCCTGCCAGCCGCGTCATCGTCATGAGCGGCGATAGCCGCATCGACGGCGCCATCCAGGCGTTACGGCTGGGCGCCTACGACTACCTGCGCAAACCCTGCGAACCGGACGAGCTGATCAGGACGCTGCGCAACGCCGCGCAGAAACTGGCGCTGGAACGGGAAAACGCGCGCATGCGTCGGGAACTGGAACAGTCCGAACAATGGCATCGCCTGCTGATCAACGTCTCGCCCGACCTGATCTACACCCTCGACGCCGACGGCCGGTTCACCTATCTGAACAGCGCGGTGCAACGCATGCTGGGCTACCACCCGGAGGAACTGCTCGGTCATCATTACCTCGGCATCGTACCGCCGGGCGAGCACGACAACGCGCGCCACCACCTGGACGAACGGCGCGCCGGCGAGCGCGCGACGCGCAATCACGAGTTGCGGCTGCGGCGCAAGGACGACCTGCTGTCCGGCCTGGCGCAGGAACACCCGGAACAGACCATCACCGTCGAGCTGTCATCCCTGGGCATGTACCAGCCGCCCGCCGATGCGAGCCGGGGCATGGGCGAGTTCATCGGCTCCTACGGCATCGCCCGCGACATCACCGCACGCAAGCTGGCCGAGGCCACCATCGCCTTCCAGGCCTACCACGACCTGCTCACCGGCCTGCCCAACCGCGCGCTGTTCAAGGATCGACTGGGCCAGGCGCTGGCGCACGCCAAACGTCACGGACAGATCCTGGCCACCCTGTTCCTCGACATGGATCGCTTCAAGGTGGTCAACGACACCCTAGGCCACCTGGTCGGCGACGGCCTGTTGCAGGCGGTGGCACAACGCCTGCGCGGTTGCCTGCGCGAGGGTGACACGCTATCGCGCATCGGCGGCGACGAATTCATGGTGCTGCTGCCGCACATCCGCTCGCGTGACAGCGCCGCCTTCATCGCCCAGAAGATCCTCGGCGCGCTCAAACAACCGTTCAACGTCGAGGGCCATGAACTGTACGTGGGCATGAGCATCGGCATCGCCATCCACCCGGACGACGGCGAGACCATCGAGACCCTGATCAAGCACGCCGACATCGCCATGTACAACGCCAAGGACCATGGCCGCAACGACTTCAAGTTCTTCACCCAGGACATGCATCAGGCCTTCACCGGCCGCCTGGCCATGGAGAACGAAATGCGCCATGCGCTCGACGGCCGGCAGTTCGAGGTCTACTACCAGCCACAGGTGGCGGTGCGCGACCAGCGCATCCGCGGTATGGAGGCGCTGGTGCGCTGGAATCACCCCAGCCGCGGCGTGGTGTCGCCGGACCAGTTCATCCCCATCGCCGAGGAGTCGGGCCTGATCACGCCGCTCAGCGAATGGGTGCTGGCCGCGGCCTGCCGTCAGGCACGGTTGTGGCGCGAGGCGCATCTGCCGGCCGCGACCATGTCGGTCAACCTGTCCGCACGGCAGATCGAGCACCCGCATTTCCTGGACAAATTCCGCCGCTGCCTGCGCGACAACCAGATCGACGGCGAAGGTCTGGAGATCGAGATCACGGAAAGCACGCTGATGCGCGACCTGGATGGCGCCGTGGCCAAGCTGCGCCAATTGGCCGACCTGGGCGTGGACATCTCCATCGACGACTTCGGCACCGGCTACTCGTCGCTGGCCTATCTGCGCAAGCTGCCGGTGCATACGCTCAAGATCGACCGCAGCTTCGTCCAGGACCTGGACAACGGCCACCACGACGGCAACATCGTCGCCGGCATCGCCGCGATGGCCAAGGGACTGAAGCTGCACGTCGTGGCCGAGGGCGTGGAGACCGACAGCCAGCTCGCCTGCCTGCGCGAGCTGGACTGCGACGCCTATCAGGGCTACCTGTTCAGCCGCGCGGTGGTAGCCGCACGCGCCACCGAGATCCTGGCGCGCCAGGCGGCCTGAACCCGGCATGCGCGCGTGCTGCACTCTCCTATGACATATCGCCGCATGCATGCCTTGGGCGTCGTGCTGCTGCTGGCCTGCGGTCTTCAGGCCTGTGCGCCGCAACGCGTACTGGCGCCGGAAACGCTGTACGAACGGCTGGGCAGTCTGCCGGCCATCGAAGCAGTGACCAGTGATCTGGTCGACCGCATCGTGGTCGACCCCCGCATCGAACGCCATTTCAGGCAGACCAACCGCGCCAAGTTCAAACGCTGGCTGGCCGACTTCATCTGCGTCGAGACCGGTGGACCATGCCACTACACCGGCCGGCCGATGCGCGCCGGCCACCGCGACATGGCCATCGGCACGGCCGATTTCCAGGCGCTGATGGACAACGTCGAACAGACACTGGACCGATTCCAGGTACCCGCGCGTGAACGCGCGGAACTGCTCGCGCTGCTGGCGAGCCAACGCGACGACATCGTCACCCGCCCCTGAAGGACGCCGCACACCCTCGCCGTCATTGCGAGGCGCGCAGCGCCGCGGCAATCCAGTGCCACCGTCGCGCCCGTGCAACCCCCTGGATCGCCACGCTACGCTCGCGATGACGATCTTCTGCCGCCGCGCCCACGCCGTCATTGCGAGGCGCGCAGCGACGCGGCAATCCAGCAGCCACCGTCACTCCTGTGCAAACCGCCTGGATCGCCACGCTGCGCTCGCGATGACGAACCTCTGCCGTCGCACCCGCGCCACCCCCACGCCGTCATTGCGAGGCGCGCAGCGACGCGGCAATCCAGTGCGACCGTCGCGCCTACGCAGCCGCCTGGATCGCCACGCTGCGCTCGCGATGACGTCCCTCTGCCGTCTCGCCGGTGCAACCCCCTGGATCGCCACGCTACGCTCGCGATGACGACAAGCCACACCCCGATCATCGGCGCGCCGCGGCGATGCGGATCTCGTCGATACTGAGCGCGCGTTCGGGCGTATCCAGGTGGTACTCCTCAGCCAGCATGAAACCCGGATCGAAACGCAGCGCCTGCGCGAACGCCGCGCGCGCCAGCGGGTATCGCTGTTCGGCGAGGTATTGCAGTCCCAACGTGAACTGCGCGTAGGCATTCCAGTTGCGCGTGTGGATGCGGTCGATGTCCGCCGGCCGCTCGGTCACGCCGAGGATGTCGAGCACGCCATGCACGATGCGTTTCTGCAATTCGAAGAAATTCTCGCGCCGGCCGTAAGCCTCCTGCACGCCCAACAGCCGGCCCTCGGCGACGTCGCTGACGCTGACGCTGATCGAATACTCGCCCTCGCCGGTGTATACCGGGTCGGGCGGCGCGCCGCTGTACACCGTACCGACCACGACGCTGCCCGCACCCAGCAAGCGGCCGCCGCGCAACGCGGTGGCCGGGTCGGCGAGATCGGCGGCGGACAGCTTGAGTTCCTGCAACAGTGCGTCGATACGGCGCCGTTCCAGCAGGCGCAGGCCGGGTACGCGCGCCAGATCACTGGCCACCATGGCGAGGATGGCGTCGTTGAACGGCCGGGTATCGTCGGCATGCGCGCGGGTCAACGCGAACGGTAGCACGGCCACGTCGTGGCGGTCGCCCACGCGGTCGGCCAAGGTCGCCTCGCGCGCCGCGACGGTGCGCGCATGACGGAGCGCACGCTCGCGCTCCAACAGCGTCAGATAACCGCGCACCGTTCGCACCTGGGGATCGACCCTCGGCGCCGCCGCCACGTGACGGCGCCAGGCATCGATGGCGGTGTCGAGATCGCCCCTTGCCAGCGCCGCCAGCCCGGCGTCGAAATCGGCTCGCCTGGCCGTCTCCACCGCGGCACTGACCGTCACCGGCTCGATGGGCGGCACCAGACCCAAGCGGACGTCGAGCCGGTCGACGCGGGTGGCGCAAGCCGACAGGGACAGGACAACGAGGATGATCAGCAAGCGCGCAGGCATGGTGCTCCGAAACCGGTGGTGGGGCGCAGCGCGCATTTCAGCACAATGCGTTCGCCCGGCGCACGGCTGCGTCAGGTCAAGGCTCGTCACCGGTCATCGGCAGTTCCGCCAGATGCCGGATCAGCCAGTCGCGGAACCCACCATCTTCGATCTCGTACTCCCCGCGCCCCCGGGCGTACAGGATCTGCTCGCCGACCAGCCGGTTGACCACGGATTGCACCTGGCTCGCGCTCACCTCATCCACACCCAGCCCCTGCGCCAATCTTCGGCGCGTGTTCTCCGCATAGAGGCTCGCGCCCTGCAGCACGGCCTGCACCACCAGTTGCTCGATGGGCTTCAGCTTGGACCATACACCCAGCAGGTCGGCACGGTTCTCTGCGGCTTCACGGATTTCCCGGCACACCGTCAGAAAATCGGTGCCGCCGCGCATGACCAGCTCATTGATGGCATCGCGGAACAGACCGGGCGAGCGCCCCAGTTGCTCGAAGCCGGTCCAGGCCATGCCGTGGTCCAGCTCGCGCCGGGTGACCCGGCGGAAGTTGTCCGCCATATAACGGGTAAAGGCTTCGTCCAGGTCGGGGAAATGGGTGCGCTGGCTGAACTGGAACAGCGGCGCCTTGATGACGTCGAACATTTCCTGCAAACGCACCCGCGACGAGCCGGTGAACACGGTGTGCACCATGCGCCGACGTGTGTCCAGCGCGGTACGCAGCGCCGCGACCAGGGTCTCGTGCGCCGGTCGGGCGAGGAACTGCACCTCGTCGAGCAGCAGCAGCACCTTGCCGTTGCCAGCCTGGCCGGCGAGCCGATCCAACGCCCGCGGAATCTCGATCAGCCTTTCCCCGGCGGCGGTCCGGCCATCCTCGAACTCGGCGCCGACTCGCAGCGAGCCGCCCGCCACCTTCGCCTCGGCCTCGAGCGAGTGCAGCGGCGTGGCAAAGAACCGTTTGGTCCGCTGCCAGAACGAGGCCCCCTTGGCCGCGTCGACCAAGCCATGCAGCAAGGCGGCGGCCGGGTCCGACTTCAGTGCCCACAGACTCACGTAGCACACCTTGTAGCCGGCCGCCTCGGCGGCCGGCGCCAGATCGCCGATCAGGAACTCGGTCTTGCCCTTGCGCCTGGGCGCGAACAGCGTCAGCGCATGGGTGAGCCCGGTCTGGTACTGGGCCAGATAGGCCTGGGCCAGATCGGTGCGCGGGAAATGCCAGTCGATATCGGACATGGGCCCTCATGGCTAATTATGTGAATGCACGACAATTATGGTGTATATGCATAATATTCCATAGAAAGCCTGGTCCCAAGCCTGACTTGGTGCAAACACTCGGAACGCGGTACAGCGGCACACCCCTGTGCCACCGCCGGGCGAACGCCCAGCGGCGGGCAACAGCGTTCTTTAGCACCATGGTGCATGACGAAGCGCCGTTGTCCTATAGTCCGCAGCAGTGGCCGAGGATCTCGCCGCCGTCGTTGGACGGACCGCGACGCTCGACGACTGCCACACCGTGCGCGCCTGCTGATTCGGACACCAACGCATGAGCAACCTCACACCCAGGCATCTCGGACCCGTGCCCGTCATCCCGGCCGCGTCGGTCGTGCTCGTCCTCGTACTGGGCTGGACGGCGTGGCAGTCGCACCACCTGGCCGGACTGGGCAGCGCCTTCGCCGCCAAGTATCTGTGCTCCCAAGTGTTCGTCGCCGGCCGTGAAGCGGCGGCCGTAGCGCAGGAGGACTTGCCCGCCTTCCGCTCGGCGGTGCTCGACCGGGTGGGCTGGCAGGTCGATACGGCGCATCGGCGGGTACGCGCGAACATACTTGGTCTGGGGGCGCGCGCGGCTCAGTATCGCCCCGGCCTGGGCTGCACGCTGGTCCTGGATGGACCGCCGGCCGAGGTCACAGCGTCGCCGCCCTGGCCGAGCCCGCCGAACGACGATTTTCCCCAACCCGCCTCGCCCCCACCCGCGCTGCACCGGGTCGTCGATGCCGCCTTCGATGAACCCGATCCGAGCCGCCCGCGCCGGACTCGCGCCGTCCTCGTCATCCACCGCGGTCATATCCTGATCGAGCGTTACGCACCCGGCTACGACGTCGACACCCGATTTCCGGGCTGGTCCATGAGCAAGAGCGTGCTCAATGCGCTGATCGGCGCGGCGGTGGCCGAAGGACGGCTGCGGCTGGACGCGCCGGCGCCGGTGGCGGCGTGGTCGACGCCGGGCGACCCACGCAGTGGCATCACCGTCGATCACCTGCTGCGCATGTCCAGCGGCCTGGCCTTCGACGAGGATTACGACAATCCGCTGTCCGATGTCATACGCATGCTCTACGGCAGCCACGACATGGCCGCGTTCGCCGCCGCGCGGCCGGTCATCGCTGCCCCCGGTACGCGCTTCGCCTATGCCACCGGCACCTCGGCCATCCTCTCCCGCATCCTGGCCGACACGGTGGCCGAACCCTGGCCCGATTTCGCCCGGCGCGCCCTGTTCGCGCCGCTGGGCATGCGCAGCGCGCTGATCGAGCCGGACGGCGCCGGCACACCCATGCTCGGTTCTTACGTCTGGGCCAGCGCGCGCGACTGGGCCCGCTTCGGCCTGCTCTACCTGCACGATGGCGTCTGGCAGGGTCGCCGCCTGCTACCCGCCGGCTGGGTGGCTTACAGCGGCACCGCGGCGCCGGCCGATGCAAGGGCGGAATATGGCGCCCATTTCTGGGTGGGGGTGCCCTACCCCGACCGCCGCGAGCCGGGGCGTCCCCACCTGGTGCCGGCGGATGCCTTCCACGCCGTGGGCCATGGCGCGCAGTACGTCACGGTCATTCCCTCGCACGCGTTGGTGGTGGTACGTCTGGGCCTCGCACTCGACCATGGCAGCTGGGATCACGAAGACTTTTTGCACGGCGTGGTGACCGCTCTGCAGGCGGCCGGCGAACCATGAGTCGCGTTCCCGGCCTGGTTCAGCGAATGCCGACGCCATGGACGGAAAACTAAAGCCCGACCGAATCACTCGGAAACTTTTGGCACTCTCCGAGGTCGAGTGCTAGCATTAGATCAACCCCGATACAGGAGATGCCCGTATGACCGCTCATGCCCTTGATTTCCCCGTGCCCTCCACGCTGGGCAGCATCGAGAGTTACGTGCAGGCCGTGAACCGCTTCCCGTTGTTGAGCGCCGAGCAGGAGCATGAACTCGCCGTGCGCTTCCGCGACCAGGGTGATCTGGACGCAGCGCGCCAACTGGTGCTGTCGCACCTGCGCCTGGTGGTGGCGATCGCACGCGGTTATCTGGGTTACGGCCTGCCCCATGCCGATCTGATCCAGGAAGGCAATGTCGGCCTGATGAAGGCCGTGAAGCGCTACGATCCGGACCGTGGCGTGCGGCTGGTGTCGTTTGCGGTGCACTGGATCAAGGCGGAGATCCACGAGTTCATTCTGAAGAACTGGCGTCTGGTCAAGGTGGCCACCACCAAGGCGCAGCGCAAGCTGTTCTTCAACCTGCGCGGGATGAAGCAGGGCAGCGGCGCGCTCACCGCCGGCGAGGTGCAGGCCATGGCGCAGGCGCTGAACGTGGATGAACATGACGTGCGCGAGATGGAGACGCGCATGTACGGCCAGGATGTGTCGCTCGATCCCAGCGTGGACGAAGAGGAAGACAGCTTCGCCCCCATCGCCTATCTGGCCGCCCCCAACGCCGAGCCGACCCAGCATCTGGAAGTGGCCGAGCGCGAGAAACTGGCCAGCGAGGGGCTGACCCGCGCGCTGGCGACGCTGGACGCGCGCAGCCGCCACATCGTCGAGGCACGCTGGCTGGCCGAGGACAACGCCGCGACGCTGCACGAACTGGCCGCGGTGTACGGCATTTCCGCCGAGCGCGTGCGCCAGATCGAGGCCAAGGCGCTGCAAAAGATGAAGGCGGCGCTGGTCGCCTGATGCCCCTCGGGCTGGCGCGGCTCCGCGTCAGCCCAGCAGTACCAGTGCCCACACCAGCGGCACGTTGAGCAGCGAGATCAGCACCGCGGCGCTGCCGATGTCCTTGGCACGCTTGGCCAGATGGTGGTTCTCCAGCGAGACGCGGTCTACCGTCGCCTCCACCGCGGAATTGAGCAATTCGACGATCAACACCAGGACCAGGCTGGCGATCAGCAGCGCGCGCTCCAGGCCGCTTTGACCCAGCACCAACGCCAACGGCATCAGCACGATGGCCAGCAGCACTTCCTGACGGAACGCGTCCTCGTGCCGCCAAGCGGCGCGGAAGCCGTCGATGGAATAGAACAACGCGTTCCAGATGCGACGCAGGCCGGTCTTGCCCTTGTGCGGGCTCTCCCCCGCCTCGGCCGCGCCGCTGCGCGGATCCTGCGGCGCCAGACTCACGCGGGCTTCCAGGCCAGGTCCAGTTCGCGCGCGGCCTTGACGTCATCCAGGCGGCGCGCGGGCAGCTTGTGCGGCGCCGTCTTCACCAGCTCCGGCTGGCTCTCCGCCTCGCGCCGCACCGCGACCATGGCGCGCACGAAGGCGTCCAACGTCTGTCGGCTCTCGGTCTCGGTCGGCTCGATCAACAGACATTCCGGCACCAGCAGCGGGAAGTACGTGGTGGGGGCGTGGAAGCCGTAATCCAGCAGGCGCTTGGCGAAGTCCATCGCGCTCACGCCAGTCTGCTCCTTGAGTTTCTTCAGCGTGACGATGAACTCATGGCTGGCTCGGCGACGCGGGTAGGCCAGGTCGAACCCGGCGCGCGCCAGTTCCGCCGCCAGATAGTTGGCGTTGAGCGTGGCGAAATCCGCCACCCGCCGCATGCCGGTGCCGCCCAGCATGCGCGCGTAAACCCAGGCACGCAGCAGCACGCCCATGTTGCCGCCGAAAGCGCTCATGCGGCCGATGCTGTCCGGACAGTCGGCCTCCTCGGCCCAGCGGAACGCGCCGCGCTCCTCCAGCACGTAGGGAATGGGCAGATAAGGACGCAGCCGTTCCGACACACCCACCGGGCCGGCGCCCGGCCCGCCGCCGCCGTGCGGCGTGGAGAAGGTCTTGTGCAGGTTCATGTGGATCACGTCGAAGCCCATGTCGCCGGGACGCACGCGGCCGAGTATGGCGTTGAGATTGGCGCCGTCGTAGTAGGTCAGACCGCCGGCGGCGTGCACGATGCGCTGAATCTCGACGATGCCCGGCTCGAACACCCCCAGGGTGGACGGGTTGGTCAGCATCAGCCCGGCGGTGTGCGGGCCGACCGCCGCGGCCAGCGCGGCCAGATCGACGTTGCCGTCACGGTCGGTGGGAATCTCGCGCACCGTGTAGCCGCACATGGTGGCGGTGGCAGGGTTGGTGCCATGGGCGGCGTCCGGCACGATGATCTCGCGCCGCGCGCCGTCGCCACGCGCGTCGTGATAGGCACGGATCATCGCCACGCCGGCGAACTCGCCGTGCGCGCCGGCCATGGGCGCCATGCTCACCGCCGCCATGCCGGTGACTTCCTTCAACATCTCCTGCAACTCGTGCAGGCAGGCGAGGAAGCCCTGGCCGCTGTCGGCATCGGCCAGCGGATGGCGTGCGAGGAACTGCGGCAGCATGGCCAGACTGTTGCACGCGCGCGGGTTGTACT